>NZ_JBIARC010000004.1:0-300920 GCF_042889625.1 Streptomyces sp. NPDC002573 | reverse complement strand
GCAGCACCAGAGCGATGCTGCGGGGCATCGGACCGCCCAGGCCGGACCAGGCACACGAGGGCGTGAGGGAACCCGCCCACCCGTCACGGAACGTGCACACGATGCACGCAGCTGGACGGGGACACAGCGAACGCGGGATACCAGCGCATCCAACACCGTTCGGGATGCGCGCAGTTCCGGGAGCTGGCAGCAAATGCCACTCCTGGACACTGTTTAGGAACGGTTTGAGACCACGGCACTAGGTGGACCTTCGCCCGATGATCGGAAACCATGCGGGCCATGACCACGAACGATCACCCGGAAGCCCCGCGTGCCTACCTGATCCTCCACGGCTGGCAGAACCACCGTCCGAAGGACCACTGGGAGCACTGGCTCGCCGACCGGCTCACCGAGCTCGGTCACCATGTGACGTATCCCCAACTGCCCGACCCCGACGACCCGGACCTGGAGGTGTGGCTCGCGGAGCTGGTCCGCCACCTCGACGGACTGCCGCGCGGCGCGGAGCGGGTCGTCGTGGCCCACAGTCTGTCCACCGTGCTGTGGCTGCACGCAGTCGCGCGCGGGATGGAGGGCCTCGCCGTGGACCGGGTGCTGCTCGTGGCCCCGCCGTCCGGCTCCGTCCTCCTACGGCACCCGGAGGTGGCGGAGTTCGCCCCGCCGCCCCTGGACGGTCTCGCCCTGCCCGCGCCGACCCGTCTGGTCGCGGGCGACGACGACCCGTACTGCCCGGAGGGCGCGCGGACCGTCTTCGGCGACCCCCTCGGCATCCCGACCGAGATCCTTCCCGGCGCTGCCCACCTCGACCTGGACGCCGGCTACGGCTCCTGGCCCGCCGTACTGGACTGGTGCCTGAACGCCTCCGTACGGCTCACGGCACGTCCGGCGTAGCCTCGAGGGCGGGACCGCCGGGGGACCTGGCCCCCTGACGCAGTTCCGGCGTGCTCGTGCCCACGAACACCACCGCGAGCAGACACAGCAGACCCCCGCTGACCAGCGCGGCCGCGCCGGAGGTCCAGCCGGCGACCAGACCCCCGCGCAGGTTGCCGAGGTTGGGGCCCGCCTGGCCGACGATCTGCTCGGCGGCCGTGACCCGGCCGAGGAGGGCGTCCGGGGTGTGCGTCTGCACGATCGTGCTGCGCGAGATCACCGAGGCGGTGTCGGCGGCCCCGGCCACGAGCAGCAGCCCGAACCCCGCCCAGGGGTCGGTGAGCAGCCCGAACAGGGCGAGCGCAGCGCCCCAGGTGCCCGCGCCGTACAGCATCACCAGCCCCGGGCGGCGCAGCCGGGTGACTGGTCCGGACAGGGCGGAGGCGGTGATCCCGCCGACGGCGACGGCCGACTGGAACAGCCCGAGCGTGCGCGGATCGCCGCCGAAACGCTCGGCGTTGACGAGCGGGAACAGACTCATCGGCATCGACAGCACGGTGGCGGCCAGGTCGGTGACCAGCGCGCCGCGCACCACCCGGTGCCCGGTCAGGAAACGCAGCCCGTCCGCCACTCCGCGCAGCCCGGTCCGGGAGTGCTCGCCCTCGGGCGGCAGCGGGGGCAGTCCGTAGGCGCCGTAGAAGGCGACGCCGAAGCTCAGCGCGTCGAGCAGATAGCAGACGCCGATCCCGGCCCAGCCGAGGACCAGACCGCCGAGCGCGGGGCCGAGCAGCATCATCGCCTGGGAGGAGACCTGGTTGAGGGCCAGCCCGGCCGCCACCTGCTCCTTGGGCAGCAGCCGGGGCACGAACACCCCCGCCGCCGGTCCGCCGATCGCGCCGAAACAGGAGTGCACCGCCAGCAGCGCGAGCACTCCGGTCACCGGTACGTGCCCGAGGAAGCCCTGCACCGCGAGCAGCAGGGAGCAGACCCCCTGGCCGACGGTGGCGAAGAGGAAGATGCGCCGCCGGTCGCCCCGGTCGGCCCGCGCACCGGCGAACAGCCCGAACAGCACCGTCGGCAGCGCCTGCGCCAGACCGACCGCCCCGCTCCAGGCCGTGCTGTGCGTCATGTCCCAGACCTGGTACATGACGGTGACCATGGCCATGAAGCCGCCGAGCACGGACACGGTCCGCCCGATCAGCAGCCGCCGGAAGGCCGGGGACGTCCGCAGCGGTTCGACGTCGATGAACGGGCGTCGAAGGCCGAGGCTCACGAGGAGAGGGCGGGGTGGGTGTGGAGTGTCACGGCGTGGAGGCTAATCGAGTGTCGGCGCCGCCGGCGAGCGAATAGCAAAGGGCTGTCGCTCTCAGACGTGCAGGGGGACGCGCATGCTTCAGTCCGCCTTCGGTCCACGGGCGGTCCGAAGAGGGCGAGTCCGCTCATCCCGCGCTCTCGGTCCGATCGCACCGCGCTACGCCGACTCGCTGAGCAGTCGTGCCAGGTGGTTCCGGCCGGCGTCGAGCAGTTCCGGGAGGGGCGCCGCCGCCTCGTGCCACCGCTTCTCGTACTCCCAGCACAGCCAGCCGTCCCAGCCGTGGCGGGAGAGGACCTCCACGCACTCGGTGATCGGCAGGACGCCGGCGCCCAGCGGCAGCGGGGTTCTGTCGTCGGCGGAGGCGATGTCCTTGACCTGGACGTAGCCGAGGTAGGTGCACAGGGCCGCGTACGTCTCCTGCGGCTGCTCGCCACCCAGCCAGGTGTGCATCACATCCCACAGCGCGCCCACATGGCGGTGGCCGACCGCGCCGAGGACGCGCAGGACGTCCGCCCCGGTGCGATGCGAGTCGTGTGTCTCCAGCAGGATCCGTACGTCGAGGTCGGCGGCGTACTCGGCGGCGGTGCCCAGGCGCCGGGCGGCCGTGGCGTCGGCCTCCTCGGGGCGCTGTTCGGTGCCGCCGCCGGGGAAGACGCGCACGAAAGGGGCGCCCAGGTCGCCCGCGAGCTCCAGGAGCGCGCGGATCTCGGCGAGCACGGGTGCGTCGTCGCCGGGCGCGGCGACGCGCACGTACCCGGCGAGTCCCAGGATCTCGACGCCAAAGGCCCCGAACTCGGCGGCCACGGCGGCCCGTTCGGTGGGTCCGAGGCCCGGATGCACGGGTTCCTCGGGGTGGGTGCGCAGTTCGACACCGTGATAGCCGTGCGCAGCCGCGAGCCGGACGACGTCCGCTACGGGCAGACCGGGGACACCGAGGGTGGAGAACGCCAGCTTCATGGTCACGGAAACTACCCCGCCACCCGCCGGTAACGCCTGTCCTTGCGCCACGGCCGGTGTGGCGCGCCGCACGCCCCCAGGTCTCAGCCGCGGGGCGCCCCCGTGGTCCCCCGCACCATCAGCTCGCCCGGCACCATGGCGATCCCGCCCGGCGGCGGCTCCTCACGGCCCATCGCGATCCGCCCCGCCCGGGCCCCGGCCTCCGCGAGCGGCAGCCGTACCGTCGTCAGGGCCGGCACCGCGTCGATCGCGAAGGGGAGGTCGTCGAAGCCGACCACCGACACGTCCTCGGGGATGCGCAGGCCGAAGGCGCGCAGGGCCGCGCACGCGCCCAGCGCCACCGTGTCGTTCGCCGCCACGACCGCCGTCAGCGACGGCTCCCGGCGCAGCAGTTCGAGCGTCGCCTCGTAGCCCGCGCGGCGGTCGTAGCGCCCGTGCACCGTCAGCCGCCGGTCGTCCTCGATCCCGGCGGCGGCCAGGGCCGCCCGGTGACCCTCCAGACGGTGCCGGGTGGTCGTGCGCTCCTCGGGGCCCGCGACGTAGCCGAGCCGCCGGTGGCCGAGCCCGATCAGATGTTCGGTGAGCCGCTGTGCGCCGCCGCGGTTGTCGAAGGTCAGCGCGATCGCCTCGGGGGCGGGCGGCCGCCCGCACAGCACCACGCGCGTGCCCGCCGCCGCCAGCTTGCTCAGCTTCGCGCCCACCGCCTCCTTGTGCGCGCAGTCCTCCACCGCGCCGCCGGTCAGCACCACGGCGGCCGCCCGCTGCCGCTGGAGCAGCGTCAGATACGTCAGCTCCCGCTCGGGTGAGCCGCCGGTGTTGCAGACCACGGCGAGCCGTTCGCCGCCGGCCCGTCCTCCCGGGCCGCGGATCTCCGACTGGATAGCGCTCGCCATGATCCCGAAGAACGGGTCGGCGATGTCGTTCACCAGGATCCCGACCAGGTCGGAGGTGGCCGCCGCGAGCGCGCTCGCCGGACCGTTGAGGACGTAGTCCAACTCGTCGACCGCGCGCAGTACCCGCTCCCGGGTGGCGGTGGCGACCGGGTAGTTCCCGTTCAGCACACGTGACACGGTCGCGGGCGACACCTGCGCGCGCGCCGCCACGTCTGCCAGGGTCACCGTCATCGTCGTCCTCCGGTCGCGTGCTTTGTCAGGAATCCATCTACAGCTCTCCGGACACCCGTGTACAGGCCCGTGGTTCCCTTTTGTTCGACGGATCGGACAACTCAACGGCTTTCGTGACCGACGCGTCACGCCGGGTGAAGGATTGCGGGAAGATGGCGTCCGGCCGTACGGGGGCGCGCCGTCCGGCGACACCTCGATGCGCCCGTGACGCGCCCTTGTCCGGCCCGCCGGACGGGGGTTAGCGTCTCGCTACGTAGAAAGCGCTTGCCGTCACGCTCACCGGTGAGCGTACGCGGCGCCGGACGCGCACGGAGGGAACCGACGTGACACGCAAGACGGTGCGTATCGCCATGAACGGCGTCACGGGACGCATGGGCCACCACCAGCATCTGGTCCGCTCCATCCTGGCCATCCGCCGGCAGGGCGGCCTCGACCTGGGCGACGGCACCGTGCTGTGGCCCGAACCGGTCCTCGTCGGCCGCCGCGCGCACGCACTCGACGCGCTCGCCCGGCAGTACGACCTCGAACACCGGTCGACGGACCTGGACACGGTGCTCGCCGATCCCGCCGTCGAGATCTACTTCGACGCCCAGGTCACCTCGGCCCGCGAGGAGGCCCTGCGGAAGGCGATCGCGGCGGGCAAGCACGTCTACACCGAGAAGCCCACGGCCACCGGCCTGGCGGGGGCCCTGGAACTGGCCCGTCTCGCCCAGGAGAAGGGCATCCGGCACGGGGTCGTCCAGGACAAGCTCTTCCTGCCGGGCCTGCTCAAGCTGAAGCGGCTCGTCGACGGGGGCTTCTTCGGCCGGATCCTGTCCGTCCGCGGCGAGTTCGGCTACTGGGTCTTCGAGGGCGACTGGCAGCCCGCGCAGCGCCCCTCCTGGAACTACCGTGCCGAGGACGGCGGAGGCATCGTCGTCGACATGTTCCCCCACTGGGAGTACGTGCTGCACGAGCTGTTCGGCCGGGTGCGGTCCGTACAGGCGCTCGCCACCACCCATGTCCCGCAGCGCTGGGACGAGAGGGGCAAGCCCTACGCCGCCACGGCCGACGACGCCGCCTACGGCATCTTCGAGCTGGAGGGCGGTGCGATCGCCCAGATCAACTCCTCCTGGGCCGTGCGTGTGGGCCGCGACGAACTCGTCGAGTTCCAGGTGGACGGCACCGAGGGGTCCGCCGTCGCCGGTCTGCGCGGGTGCCGCGTCCAGCACCGCTCGGCCACCCCCAAACCCGTCTGGAACCCGGACCTGCCCGCCACGGAGGCCTTCCGCGACCAGTGGCAGGAGGTGCCGGACAACACCGAGTTCGACAACGGCTTCAAGGCGCAGTGGGAGCTGTTCCTGAGGCATGCGTACGTCGACGCGCCCTACCACTGGGACCTGCTCGCCGGCGCCCGCGGTGTGCAGCTCGCCGAACTCGGTCTGCGGTCCTCGGCCGAGGGCCGCCGTATCGACGTACCGGAGATCGCACTGTGACCCTCCGACTGCCGGACACCGAAGGCCGGTTGCGGACCTACACACCGCGCCGGACGCCCCTCGCCCTCACCCCGGGCACGCCCTTCACCTCCCGTACGGTCTTCGCGGCGGCCCATGTCGTGGCCGACCCTTACGCGGACGTGTCCCCCGACGCACCCGCCGCCCTCGACTGGGACGCGACCCTCGCCTTCCGGCGCCATCTGTGGGCCCACGGCCTGGCGGTCGCCGAGGCCATGGACACCGCCCAGCGCGGGATGGGCCTGGACTGGGCGGGCGCGGCGGAACTGATCCGCAGGTCCGCCGCCGAGGCCAGGGCGGTCGGCGGCCGGATCGCCTGCGGTGTGGGCACCGACCAGCTGCACCCCACCGAGATCGGGTATCCCTACGGCCTCGACGCGATCCGCGCCGCCTACGAGGAACAGCTGGCCGTGGTGGAGGACTCGGGCGCCCAGGCGATCCTGATGGCCTCCCGCGCGCTGGCCGCGGTCGCCCGGGGCCCCGAGGACTATCTCGACGTCTACGGCCGTCTGCTGCGCCAGGCCGCCGAACCGGTCGTCCTGCACTGGCTCGGCCCGATGTTCGACCCGGCCCTGGAGGGCTACTGGGGCAGCACCGACCTGGACGCGGCCACCCGCACCTTCCTGGACGTCGTCGCCGCGCACCCGGACAAGGTGGACGGCGTCAAGATCTCGCTGCTCGACGCCCGGCGCGAGACCGAACTGCGCCGGCGGCTGCCCGACGGGGTGCGCTGCTACACGGGCGACGACTTCCACTACCCCGAGCTGATCGCGGGTGACGACCACGGCTTCAGCCATGCCCTGCTCGGCGTCTTCGACCCGCTGGGCCCGCTCGCGGCCGAGGCGGTGCGGGTCCTGGACGCGGGCGATGTGAAGGGGTTCCGTGAACTCCTCGACCCCACCGTGCAGTTGTCCCGTCATCTGTTCCGGACGCCCACCCGTTTCTACAAGACGGGGGTGGTCCTGCTGGCCTGGCTCGCGGGCCACCAGGAGCACTTCGCGATGGTGGGCGGCCTTCAGTCGGCCCGTTCGCTGCCGCATCTCGCGACGGCGTACGAACTCGCCGACGGTCTCGGCCTGTTCCCCGACCCGGAGCGGGCGGAGACGCGGATGAGAACCCTGCTGACCCTGTACGGAGTGAGTCCATGAGCGGCACGAGCACGGCACCGGAGCGGCTCTCGCGGCTCTCCGTCAATCAGATGACGGTACGTCAACTCAAGCTGCCCGAACTGGTCGACGCCTGTCTCGCCCTGGGCGTGCGGGGCGTGGGCCTGTGGCGCGAGCCCGTCCGGGCGTACGGCGTGGACGCCACGGCCCGGCTGGTGCGCGGGGCGGGGCTGACGGTGACGACGCTGTGCCGGGGCGGTTTCCTCACGGCGACCGACCCCGGCGAGCGGGCGCGCGCCCTGGACGACAACCGCCGCGCGGTCGACGAGGCCGCCGCACTCGGCACGGACACGCTCGTGCTGGTGTCGGGCGGCCTGCCGGCCGGCTCCAAGGATCTGCGCGGCGCGCGCGAGCGGATCGCGGACGCGCTCGGGGAACTGGGCCCCTACGCGGCCGGGCGCGGGGTGCGGCTGGCCGTCGAACCGCTGCACCCGATGTACGCCGCCGACCGCTGTGTCGTCTCGACCCTGACCCAGGCGCTGGACCTCGCCGAGCGGTTCCCCGCCGGACAGGTCGGTGTCACCGTGGACACGTACCACGTCTGGTGGGACGACACGGCCCCCGAGCAGATCGCCCGCGCGGGCGCCGACGGCCGTCTCCACGCCTTCCAGCTCGCCGACTGGACCACCCCGCTGCCCGAGGGGGTCCTCAACGGCCGGGGCCGGCTCGGCGACGGCTCGGTCGATCTGCGGGAGTGGACGGCCCGGGTGGAGGCCGCGGGCTACACCGGGCCCATCGAGGTCGAGCTGTTCAACGACGAGCTGTGGGCGCGGGACGGCCGGGAGGTCCTCGTGGAGACGGTGGCGCGGTTCGTGGAGCATCTGGTGCGGTGAGCCTCGGGGGTGAGCCTCGGGGCCCTGTCAGGGCGGGAGCAGTGTGCCGAGCGGGCCCAGATCGAGGTTGAGATCGGCGAGGGTGAGGCCGTACTGATCGCACAGTTCGGCCATCCGGTCGTGCAGCAGCATCAGGGTCAGCCCGAGCCGCTCCTCCTGCTCCTCCGTCAGACCGCCCTCGTCCACGCGGCGCAGGGCCTGCCGCTCCATCAGCTGACGCAGCAGCTCCACCAGGGTCAGGACCAGTTTGACCAGGTCCCGTTCGACCGTGTCCGGGTCGGTGTGCAGACGGCGCGCGGCGACCCGGCCGCCGCCGGAGGGCGCCGGGGCCATCTCGTCGGGCCTGGCCGGCAGCACGGAGAACGCCCGGGTGGCGGCCTCGGCCACCTCCCGCAGACGGTCGGCGCCCGGGCCCTCAGTCGGGTTCGTCACCGGGTGCGCCCCCTCCCGCGAGCGCCCGCCCCGAGGGGAGCAGGCCCGCCCACCCCTCGCCCAATTCCTCGCGGACGGCGACCAGGACGGCACGCAGCGAGATCCGCACCAGATCGATGTCGGCGATGGACAGCACCAGATCGCCGGTGATCACCACGCCGCCGCTCAGCAGCCGGTCCAGCAGATCGATCAGCGCGACCTGGGGCTGGCTGACCGGGCGGTCCTCGTACGGGTCGTGGCGGTCGTCGTACGTGCCGCCGTACCGGTCGCCGTAGGAGTGCCGCGTGCCGTACTCGCTCACCGCTGCCCGGCCCCCTCCTGCGCGTCGGGTGCCAGGGGCGCGGTGAAGGAGTACGGCGCCCAGGGCCCGGTGACGTCCACGCGCACCCCGGGCAGGTCGTCCGCCGCGTGCAGCATCCGATTGCGGAACTCCTCGGAGAGCCGGTGCGGGACCAGATAGGCGTCGTTGGCGACGTTCTCACCCGGCACCCCCTGGGCCAGACCGCCCTGCTGCGGGCGGTGCCGGGTCCGCTCCACCGCCAGACCCCTGGCCTGCAACTCCGTCCGCCGTACGGCCTCCTCGGCCGTCCGCCACGCGTCCTCGCGCTCCTGCCGCTGATGCCGGCGGCGCCGCAGATACGCGCGTCCGGCGTCCGCCTCGCTCGCGGCGCCGGTGTCGGCGGCCGGAGGCGGGGCGGACGGCGCGGCCGGGGGCGGCACCTCGGCGTAGACCTTCACACCCCACTCCACCTGGTCCGCGAGCCGGTCCAGCAGTGCCGCGAGGTCCGCCTCGCGTTCGCCGAGCATCTGCCGGACGCTCGCCTCGTCGAGATACACGGTGGCCAGCCGCAGCGGGAGGACCGTGGTGCGCGCGGCGAGGGCCTCGATGACGGAGTGATGCGCGCGGGCCGTCGCCTCCAGCCACTCCAGATTCTCCAGGCCCGCCTTCAGGGCCGTCTCCGAGAACCCCTCCCGGGGCACCGCGCTGACCGCGGCGGCCACCGGGCCCGAGCGGACCAGGGTGACGGGGGCGCCCGCCACGCCCTGGACACCGGTGAGTTCCACGGCGGCGGACGACCCCACCACGGCGTATGCGTAGCACAGTTGCTCGTCCACCGGCCTCAGCTCCGGTCCTCGTCCCTACGCGCTCCACGGGTGCCCTCGGCCGACCGGGCCCTGCGGGGGCCCTCGGCCGCGCGGGCGTCGTCCTCGGCCTTCCGTCGCTTGCGCCGGGGTTCCGCGGGCGGCTCCCGCTCGGTGCCAGTGGCCTCGCGCGAGGGGCGGCGGGCCTCCGTGCCGTTCCCGGGCAACTCCGCCGGGGACTCGGCGATCTGCCGGCGCAGTGCCTCCACCTCGGCACGCAGCCGCTCGTTCTGCTCCTCCAGGCTGCGCCGGCCGTCGGCGCGGGAGGCGCGGGAGGACAGGGCGGGATCGTGCTCCCACCAGTCGATGCCGATCTCCCGGGCCTTGTCGACGGAGGCCACCAGCAGCCGGAGCTTGATGGTGAGCAACTCGATGTCGAGCAGGTTGATCTTGATGTCGCCGACGATGACGATGCCCTTGTCGAGCACGCGTTCAAGGATGTCGGCCAGGTTCGTGCTGGAGGACCCCTGACCGTACGGGTAAAGGCCCCGGGACGGCGTGGGGACCGGCTCGGACTGGGTCACGGCACACTCGACCTCGTTTCGCTGGGGCCCCGGCGTCGGCGACGCGGAAACCGGCGGGTTCGCGCACCTCAGCGCCCGGAACTAACCGCGACGCCGGCGCCCTTGGGTGCCTTCTTCCTCCGTCTCGTCGTAGCGGTCCTCGTCCTCGTCCTCCTCCCGCTCGCCTTCCTCGGATTCGTCGGAGGCGTAGTCGTCGTCCCCCTCTTCCTCCTCGTCCGCCTCTTCCTCCTCCTCGTCCGCGTAGCCCTCCTCGGGCTCCTCGCCCTCTTCTTCCTCTTCTTCCTCTTCCTCGGGGTAGCCCTCTTCCTCCTCGGGGTAGCCCTCTTCCTCTTCCTCTTCCTCGTCGCGGGCCGCCTCGCGTTCCTCGGCCTCCTCGGCCTCCTCGTGCGTGCGGACCACTTCGCCGTCGCGGATCTCGCCGCGCCAGGCGCCGCTGGCCTCGCCCCGGCTCATGATGAAGGCGCGGTAGAGCTTCAGATCGAGCCGCACCCGGCGGCCCTGGGCGCGCCACAGGCCGCCGGTCTTCTCGATAAGGCCATGGGGGTAGTACTGCATGACCAGCAGCACCTTGGTGAGGTTGTCCCCGAGCGGATGGAAGGTGACGACGCCCTTGTGGGTGCCCTTGGGGCCCTCGGTAGTCCAGGCGATCCGCTCGTCGGGCACCTCCTCGGTGACGGTGCCCCGCCAGTGCCGGCGCGACTTGGCGATCTTCACCTGCCAGTGGCTGGAGATCTCGTCGTCCTGCCGGACCTCCTCGACGCCCTTGGCGAACCGGTTGAAGTCCGTGAACTGCGTCCACTGGTTGTAGGCCTCGCGCACGGGCACGCCCACATCGACTTCCTCGATGATGGTCAGCGCCTTGCCCCGGCCGTCGGGTTTGTTCTTGCGGCCGCCGGCCCCCACCGCCTCCTTGGCCTTGTCCAGCACCATGTCCTTGGCGTGGGACAGCAGCCCGCCGCCTCCGTCCGCTCCGCCGCCGAGCACCCCGCCGCCGAGGAGCTTCTTGCCGCCCTTGAGGACGAGGCCGGTCAGCATGCCGGGATCGACGCGTGTCTCGGCCAGCCGGCGCGCCCCCTCGCCCAGCCGCTCGCCCACGTTCCCGATCGTCACCTCGAGCCGGGTCTGCAGATACTCCTCCAGCTCCTGTATCAGCCGGTCCGTGGCGGGGTTCTGCTTCGCCTGCTCACGAACCTTCGAGAGGGCGCCGTCAGCCATCGTCCGGCCTCCTCGATCGTGCGGAGCCGCTCTTCGCGCGGCCCTGGGCGGACGACGCCTTCTTGGCCGGCGCCTTCTTGCTGCGCGCCTCGCCGCCCTGGCCCGGTGCGCGGGTCTGCGTCTTCTTCTGACGTGCCGCGCTCCGGCTCGTCTGGCTCTTGCGGGCCCCGGTGCGACGCCCCTCGGTCCGGCTCTCCGCGCGCTCGCCCTCGTCCTCCTCGCGCTCCTCGTCCTCGCCGTACGCCCGCTCCTTCAGCCCGGTGGTGCGTTCGTGCAGCGCGTCGGCCAGGCTCTCGGCCTTCGCCGTCAGCAGGGTGGTCGCCGCCGTCTTGCCCGCGTCCGCCAGTTCGGTACGGACCTGCTCGCTGACGTTCCCGACCAGCGGGGAGTCCTGGAGGAGCTTGCCGAGCTGGTCGGGCTTCACCTTGGACCCGGCCAGCATCGCGCCGAGACTCAGGGCGAGCTTGGCCTTCCTGGTCCGGCCCAGCAGATATCCAGCGAGAACAGCCGCCGCGATCTTGGGATTGATCATGATTCGTCTTCTCTCCTTGCCGAGGCTTCACGGCCCGTGTGTCCACGGCCGGGGCACCACGCGCCGCGCGTCACGGCATGCGTTCACAGTCCGCTCTGTCCGCCGCGCCGCAGTTGGTAGGCCCTGATCTCCTCGAGGTGGTGCAGCAGTTCCTCCTCACGCCGGGCGAACTCCTCCTCGCCGATGCGGCCTTCGTTCCTCGCCCGCTCCAGCTTGACGAGCCCCTCCTGGACGCGCGCGGGGTCGTAGTACTCCTCCTCGGCGGTCCGCACGACCTTGTCGATCACCCAGCCGATGCCCCGCACGGGGGCGAACGGCAGCGTCAGAATCCCGGTGACCAGTCCCATTCCGCCTCCTCGGGCCATACGGACAGCGCCCGTCGCAACGGTCAGGTGAAGCTGTACGGCGGCAACGGCCCCCGTATCCGCAGCTCGACGCCCTCGCCCAGGCGCTCGGCCAGTTCCTCGCCGGTCCGGGTGAACTCCTCGCCGCGCTCGTCCTCCACCAGGAAGGAAGCGTTCACGAAGTACTGCTGGGACGGCGGGGCGACCTTCTCCGTCAGGGTGAGCGGCCGCAGCGCGGCGAGCACCTCGGCGGCCAGCGCCTCCTCATGGCTCTGCACCCCCTCGGCCACCAACTGGCCGAGCGCGAGCCGGTCCTGCTGTGTGCCGCCGCCCGCCCGGGTCGCCTCGTTCAGCGCGCGGACCTCCGGGGACTCCTCCAGGACGGAACGCAGCACCGCGTCCTCCTCCTGAAGGCCCTTGACATTGAACTCGGCCCGCCCGGCCAGCTCTTCGAGGCGCTGGGTGAACTGCTCGGCCCGCTCCTCGAGCACCGCACGCACCGTTTCCTCGTCCTGCGCGACGAATCCGAAGCTCAGCGGCAGGACGGTCCCCTCGGCCCACAGCCGTTCCTGGGCCTCGTGGTGCGCCTCCAGATCCCGGCGCGCGACCGACAGGTCCTCCGGCGCCTCACTGACGACGGCGCACAGGGAATCGCCCCGTACGGTGTGCAGCTCGGCGGGCGACGCGCCCACGCCCTTGATGCCGTCCAGGTCCAGGGGGTGCGAGTCGTCGGTGATCGCGTACACGTACAGCGCCATCGGTGCGCTCACTCCTCCCGGTCCTTGGCGGAGCGGCGGTGCGAGCCGCGTTCGGCGCGCTCGGGCTCCTTCTCGCGCTTGTCGCCACCGCGGCCCTGCAGCGATTCGGTGAACGCCTCGACCGCGCCGGTCAGCGCCCCCTTGCTCTTGCCGCGGGCGCCGCCCTCGGTGACGCCCTCCATGAGTTCGGGCAGTTGCATGGGTGCCTTGCGGCCCGACTCCAGATCCAGCCGGTTGCAGGCGTCCGCGAAGCGCAGATAGGTGTCGACGCTGGCCACGACCACGCGGGCGTCGACCTTCAGGATCTCGATGCCCACCAGGGACACCCGTGCGAACACATCGATGACCAGACCGCGGTCGAGAACGAGTTCCAGCACGTCGTACAGGGTTCCGGAGCCCCTGCCCCCGCCTCCGGCGAGGGCGCCACCGCCGCCTCCTGGCACCACAGTCACGATTTCTTCCCCTCGTAGACCTCCACGCGGAGGGGGAGCCGCCTTGCCCTAGCGGCCCTCACTGTCGACCTGTGCGCGGGTGTATCGGCGTGCACGCTCGTACGCCATCAGCTGACCCGCGGGATCCAGAACGACCTTGTAGCTGGCCATCACACTGCTCGTGTCCGGGATGCGCTCCAGCTCGACGACCTCCACCAAGGCCTCCCAGCCGTCGGCCGTCGGCTTCAGCGCGGAGACGGACTGAGGGGCGCGTCCCAGCAGTTCGGACAGCTGCTGAGCGGCGTTCCGCATGGCCTGGGGAGCGGGCACGCGCCCGGGACCGGAGGCCTCCGGCTCCTGGGATGACTGCTCCGGCTTGGAGGTCTTCCGCTCAGGAGAGGACGGCCTCCGCGACGCGGAACGCGCCTTCTTGTGCTCAGGGTCGCTCGTGATCATTCACCTTCTTGCTTCTCTGTCCATGATTGACCCTCTTCGTAGCGTATGCCAGTCGTATGCGCATTTATTCGGGATCGCTAAGACGCGAAAAAATTTTCCGCTCCGGCCGTGCAACCCTCCCCGCACCCCGCATGTCGTAGTGGACGTCGGAACTTCTGGAGGGGGATCTGGGGGGATCGCGGGGGTTCTGACGCGGAGGGGGAAGCCGAGGGGCCCGGCCTGTGGACCGGGCCCCTCGAAGTCTGTACGGCATGGGTCAGAACGTATGGATCAGAAGAAGACCCCGCAGCGCAGCAGCACGTTCGCGTACGGCCGGGCCTCGCCCGTGCGGACGACCAGACGGGCCTCGCGCGTCATCCGCTTCAGCTCCTCGTGCGGGACCAGCGCCAGCCCGGGGAAGCGCGCGTCCAGCAGCGCCGACGCCTGCGGGTTCGCGTCCCTGATCTCCCGCGCCGCCGTCGCGCCCTCCACCACCAGCTCGTCCAGCAGACCGGCCAGGACCTCCGCGAAGGACGGGACTCCGGCGCGGAACGCCAGGTCGACCACGCGCGGGCCGTCCGGTATCGGCATGCCTGCGTCACACACCAGGACCCCGTCCCCGTGGCCCAGCTCGGCCAGCGCCCCGGAGAGGTGTCGGTTCAGGATTCCGGCCTTCTTCACAGCGCCTCGACCTCCTCCGCGGTGGGGTACGACTCCTGCGCGCCGGGGCGGGTGACCGCCGCCGCGCCCACCCGTGCCGCGTAGGCCGCCGCGTCCGGCAGCGACGCACCCGTGCCCAGCCGCCAGGCCAGCGCCGCCGTGAACGCGTCGCCCGCACCGGTGGTGTCCACCGCCTCCACCTTCACCGAGGGGACCCGGGTCATGGACTCGGCGGTCGCCACCAGTGCGCCCCGCGCGCCGAGGGTCACCACGACGGACCGCGGGCCGAGCGCCAGCAGCGCGGCAGCCCAGTCCTCGGGCGAACCGTTCAGCTCCGCGCCTGTGATGACCCGTGCCTCGTGCTCGTTCACGATCAGCGGGTCACAGGCCGCCAGCACCTCGGCGGGCAGCGGCCGGGGCGGCGACGGGTTCAGTACGAACCGGGTGCCGGACGGCAGATTCCGTACGACCTCCACGACCGTCTCCAGCGGGACCTCCAGCTGCGTCGAGACCACGCGGGAGGCGGACAGCAGCTTCCCGGCGGCCTGTACGTCCTCGGGCGCGAGCCTGCCGTTGGCTCCGGGGGAGACCACGATGCTGTTGTCCCCGAACGGGTCCACCGTGATGAGCGCGACGCCGGTGGGCGCCCCGCCGACCAGAACCCCCTCGGTGTCGACGCCGGCCGCGCGCTGCGCGTCGAGCAGCAGCCGGCCGTGCGCGTCGTCGCCGACCCGGGCCAGCAGCGCCGTACGGGCGCCGAGACGGGCGGCGGCGACCGCCTGGTTCGCGCCCTTGCCGCCCGGGTGGACGACCAGGTCGGAACCGAGCACCGTCTCCCCGGCCGCGGGCCGCCGCTCCACCCCGATCACCAGATCGGCGTTGGCCGACCCGACGACCAGGAGGTCGTAGTCGTACATGAACTGTCTCCCAACGGATCCCCGTGGATCCACTACAGCGGTGACACCGGTGCCACGGCCGGGGGGCCGCGCGGTGTGCGCGGACCCGCCGCCGTGGCGACCGGCTGGGGCGGGGGTCAGCCCGTGAACCCCGCCACGTTGTCCTTCGTGACCACCTTCACCGGAACCTTGACCGTTTCCTCGACCTTCTTGCCCTGGATGGCCCGCAGCGCGTTGTCGATCGCGATCCGGCCCAGCTGCGAGGGCTGCTGTGCCACCGACGCGTACAGCGAGCCCGCCTTGACCGCGGCCAGACCGTCCGGTTCGCCGTCGAAGCCGACGACCTGGACGGACGTGCCGGCCTTGGCGCCGAGCGCCTTGATCGCACCGAGCGCCATCTCGTCGTTCTCGGCGAAGACGCCCTGGACGTCGGGGTGGGCCTGGAGCAGGTTCGTCATCACGTCGAGCCCCTTGGTGCGGTCGAAGTCCGCGGGCTGCTCGGCGACGACCTGGATCCCGGGGTAGGCCTTCAGGCCCTCCTCGAAGCCCGCGCCGCGCTCACGGCTCGCGGACGTACCGGCCAGACCCTGGAGGATCACGATCTTGCCCTTGCCGCCCAGCTTCTCGGCCAGCGCCTGGGCGCCCAGCTTGCCGCCCTCGATGTTGTCGGAGGCGACCAGCGCGGCCGTCTTCGCCTTGTTGACGCCTCGGTCGACGCCCACCACGGGGACGCCCGCCTTGTTCGCGGCACGCACCGCCGGGCCCGCGGCATCCGAGTCGACCGGGTTGACGACGATCGCGCCGAGACCCGAACTGGTGAAGTTCTGCAACTGGTTGGCCTGCTGCGAGGCGTCGTTCTGCGCGTCCGTGACGGTCAGGTCGACGCCCTGCTTCTTCGCCTCCGCCTGCGCGCCCTGCTTGATCTGAACGAAGAAGGGGTTGTTGAGGGTGGACAGCGACAGGCCCACCTTCGGCGTCTTGGAGGACGAGCCGCCGTGCAGGAACGACAGGGAGCCCACCACGGCCACCGCGACCGCGGCCGCGAGCACATAGGTCAACGCCTGCTTGCCCTTGCCGGCGCCGCCAGGGGTCCCGGCGGCCACCGGGGTGGCCCCGGCCTTGCGCCGCACGGTGTCGAGCAGCACCGCCAGGGCGATCACGACACCGATGACGACCTGCTGCCAGAAGGCGGACACCGACAGGAGGTTGAGGCCGTTGCGCAGCACCGCCAGGATCAGCGCGCCGATCAGGGTGCCGGAGGCCTTGCCGGTACCGCCGGCGAGGGAGGCGCCGCCGATGACGACCGCGGCGATCGCGTCCAGCTCGTAGCCGTTGGCGGCCTGCGGCTGCGCCGAGGACAGCCGTGAGGCGAGCACGATGCCCGCGGCAGCGGCGAACAGGCCCGACAGCGCGTAGATCGCGATCTTCTGCTTCTTCACCCGCAGACCCGACAGCCGGGCCGCTTCCTCGTTGCCGCCGATCGCGTACATGGAGCGGCCGATGTACGTACGGCCGAGGACGAACGCGGTGATCAGGCCCATGATCACCATCACCAGCACCGGCACGGGCAGCCAGCCGCCGAGCGTGTCACCGAGGTGCGAGACCGAGGAGGGGAACGCGATCGGGGAGCCCTGCGAGATGACCAGCGACAGACCGCGGCCCACCGACAGCATGGCGAGCGTCGCGATGAACGGCGGGAGCTTGCCGTACGAGATCAGGACGCCGTTGACGAGACCGGCGGCGAGGCCGGTCGCGATCGCGAGGAGGACCGCTATCGCGACGGGGACGCCCGCCGACGTGGCGCTCCAGGCGAGGACGGTGGCCGACAGCGCGGCGACCGAACCGACCGACAGGTCGATGCCCGCCGAGACGATCACGAAGGTCACGCCGAAGGCGAGGATCGCGGTGACGGCCGCCTGGACGCCGATGTTGAGAAGGTTGTCGGTCGTCAGGAAGTCGCCGGACAGCGCCGACATCACGATGACGAGGCCGATGAGCGCCGTGAGCGCGCCGTTGTCGAGCAGGAGGCGGCGGATACCGCCGGCGCCACCGGCGCCCGCCCGGGTCTTGAGCGTGTCAGTGGCCACGGGAGGCCTCCGTTTCGTTCTCGGTCGTGGTGGGGGAGGAGACGGCGAGTGCCATGACGGAGTCCTGGGTCGCATCGTCGGC
This sequence comes from Streptomyces sp. NPDC002573, assembly GCF_042889625.1. Lineage (NCBI taxonomy): Bacteria > Bacillati > Actinomycetota > Actinomycetes > Kitasatosporales > Streptomycetaceae > Streptomyces > Streptomyces sp. NPDC002573. The sequence continues at coordinate 283,626 of NZ_JBIARC010000004.1, read as the reverse complement.
GGAGAGTTCGCCCGCGATCCGGCCCTGGGCCATCACCAGGACCCGGTCGCTCATGCCGAGCACCTCGGGCAGATCGCTGGAGATCATCAGGACCGCGGCGCCCGCGGCCGTGAGTTCGTTGATCAGCTGGTAGATCTCGACCTTGGCGCCGACGTCGATGCCGCGCGTCGGCTCGTCGAGGATGAGCACCTTGGTGTTCGCCAGCAGCCACTTGCCGATGACGACCTTCTGCTGGTTGCCGCCGGAGAGGGTGCGCACCTGCTGGCCGAGTCCGGCCATCCGCACCCGGAGCTGGTCGGCGACCTTGGCCGCGGCGGTGTGCTGCCCCTTGCGGTCGACGATGCCGCCGTGGGTCGCCGCGCGCATGGTCACCAGCCCGAGGTTCTCCTCGATGGACGCGTCCAGGACGAGTCCCTGGCCCTTGCGGTCCTCGGGCACGAGCCCGATCCCGGCCGCCATCGCGGCGTTCACGTCGGCGCGGCGCACGGGCGCGCCGGCGACGTGCACGGCTCCGCTGTCGTACGGGTCGGCGCCGAACACGGCCCGGACGACCTCCGTACGGCCGGCTCCCACGAGCCCCGCGATGCCGACGACCTCACCGGCCCGCACCTCGAAGGACACATCGTGGAAGACGCCGTCCCGGGTGAGCCCCTCGACGGTGAGCAACGCGGCCCCGGCGTCCGGCCGTTCTCGCGGGTACTGCTGCTCGATCGACCGCCCCACCATGAGGCGCACGAGTTCGTTCTCGGGCGTGGAGGCGGGCACCTGCCCGACGCTCCTGCCGTCACGGATCACGGTGACCCGGTCCCCGAGCGCGGCGATCTCCTCCAGATGGTGGGTGATGAAGACGATGGCGACGCCGTCCTCGCGCAGCTTGCGCACGATGGCGAAGAGCTTGTCGACCTCTTCGGAGGTGAGCACGGCCGTCGGCTCGTCCATGATGAGCACGCGCGCGTTCAGGCTGAGGGCCTTGGCGATCTCGACCATCTGGAGCCGGGCGATGCCGAGTTCCCGCACGCGTGTCCTGGGCGACACCTGGACGCCGACGCGTTCGAGGAGCTCGGCCGCGTCCGCATCCATCTTCTTGCGGTCGATCATGCCGAGGCGGCGCGGCTGCCGCCCGAGGAAGATGTTCTCGGCGACGGTCAGATCGGGAACCAGGTTGAACTCCTGGTAGATGGTGGCGATCCCGAGGCGCTCGGAGTCCTGCGCTCCATGGATGCGCACCTCTTCGCCGCCGACCAGGATCCGGCCGCCGTCGGGGCGGTAGGCGCCGGAGAGCATCTTGATGAGGGTGCTCTTGCCCGCGCCGTTCTCACCGAGCAGCACATGCACCTCGCCCCGGCGCAGGTCGAAGTCGACGCCGTCGAGCGCGACCACGCCAGGGAAGGTCTTGCGTATGCCTTCGATGCGCAGCAACTCGTCCGGGTTGCTCACGGCATGCTCCTTTGCATGGGGGAGGGCTGCGCAGCGGGGGCCTGCGCAGAAGCCGGCTCGCCGCACGAGCGGCGTACGACGAGACGGGCGGGGAGGGTGACGGACTCGGGGGGCCGCCCCTCGATGCGGTCGACCAGCGCCCGCACGGCGGCACGTCCCAGCTCGCGGGTGGGCTGGGCGATCGCCGTGACCGGCGGATCGGTGTGCACGAACCACGGGATGTCGTCGAACGCGGCGAGCGCGATGTCGTCGGGGACCCGCAGCCCGCGGTCCCGGACGGCGTCCAGCGCGCCGAGCGCCATCAGGTTGTCGGCCGCGAACACGACCTCGGGCGGCTCGGCAAGGTCGAGGAACCGCTCGGTGGCCCGGCGCCCGCTGTCGGCCTGGAAGTCGCCCTGGCCTATGTAGGCGTCGGGCAGGGGGAGGCCGTACTCGCCCAGGGCCTCGCGGAAGGCCTCGACACGCTCGCTGCCGGTCGTGGTCGCCGCCGGTCCCGCGATGATCGCGAGCCGCCGGTGCCCGAGCGCGTGCAGATGGGCCACCAGGGCGTGCACGGCGGCACGTCCGTCGGCGCGTACGACGGGGACGTCGACGCCCGCGATCCACCGGTCCACGAAGACCATCGGGGTGCCGGCCTTCGCTGCGTCCAGCATGAGCGGGGAGCCGCCGCAGGTCGGGGAGACGAGCAGCCCGTCGATCCGCCGGTCCAGCAGGGTCCGCACATGGTGGTCCTGGAGCTCGGGGCGCTCGTCGGCGTTGCCGATGATCACGCTGTAGCCCAGGGCGCGGGCCTCCTCCTCGACGGAGCGCGCCAGATGCGTGAAGTAGGGGTTCAGCACGTCGCTGATGACCAGGCCGAGGGTGCGGGTCTGGTCGGTGCGCAGGGACCGGGCGACGGCGTTCGGGCGGTAGCCCAGCGCCTCGACGGCGGCCAGCACACGGCTGCGGGCGTCGGCGCTGACCGACGGGTGATCGTTCAGGACGCGGGACACCGTGGCGACGGATACGCCCGCCGCCGCGGCGACGTCCTTGATGCTCGACATTGCCGGGACCACCTCCTTGTGAGTCCGTAAAGGCGTTTGCGCCGGTTGCAGCCGTTTTGCGATCTGGTGGAATCGTTTACAACGACCGGCACGGAGGATTGGAATCGATTACACGAGGGTTAATCAAGGGTCAGAGGGACCCCGAGACCGGATTGTGACCCTGGGGTGGTCGCGGGGACGGGAGGCGGACTCGGGCCCGGAGGCGCGGTCCCGTGGCCGTCCCGCGCCTGCCCGCAGCGGGTTGACGATCCGTCAGCCGTCAGCCGTCAGCCGTCAGCCGTCAGCCGTCAGCCGTCAGCCGCCGCCGGACGCGGGCGCCGAGGCCGCCGGCCCCGGGTGACCTGTGGCCGGCCGTCCCCGGTTGTCACACCCGGGCGGTAGCGTCGGATCATGACCACGGAGGCGAGTCGGGCAGGGCAGGCGGGCGACGGGGAGCGGCGCCTGGCCACGCTGGAGGGCGTGCTCGAGCGGATCACCTACGCCAACGAGGAGAACGGATACACGGTCGCCCGCGTGGACACCGGCCGCGGCGCCGGTGATCTGCTCACCGTCGTCGGCGCGCTCCTCGGCGCCCAGGTCGGGGAGTCGCTCAGGATGGAGGGCCGCTGGGGATCACATCCCCAGTACGGACGGCAGTTCACGGTGGAGAACTACACCACCGTCCTGCCGGCCACCGTCCAGGGCATCCGCCGCTATCTCGGCTCCGGCCTCGTCAAGGGCATCGGCCCCGTCTTCGCCGACCGCATCACCCAGCACTTCGGCATCGACACCCTGAGGGTCATCGAGGAGGAGCCCAAGCGGCTCATCGAGGTCCCCGGTCTCGGGCCGAAGCGGACGAAGAAGATCGCCGACGCCTGGGAGGAGCAGAAGGCGATCAAGGAGGTCATGCTCTTCCTGCAGACCGTCCAGGTGTCCACGTCCATCGCCGTGCGGATCTACAAGAAGTACGGCGACGCCTCGATCTCCGTCGTCAAGAACCAGCCCTACCGCCTGGCCGCCGACGTCTGGGGCATCGGCTTCCTCACCGCCGACCGCATCGCCCAGTCCGTCGGCATCCCGCACGACAGCCCGGAGCGCGTCAAGGCCGGCCTTCAGTACGCGCTGTCGCAGTCCGCCGACCAGGGCAACTGCTATCTCCCCGAGGAGCGGCTCATCGCGGACGCGGTCAAGCTGCTCCAGGTCGACACGGGGCTCGTCATCGAGTGCCTGGCCGAGCTGGCGGCACCCCCCGAGGACGACTCCGACCCCGGTGTCGTCCGGGAGAAGGTGCCCGGACCCGAGGGGGAGGGGCCCGTCACCGCCGTCTATCTGGTCCCCTTCCACCGGGCCGAACTCGCCCTCTCCGCCCAGCTGTTGCGCCTGCTGCGGACCGACGAGGACCGGATGCCCGCCTTCCGGGACGTGGCGTGGGACAAGGCGCTGGGCTGGCTCAAGGAGCGCACGGGAGCCGATCTCGCCCCGGAGCAGGAGGCGGCCGTACGGCTGGCGCTGACCCGGAAGGTCGCCGTCCTCACCGGCGGCCCCGGCTGCGGCAAGTCCTTCACGGTGCGGTCCATCGTGGAGCTCGCCCGGGCCAAGCGGGCCAAGGTCCTGCTCGCGGCGCCCACCGGGCGGGCGGCCAAACGCCTGTCCGAGCTGACCGGCGCCGAGGCCTCCACGGTCCACCGGCTGCTGGAGCTGAAGCCCGGCGGCGACGCGGCGTACGACAGGGACCGCCCGCTCGACGCCGACCTGGTCGTCGTCGACGAGGCGTCCATGCTGGATCTGCTGCTCGCCAACAAGCTGGTCAAGGCCGTGCCGCCGGGCGCCCATCTGCTCTTCGTCGGCGACGTCGACCAGTTGCCGAGCGTCGGCGCCGGAGAGGTGCTGAGGGACCTCCTCGCCGACGGCAGCCCCCTGCCCGCGGTCCGGCTGACCCGGGTCTTCCGCCAGGCCCAGCAGTCCGGCGTCGTCACCAACGCGCACCGCATCAACGCCGGGCAGCATCCGCTGACCGACGGCCTGAAGGACTTCTTCCTGTTCGTCGAGGACGACACCGAGGAGGCCGGCCGGCTCACCGTGGACGTGGCGGCACGGCGCATCCCGGCCCGGTTCGGCCTCGATCCGCGCAGGGACGTGCAGGTGCTCGCCCCGATGCACCGGGGCCCGGCCGGCGCGGGCGCCCTCAACGGGCTGCTCCAGCAGGTCATCACCCCGGGCCGCCCCGATCTGCCCGAGAAGCGGTTCGGCGGCCGGGTCTTCCGTGTCGGGGACAAGGTCACCCAGATCCGTAACAATTACGAAAAAGGCAAGAACGGGGTCTTCAACGGCACCGTGGGCGTGGTCACCTCGCTCGACCCGGTCGACCAGCGCCTGACGGTGCTGACGGACGAGGACGAGGAGGTCCCCTACGAGTTCGACGAACTGGACGAGCTGGCCCACGCGTACGCGGTGACCATCCACCGCTCCCAGGGCAGCGAGTATCCGGCGGTGGTGGTCCCGGTCACCACCGGAGCCTGGATGATGCTCCAGCGGAATCTGCTCTACACGGCGGTCACCCGCGCCAAGAAGCTGGTCGTCCTCGTCGGTTCCCGCAAGGCGATCGGGCAGGCGGTGCGCACGGTCTCGGCGGGCCGGCGGTGCACGGCTCTGGACTTCCGACTGTCCCCGGGGCCCCTCGACGGCTGATCTCCGCCCGTCCGGCACGCCCTCGAAAAAAATGATCGATCAAACGAGTCGCGAAGGTCACAGAGCACTTCCGGAACCGGTTCCAGGCGGGCAGGATGAGCAGGTTGACGGCACTCAGTGCCGCCGATGAGCCCAATGGTCGACCCCGAGTGCACTCTCCTGCGCCAAATGGGGGATGGTAGAGACAGTCAGGGCACCTCGAAGATGAGGCACTACGTCGGTGAGGGAAGACGTGAGCGACAACTCTGTAGTACTGCGGTACGACGGCGGCGAGTACACCTACCCGGTGGTCGACAGCACCGTCGGCGACAAGGGCTTCGACATCGGGAAGCTCCGCGCCCAGACCGGTCTGGTCACTCTGGACAGCGGTTACGGCAACACCGCCGCATATAAATCCGCCATCACTTATCTGGACGGCGAGCAGGGCATCCTGCGGTACCGCGGCTACCCGATCGAGCAGCTGGCAGAGCGCTCCACCTTCCTGGAGGTCGCCTACCTGCTGATCAACGGCGAGCTGCCGTCCGTCGACGAGCTCTCCACCTTCAAGAACGACGTCACGCAGCACACCCTGCTGCACGAGGATGTCAAGAACTTCTACACGGGCTTCCCGCGCGACGCGCACCCGATGGCGATGCTGTCCTCGGTGGTCTCCGCGCTGTCCACCTTCTACCAGGACAGCCACAACCCCTTCGACGAGAAGCAGCGCAACCTCTCCACGATCCGTCTGCTCGCCAAGCTTCCGACGATCGCCGCGTACGCCTACAAGAAGTCGATCGGCCACCCGTTCGTCTACCCGCGCAACGACCTGGGCTACGTCGAGAACTTCCTCCGTATGACGTTCTCCGTGCCGGCGCAGGAGTACGACCTGGACCCGGTCGTCGTCTCCGCCCTGGACAAGTTGCTGATTCTGCACGCGGACCACGAGCAGAACTGCTCGACCTCGACCGTGCGCCTGGTGGGCTCGTCGCAGGCCAACATGTTCGCCTCGATCTCGGCCGGCATCAACGCGCTGTGGGGCCCGCTGCACGGTGGCGCCAACCAGTCCGTCCTGGAGATGCTCGAGGGCATCCGCGACGCGGGCGGCGACGTCGACTCCTTCATCCGCAAGGTGAAGAACAAGGAGGACGGCGTCCGTCTGATGGGCTTCGGCCACCGGGTCTACAAGAACTTCGACCCCCGCGCGAAGATCATCAAGGCGGCGGCGCACGACGTCCTCTCGGCCCTCGGCAAGTCCGACGAGCTGCTGGACATCGCGCTGAAGCTGGAGGAGCACGCGCTCTCCGACGACTACTTCGTCTCGCGCAGCCTCTACCCGAACGTCGACTTCTACACCGGTCTGATCTACCGCGCGATGGGCTTCCCGACCGAGATGTTCACGGTCCTGTTCGCCCTCGGCCGGCTGCCGGGCTGGATCGCCCAGTGGACCGAGATGATCAAGGAGCCGGGCTCCCGCATCGGCCGCCCGCGTCAGATCTACACCGGCGTGGTGGAGCGCGACTTCACCTCGGTCGAGGAGCGCTGAGCACGCCTGACGGCAGCCTGCTCGACCGGTAGGTGAGCCGAAGGGGCGCTCAGGCGCCCCGGAGGCGAACCCGCCACGAAAAAGCAGAAGGCGCCCCGGCGACGGTCCCCCCACGGGCCGACGCACGGGGCGCCTTCCCATGTCCCGGTGCGGATTCCCCCCACGGGATCCGGCCGGGCGCCTGCGGGACAGCGCCTGAATCGCTGCGAGCAAAACGAGCAGAACTCGGCGTACCACTGCGATGCGGTCTGCCGGGACGCGTACCGACGGGAGGGCCGCTCAAAGCTCCCCGGTGTACGTGCCCCGGCAACGCAGTTTCCCGGGAACGTCCCCCAAGACCTCCCCGGATGTCAGTCGCGCCCCCCAAGACGCTTCTGACATCGCCAACTTAGACCCACGAACCCTTCAGTTGGTTACGTTCACATCACTGTGATCTGCATCTCTTGCATATGTCCTGAAAATACGCAAGAGGCCCGATACGGCGATCGAGTCCCCAGCGTAAGGATGATGCGCGAGCCTTGTGAAGAGCTTATGTGAGGCATGCGTCGGACTCTAGAGGCACTCTCGCCCTTGCGTCATGAGAATGTCCGGAGCCGCAGGCTGTTCGTGACCACGAAGACCGACGAGAAGGCCATCGCCGCGCCCGCGATCATGGGATTGAGCAGGCCTGCGGCGGCCAGCGGCAGCGCTGCCACGTTGTAGCCGAAGGCCCACACCAGGTTGCCCTTGATCGTGCCGAGGGTCCGCCGGGACAGCCGGATCGCGTCCGCGGCCACCCGCAGGTCCCCGCGCACCAGCGTCAGGTCGCTCGCCTCGATCGCCGCGTCCGTGCCGGTGCCCATGGCGAGCCCCAGATCGGCGGTGGCGAGCGCGGCCGCGTCGTTGACGCCGTCGCCGACCATGGCGACGGTCCGCCCCTCACCCTGCAGCCGCCGGACGACGTCGACCTTGTCCTGTGGCAGCACCTCGGCGATCACATCGCCGGAGTCGATGCCGACGGCGCGCGCCACGGCCTCGGCCACCGCCCGGTTGTCCCCGGTCAGCAGGACCGGCCGCAGCCCCAGGGCGCGCAGCTCCCGTACCGCCTCGGCGCTGGTCTCCTTGATGGTGTCGGCGACGGTGAGAACACCGAGGGCCGCTCCGTCCCGGGCGACCACGACGGCCGTGCGTCCCTCCGCCTCGGCCGCGTCCTTCGCGCGGGCCACCGCCTCCGGGAGAGCGTCCGCGAACCGGCCCACCGTGACCTCGTGGCCCTCGACCCGGCCGCGCACCCCGAGCCCGGGCACGTTCTCGAAGTGCTCCGGCGCCGGGAGGGCACCGGTGCGCTCCCGGGCGCCCGCCGCGACGGCCCGGGCGATCGGATGCTCGGAGGCGTGTTCCAGGGCTCCTGCGAGCCGTAGAACCTCCTTCTCGTCGGCCTCCTCGGCGACGTACACGTCCTGGAGGGCCATCCGGCCGGTGGTGACCGTTCCGGTCTTGTCCAGGACCACGGTGTCGACGCGGCGCGTGGACTCCAGCACCTCGGGACCCTTGATGAGGATGCCGAGTTGGGCGCCGCGGCCCGTGCCCACCATCAGCGCCGTCGGGGTGGCGAGGCCCAGGGCGCAGGGGCAGGCGATGATCAGCACCGCGACGGCCGCGGTGAAGGCGGCGACCGTGTCGCCCGTGACGCCGAGCCACACCCCGAAGGTGCCGAGCGCGATCAGCAGCACGACGGGCACGAAGATCCCCGAGACGCGGTCGGCGAGGCGCTGTACCTCGGCCTTTCCGTTCTGCGCGTCCTCGACGAGGCGTGCCATCCGGGCGAGCTGGGTGTCGGCGCCCACCCGGGTCGCCTCCACCACCAGCCGGCCCCCGGCGTTCACGGTCGCGCCGGTCACGGCGTCCCCGACGGCCACGTCGACCGGCACCGACTCACCGGTCAGCATCGACGCGTCGACCGCGGAGGTGCCCTCGACGACGGTCCCGTCCGTGGCGATCTTCTCCCCGGGCCGTACGACGAACCGGTCCCCGACGGCCAGCCGCGCCACCGGGACGCGTACCTCCCGGCCGTTCCGCAGCACCGCCACGTCCTTCGCACCGAGTTCCAGCAGCGCCTTCAGTGCCGCACCCGCGCGCCGCTTGGAGCGGGCCTCCAGATACCGGCCGAGCAGGATGAACGCGACGACCCCCGCGGCCACCTCCAGATAGACGGCCTTCGATCCGTCCGTACGGGAGACGGTGAGGTCGAAGCCGTGGCGCATGCCCGGCATCCCGGCGTCCCCCCAGAACAGCGCCCACAGCGACCAGCCGAAGGCGGCCAGCGTGCCGACCGAGACAAGGGTGTCCATGGTGGCCGCGCCGTGCCGGGCGTTGGTGAAGGCCGCCCGGTGGAAGGGCAGTCCGCCCCAGACCACGACGGGAGCGGCGAGGGTCAGCGAGAGCCACTGCCAGTTGTCGAACTGCAGGGCCGGGACCATCGACATGAGGACCACGGGCAGGGCGAGGACGGCGGAGACGGTCAGCCGTGTGCGCAGCGCCGCCGTCTCGGGGTCCTCCTCGGTGGCACCGGACTCCCGCGGTTCGGGTTCCTCGGGCCGCGGTGGCGGGGGTGCCTCGGCCGTGTAGCCGGTCTTCACCACGGTGGCGATCAGATCGGCGACCTCGATGCCGTCGGCGTAGGAGACCTTCGCCTTCTCGGTCGCGTAGTTCACCGTGGCGGTGACGCCGTCGAGGCGGTTGAGCTTCTTCTCCACGCGGGCCGCGCACGAGGCGCAGGTCATACCGCCGATCGTCAGTTCGACCTCGGAGTGCGTGGCAGGGTCTATCGGGGCTGGTGCTGCGGTGGTGGTCATGTCCGGACTCCAGAAGGGAGACCGGGACGTACGGAGCCGGTATCAGCCGGTCGGCACGGCCCGGTGCGGAGATCGGGGAGGGGTGGATCAGGCCTTGCCGACGAGCTCGAAGCCCGCCTCGTCGACCGCGGCACGCACGGCCTCGTCGTCGAGGGGCGCGGCGGAGACCACCGTGACCTCGCCGGTGGACGCGACGGCCGTGACCGAGCTGACCCCGGCGATGCCGGAGATCTCGCCGGAGACGGAACCCTCGCAGTGTCCACAGCTCATCCCGCTCACCCGGTAGACGGTCGTCACGGGGCCGGAGATGTCGGTCTGCGCGGTCATGTCGTTACTCCTTGGGAGACGTGGGGGGCCTACGTGTCTCAGATTATACCCCTAGGGGGTATCACCCAAGAGGTTCCTCACGCGGGCCGGGCGGTGGGCGCGTCGGGGGACATGATCGGGCCGGGATCCGCCACCGGGAGCGCGGACCGCACGGTGGCGGCGGCCGGTGCGCCCGTCCGGCGGAACGTCCGGCGGAGCGGCGCCCGATGACCGTGCCAGTCCCCCGGCCCGCGTTCCCCCTCCTCGGCTAGCGTTCCGCCGGAGAGGCGCCCCGGGGCCGCCGGGGAGCGCGGGACGAGGGCGGAGGGTGCGGTCGTATGCGTGCGGTGGTGTTCGAGCGGTACGGGGAGCCGGCCGAGGTGCGCGAGGTGCCGGATCCGGAGCCTTCGGAGCACGGGGTGGTGGTGCGGGTCGAGGCGACGGGCCTGTGCCGCAGCGACTGGCACGGCTGGATGGGGTACGACCCGGACATCGCACTCCCGCATGTGCCCGGCCACGAACTCGCCGGCGTCGTCGAGGCGGCGGGCCCCCGGGTGACCCGCTGGCACCCCGGCGACCGGGTCACGGTCCCGTTCATCTGTGCCTGCGGCAGCTGCCCGTCCTGTGCGGCGGGCGACCAGCAGGTGTGCGAGCGCCAGACCCAGCCGGGGTTCACCCACTGGGGATCCTTCGCCCAGTACGTGGCGCTGGAGCACGCGGACGTGAATCTGGTGGCGGTGCCGGAGGAACTGTCGTTCCGGACGGCCGCGGCACTCGGGTGCCGGTTCGCCACGGCGTTCCGCGCGGTCGTCGGGCAGGGCCGGACGGCGGCGGGGGAGTGGGTCGCCGTGCACGGCTGCGGGGGCGTCGGCCTGTCCGCGGTGATGATCGCGGCGGCCGCGGGGGCGAGGGTCGTGGCCGTCGACGTGTCACCCCGGGCCCTGGAGCTGGCACGGCAGTTCGGGGCGGTGGAGTGCGTGGACGCGACGCGCACCGAGGACACGGCGGAAGCGGTCCGGGAACTGACGGGCGGCGGCGCCCATGTCTCCCTCGACGCGCTCGGCTCCCCGGCCACCTGCGCGGCATCGGTGAACGGACTGCGCCGCCGCGGCCGCCATGTCCAGGTCGGCCTGCTGCCGTCGCCCGGCGGCACGACCCCGGTGCCCATGGCCCGGGCGATCGCCCTGGAACTGGAACTGCTCGGCAGCCACGGCATGGCCGCCCACGCCTATCCGCCCCTGCTGGAGCTGGTCCGCTCGGGCGCCCTGCGCCCCGACCTCCTGGTCACCTCGGCGATCCCGCTGGCGGCGTCCCCGGCGGCCCTGGCCGCCATGGGAACGGCCCCGGGCAGCGGAGTGACCGTCATCGAACCGTGGGCCTGACGCCCACCGGAGCGGCCCCTCCCCGGCCGGGGGACGGGCCGCTCCGGTGGGCGTCACGGCTCCGCGCGGCCGCGGTTGCCGGGCCGGGCGGCGACCCAGGCCCGGACCGTGTCGGCGTACCAGTAGGGTTTTCCGCCCTCCACATGGTCGGGCGGGGGAAGCAGCCCGTGTTTGCGGTACGACCGCACGGTGTCCGGCTGCACCCGGATGTGCGCGGCGATCTCCTTGTACGACCAGAGGTGGCGGTCGGACATCAATAGAACCTCCCCGCGCGCGCCGCGGTGGCGACCCGGGGAGGCCGACGGGGGAGCCGGGCGCTGCGCTGGTGATCACGAACCTGTGCTCCGTCAACGACGGGGGGTCCGAGCCGGGCAGGGCCTGTGAACGGGGTGTGACAGAACAGCGGTCCGCGCGGGACATGTGTGACACGGCGGAGTTCTTTGTGACACGGCTGACGAACGGTGCGGGTGTGCCGTGTCCCGGGAACGACGACGACCAGGGGCGCACCCTTTTACGGGTGCCGCCCCTGGGCCGTGGAACTGACGGAGTACGGCGCGGGTGCCGGACGCGGACGCCCGGCACCGTCGCACTAGAAGCGGGACGCCACGCGGCCGCGCCGGTACAGGACGAGCCCGCCGGCCAGCATCGCGACGCTGACGGCCGAGGCCGCGATCACGCCTTCGCTACCGGTCCGCGCCAGGGCAGGCGCCGGGTGTGCGGCGGTGACGGGCGTGCCGGCCGGAGTGACACCCCGAGGCGGGGTCTGCGGAGGCGTCTGGGGCGGCGTCTGTGGGGTCTGGGGCGGCGTCTGTGGGGTCTGCGGAGGCGTCTGCGGGTTCTGCGGAGGCGTCTGCGGAGGCGTCTGCGGATTGTGCGGAGGCGTCTGCGGAGGCGTCTGCGGGTTGTGCGGAGGCGTCTGCGGAGGCGTCTGGGGCGGCGTCTGCGGGTTGTGCGGAGGCGTCTGCGGAGGCGTCTGCGGGTTGTGCGGAGGCGTCTGCGGAGGCGTCTGCGGGTGGTGGCCGCCCGTGGTGCCCGGGCCGCCGTTCGAGGTCTGGCCCGAGCCGGTGGCGGGGCCGCACGAGTTGCCGGTGACCTCGTTCAACAGGCCGCCCACGTTGACGCCGTTGCCGCAGGCGTTGACCGGGACGTGCACCGGGACCTGGACGTTGTTGCCCGAGCCGATACCGGGCGAGTCGCTCGTGGCGCCGGTGGCGTGCGCACCCGTGGAGGAGGCTCCGCTGCCGGAGGCCTCGCCGCAGGAGTTGTCGGACGCCTGGTTCAACAGGGCGGCCACGTTGACGCCGTTGCCGCAGGCGTTGACCGGGACGTGCACCGGGACCTGGACGTTGTTGCCCGAGCCGATACCGGGCGAGTCGCTCGTGGCGCCGGTGGCGTGCGCACCCGTGGAGGAGGCTCCGCTGCCGGAGGCGTGGCCGCAGGCGTTGCCGAACGCGGGGTTCAACGCGGCGATCACGTTGACCGTGTTACCGCAGATGTTGACCGGCACGTGCACCGGGACCTGGACGTTGTTGCCGGAGGCGACGCCGGGCGATCCGTTCGCAGTGCCCTCGGCGTGCGAGTCCGCGTACACCGGGTTGCCGCACAGGGACAGAATGCCCGTCGCGGCGGCTGCCGCGACCATTCCCCTGCTCAGGGTCTGTCGCAATCTCGTTGTCTTCCTGCTGGTAGAAGTGGGTGAAGTGGGAAGGCCGGCCCTGGAACCGGGAAGAGGAGTCCAAGGCCGGCCGAGACACAGCCGGGCAGCTGATGCATGACGACGTCAGCCGACGGCGGCCATGACGTCAGGTGGTCGCGCAGGCGTTGCCGGCGGCCGGGTTGAGCAGCCCGATGACGCTGACGGTGAGGCCGCAGGCGTTCACCGGAACGTCGATGGGGGCCTGGACGAGGTTGCCGGAGAGGATGCCCGGGGAGCCGGTCGAGGTACCCTCGGCGCCCGAGTCGGCCATGGCCGGAGCGGCCATGCCGAGCGCCATGATGGCGCCGGCGACGACAGCCGCACTCTTCTTGTGCTTCACGTATTTTCCCTTCTTTGCGGTCGTGCCCCTGTGACGGCCGAAACCGAGCGAGCACAGCTTGAACGGCTCGCCGCACGACCTGCAGTCTGTGAAACGAGGAATAGTCGACGGAAGCAACTCCCGATCGGAGGGCGCCGGGCAATTCACCCGAATGCCATCGTCGAATTCACACCCGAGGCGAATACCGGGTATTGACGCGGGGTACTCAGCCGGCGCTCGCGTGACCGCCCGTCAGAAGCGGCGCGTCCTGGGTGGTGACCGGTACGGTACCGACCACCGAACCGGCGTCGGTCCTCGTCGGCAGACCGGCTCCGAGCTGGTCCAAAGAGCCCTGTACCAGGGAGGACCGCGGACTCGTGCCGTCCCCGGTCACCTGGTCGCCGAGCGCGCTCCGGGCGGCTGCCGCGCCGGCGGGCGTGGTGCGCCCGTCGTCGCCGAGGGCAAGCGCCCGGGGAGCGGCCAACGCCGTGGCACCGACGACGGAAGCCACGACCGCTGCCACGGCCATTGCCTGCTTGAGCATTTTCTCGCGTTCCTTTCCTGGCAGAGACACGTGTTCTGCTCTGCCACCAACCAGGTGTGTCGGCAATGGTTTCGGCGATTCACCCGGTCGGCCGTTCACGGAACGGCAATTGCGCTCACGGCGGCCCGGGCGGTTGCCCGGGGCGGCCCGGCCGCTCAGTTCTCGTACAGTTTCTCGATCTCCCGTGCGAACGCCGTCGCCACCGCCTGCCGCCTGATCTTCAGGGAGGGCGTGAGCAGCCCGTTCTCCTCGCTGAACTCGCCCTCGACCAGCGCGAACCTGCGGATGGACTCGGCCCGGGAGACCGCCTGGTTCGCGTGGTCGACGGCCTTCTGCACGTCCGCGAGGATCCGGGGGTCGGCGACGACGTCCGACAGCGGGGTGTCCACGGGCAGCCCCCGCACGGCGAGCCAGTGGGCGACCGCCTCGGGGTCCAGCGTGATCAGGGCGGCGATGTACGGGCGGTTGTCGCCTACGACGATGCACTGGCCGACGGGCGAACGGCTGCGCAGCCGGTCCTCCAGCACGGACGGGGAGACGTTCTTGCCGCCCGTGGTGATGAGGATGTCCTTCTTGCGGCCGGTGATGGTGAGATAGCCGTCCTGGTCGAGGGCGCCGAGATCACCGGTCGCGAACCACTCCCCGGTGAGCACGGCGTCCGTGGCGGCCGGGTTGTTCCAGTACCCGCCGAAGACCGGTCCTCCCCTGATCAGGACCTCCCCGTCGGCGGCGATGCGGACCGCCGAGCCCGGGACCGGGAGGCCGACCGTGCCGGGGCGGGGCCCGAGGGGCGGGACGAGGGTGGCGGCCGCGGTCGTCTCGGTGAGTCCGTAGCCCTCGTAGACGACGATCCCGGCCGTGTAGAAGAACAGGTTGAGGTCTCGGTCGAGCGGGGAGCCGCCGCTGATGGCGTAGCGCGTCCGGCCGCCCAGCTCCTTGCGGATGCGCCGGTACACCAGCAGGTCGTACAGCGCCCACGCCGCGTACAGCCCCGGACCCGGTCCCTTGCCGGTGCCCAGGAACCTGTTCAGATGCGCCTCGCCGAAGCGGACCGCGACCCGGTCGGCGCGGTCGAAGGACGCCCCACGGCCGATCTTCTCGGCGGTGGCCCGCCCGGTGTCGTGGATCTTTTCGAAGAGATACGGCACGCCGACCAGGAACGTGGGCCGGAACGACCGCAGCGCCGGCCGGAGTTCGTCGGGCCTCACGCTCGGGAAGTGGCCCACCTCGATACGGGCCAGCAGACAGGCGATCTGCAGGGTGCGGCCCAGGATGTGGGCGAGGGGCAGGAACAGCAGGGTCGAGGCGTCCTGGCCGGTGACCTCCTTGAAGACCGGGTGCAGCAGTTCGACCGTGTTGGCGGCCTCCGCGTGGAGGTTGGCGTGGGTGAGGACGCAGCCCTTGGGTGCTCCGGTGGTCCCGGAGGTGTAGCAGATCGTCGCGGGCGTGTCCGGGGTGAGGGCGCCACGGCGCCTGGTGACCTCCTCGCCGGGGACGTCCCGGCCCTGCTCGGGGAGCCCGCCGAGGGTGTCCGCCTCCAGGCACCACACCCGCGGGGGCTCGGGGTGGCCGGCCGTCGCCGCAGCGACCGTGGCCGCGTTCCGGGCGGTCTCCACGACCACGAGACGGACGCCGGCGTCCCGCACGATCCACTCGACCTGCTCGGCGGACGAGGTGGGGTAGACCGGGACCGTCTGGCCGCCCGCCGCCCAGATCGCGAAGTCGAGGACCGCCCACTCGTAGCGGGTACGGGACATCACCGCGACCCGGCCGCCGGGCTCCAGGCCCGCCGCGATCAGCCCCTGGGCGGCGGCGGTGACATCGGCGGCGAAGGCGGTGGCCGTCACCGGCCGCCAGTCGGAGCCGTCCTGACGGCGCATCACCACCGCGTCGGGTGCCTCGGCCGCGTTGGTGAAGGGCAGATCGGCGGTGCTGCCCGTGCCGGCGGGCGGCACCAGCGGTGCGGTGCGCACCTCGCGGACCGTGCCGTCCGCGTCCCTGACCAGCTCGACCGTGGTGCGGTCCGCCAGATCGCGGCGCTGCTGTGCCCGTTTCAGATCCCTGCGTACGCCCATGACGGCTCCGGTCGCGGCTCGGGTGCGGAGATGCGTACTCACTCGTACTTACTCCGGAGTCAACTTACCCGTGAGTCAGGTGAATTCAATGGTGCGCACCGAGGTTCTTCGGCGGTCCCTGCGCGGCAGCCGGGTCAGCCGGCGTCCCGCAGCCGGGACGCCCGCCGGATCGCCGAGGCCAGCGCGCGTACGTCGGCGTCCCGGGTGCGCGACGCCAGCGCCTCGGTGCGCTCGGCGAGCGCGGGGAGACCGGGGTCGCCGGGGAGCGCGGCCGACCCCGACGCGGACCGGCGCAGGTCGTCCGCGAAGTACGCGGCGGCCGCCGCGACCTGCAGCCCGTACGGTGCCTGCCCCAGGTCGGCGCCGAGGGCGCCGGTCTCGAGCCGGCCGGACTCCTCGTGCGGGGCGTGGGTGGCCGGGTCCAGCCAGCGGACGCTCGCCGTGGCGAGATGACCCTCGGCGCCGGGCCGGGTGCGCACCGCGTAGAGCGCGGTGACCGTGTGGCCGGGGCCCACCTCGCCGCCGTCCACGCGGTCGTTGCGGAAGTCCCGGTCGGCGACGCGCCGGTCGTCGTAGCCGATGAGGCGGAACTCCCTTACGGTCCGCGGGTCGAAGGCGACCTGGGCCTTGGCGTCCCGGGCCGTCAGCTCGACGTTCTGCGGCAGTTGGTCGCTGAAGACCCGCCGTGCGTCCTCGGGGGTCGAGACATAGACGGTGTGGCCGTCGCCCCGGTCGGCGAGGCGTTCCATCAGCGCGTCGCCGTACTCGCTGCCCACGCCGACCCCGAAGAGGGTGATGCCGTGCTCCCGGCGGGCGTTCGCGATGCGCTCCAGGATGGTGCCGGGGTCGGTGTCACCGGTGTTGGCGAGCCCGTCGGACAGCAGCACGACCCGGTTGGTGGCGCCCGGCCGCAGGCCCTGGACGGCGGTGGCGTATCCGGTGCGGACGCCCGCGCCGAGGTTGGTCGAGTCCGTCGGCCGCAGCTCCTCGACCGCGTCGTGGACCCGGGCGCGACGGCCGCCGAGCCGGGTCATCGGCAGCACGGTCCGCGCCTCGTCGCTGAAGGTGACGAGCGCGACCGAGTCGTCGTCGCGGAGCCGGTCCGTCAGCACCCCGAGCGAGTCCCTGACCAGGTCGAGCCGGCCGGGCTCGGCCATCGATCCGGAGACGTCGACGACGAACGTCAGCGCGGCGGGCGGGCGTTGCGCCTCCGGCTGCGCGGCGCGCGTGGCGAGTCCGACCCGCAGCAGGGACCAGCCGTCGGTGCCGGTGCGGGCGCCGTCGACGGTGACCGTGAAGCCGTTGCCCGCCGGGCGCTCGTAGTGCTGGTCGAAGCTGTTGACGAACTCCTCCGGGCGGACCGCGGACGGCGCCGGCAGCCGGCCCTCCGCGAGGGTGCGGCGCGCATAGCCGTACGAGGCGGTGTCGACGTCCAGCGCGAAGGTGGACAGCCGGCCGGAACCCTCCTCGCGGCCGTTTGGCGTTGAACCGGCGGCCGGCGCGGGAAACGGGAGCGCGCCGTTCGACGTGCTCGACTTGCCCGACTCGTTCGTCCCGTCCCCCGAGCAGCCGCTGAGCAGCAGTCCGCCCGTGAGTGTGAGCGCGAGCAGTGTGCCGCGAAGCCGTCGTGTCCGGTACTCGCCCATCGGTGCCCCCTGTGTCCGTCGACGTCGACGTCTGCAGTCGATGTCTGTGACTGTGACGGGGCAAGGGGCGCCGACGGGCGGTACGGGGCGTTGCGGATGGATCTCGAACCGGCCACGGCGGACGGCCGCCGACACCGGTAGGAGATCCTCCGTTGACCTAGGACACGACGTCCTTGCGCGCGAAACCGCGGAAGGCCAGCGCGAACAGCACCAGCGCGTACGTTATGGAAATCGCCGTGCCCTGGATCATGCCGGACCACTCGGGGCGGGGCTGGACGGCGTCCGCCCAGGCGAACTGCCAGTGCGCGGGCAGGAAGTCGCGCCAGTGGCCGAGCGCGGTGACCGCGTCCAGCACGTTCCCCACGATCGTGAGGCCCACCGCGCCGCCCACCGCGCCCAGCGGCGCGTCCGTCCGGGTCGACAGCCAGAACGCGAGCCCGGCGGTGACCAGTTGGGAGACGAAGATGTACGCCACCACGACCACGAGCCGCTGGGCCGCCGTGCCCGCGGACAGGGATCCGCCGGTCGGCAGCTGAAGCGGTCCCCAGCCGTAGGCCGCCGTGCCCACCGCGAGCGCGACGACCGGCAGCAGCACCATCGCCGCGAGGCTCAGGCCCAGCCCGACTGCGAGCTTGGACCACAGCAGACGGGCACGCGGGACCGGGGCCGCGAGCAGATAGCGCAGCGAGGACCAGCTCGCCTCGGAGGCGATCGTGTCCCCGCAGAACAGCGCGACCGGGATCACCAGCAGGAACCCGGCGGAGACGAAGAGGCTCACCGCGGCGAAGTTGGCGCCCGACGCGGTCGCCGTGTCCATGAGCGTGACCTGCCCGTTGCGCGAGGCCGGGTCGCCGCCGATGGCGAAGGCGATGACCAGCACGAACGGCAGCACGGCCAGGATCGCGCCCATGACGAGCGTACGGCGCCGCTTCAACTGCCGGACCAGCTCGACCCGGAGCGGGAGCGTGCGCCGCGCCCGGTACCCGTCGGCCGTCTCGGCCCGCTCGGCGAGCGCACTCATGCGGAACCTCCGATCAGGGTGAGGAAGGCGTCCTCGAGCCGGCGGTGGGGCCCCAGCGAGGACACGGGCACATCGAGCCGGACGAGCTCGACGAGCAGCCGGGCCGCGGCCGTGGAACCGGAGACGACCGGCTCGGCGGACCCGTCCGGCAGGACACCGGGGGCCGCGGAGACGCCCGGCTCACCAGGACCCACGGCCGCCACCGCGGAGGCGACCGGCTCCGGCGAGTCCACCGGGGAGCCGCCCGCTTCCGTGACCGGGGCGAGCCGCACCAGCAGTCCGCCCTCCGTCCGTGTCGCCGACGAGACGCCGGGCAGCACGGCCACCTTCGCCACCAGCGGGTCGGCGATCTCGGCCGCCAGCCCCACGAGCAGGGTGTCGCCGGAGCCCACGATCTCGCTCACCGGCCCCGCCTGCACCAGTCGGCCACGGTCCATGACCACCAGGTGGGTGCAGGACTGTTCGACCTCCGCCAGCAGATGGCTGGAGACGATGACCGTGCGGCCCCCCGCCGCGTACCGGATCATGACCTCGCGCATCTCGCGGATCTGCGGCGGGTCCAGACCGTTGGTCGGTTCGTCGAGGATCAGCAGATCCGGCAGTCCGAGCATCGCCTGCGCGAGGGCGAGCCGCTGGCGCATGCCCTGGGAGTAGGTGCGGACCGCGCGGGACAGCGCGTCGCCGAGCGCCGCGATCTCCAGTGCCTCGTCCAGGTGCGCGTCCTCGGGCGGGCGGCCGGTCGCCTGCCAGTACAGCTCCAGGTTCTCCCGGCCCGACAGATGCGGCAGGAAGCCCGCGCCCTCCACGAAGGCGCCGACCCGCGACAGCACCGGTACGCCCGGGCGGATCGCATGGCCGAAGACCCGGATCTCGCCGCCGTCCGGCTTGATGAGACCCATCAGCATGCGCAAGGTCGTCGTCTTGCCCGCACCATTCGGCCCGAGCAGTCCCAGCACCTGGCCCTTCTCCACCCGGAAGGACACGTCCCGCACCGCGTACCGGTCGGCGGACTTCGCGTAGCGCTTGCTCAGGCCCGTGATCTGCAACGGGACATCGGCGAGTGCGGGGTCGGGAGCCGGTGCCGTCGTACGGCGACGGCCCGTCAGGAGCAGGGCCGCCGCGGCCACCGCTCCGGCGAGCGGCAGCCACCACACCCAGGAGGGCAGCGGGGCCGCCGCGGTGGTCACACCCGGTGCCGTCGGCACCGTGAGGGCGCTCTTCAGGGAGACCCGGTAGGTGGCCGCCGCGGCCGGGGACGCATAGCCGAGGTCCGTGGAGGCGAGCACCAGCCGCAGCCGGTGGCCCCTCTGCACCTCGTGGTCGACGGCGGGCAGGGTGAGCGTGACGTCCTTGCCGTTCCGGGCGCCGGTCACCCGGAAGGGGGCGACCAGTTGCGAGGGCAGCACCGCCCGGCTCTCGCCGGGTCCGACGTCGTAAACCTTTCCGAAGAGCACGGCGTCGTCGCTCGTCGACGTCACATGGACGGTCACCGTCGGCGACCCGGTGATCCACAGGCCGTCGCGGACCGGGGCCGAGTCGAAGTGCGCGTACTGCCCGGGGAAGTCGAGCGACACCCCGATGCCCAGCGACGACAGCTGGGACAGGCCGCCGGAGCCGCCGAGGCCGGGGAGCGCGGAGATCGCGGGCGGGCTCGCGCCGGCCGGGTTCGCGAAGCTCTGCTCGCGACCGGTCAGCGGGACCGTCCGCCGTCCGCTCTCCAGACCGGTGTAGGCGTCCGCGCTCGCGCCGCGCAACAGGACCGCGCCGTCCGTGGAGTCGACGCCTCCGGTCCGGGTGATCCGGAAAGCGGGGCCGGTGTCGACGTTCCGCTCGTCCTTCAGATACCTGTCGAACCACGCCGTCACGCGCGCCTGCACCCGGTCGGTCTCCAGGTCGCCGCCGTCGTGCCCGCCCGCGATCCAGTCGACGTCCACGGGCGCGCCGTTCGTCTGGATGGCTCGGGCCGCCGCGTCCGCCTGGCCGAGCGGGAACAGCGAGTCGGTCTGGCCCTGCACGAGCAGTGTGGGCACCCTGATGTCCTTGCCGACAGCGGACGGGGAGCGCTCCTGGAGCAGGGCGCGCGCCTGCGCGTCGGGCGTGCCGGACTCCGCCACCCGGTCGTACATCCGGCACAGCTCGACGGTGAACTTGGCGCAGCCGCCGCCCGAGTTCAGGAAGACGCCCGCCCACAGCTTCTTGAACACGTCGTTCGGGAACAGGGCGTCCGCCAGGTTCCAGTACGTGATCGCCGGTGCGATGGCGTCCACCCGGCGGTCATGACCGGCCGCCAGCAGCGAGATCGCCCCGCCGTACGACGCGCCCGCCATGCCCACGCGCGGGTCGCCGGGCTTGTCCAACTCGACCTCGGGCCGCTTAGCCAGCCAGTCGATCAGCTTCGAGACGTCGGCGACCTCGCCCCGCGGGTCGTTCAGCCCGATTCTCCCCGTGGACTTTCCGAAGCCGCGTGCCGACCAGGTCAGTACGGCATACCCGTCCCGGGCGAGCTTCTCCGCCTGGCCTCTGACGTCGTCCTTGCTGCCGCCGAAACCGTGGGCGAGCAGGACGGCCGGGCGGCGGCCGGCGGACCCCGCGGTGAAGTACGAGGAGTCGATCCGCACACCACCGCCCATGTCCATGATCTGGTCGGAGCGGTGCACCGCGGGCGCGTCGTCCGAGGCGACGGCAGACCAAGTGCCGACGCAGGCCAGCACGAGGACGACCGCGGCGACTGCGGCCACGGCCCCTCGGCGCAGCCCCCGGACCGCGGGCAGTCGAAGATCCATGCGTCAACGGTAAGGGCCGCCACCGACAACCGCGGCAGCCGCCGGACGGAACTGCGGCCCCTCCCACAGGCGTACGGACCCGACGCCGTCTACCGCAGCCGTCGTACGGCGGCGCGGCGACCGTCCCGGCCCCAGGGGCCGCCACCCGTCCCACCGAACTCCCCTTTTCGCCCCGGCCGCAGAAACACCGGGCACAAGGTGTCCGGAAATGCACCTGGGAACTCCCGGACGCCTGAAGCGACCGGGAACGCCGACCCGGAAAGGTCATCCATGCACAAGCTCGACGGACGCCCCCACCGGCCGGCCATCGGCGAGGAGGTCCTGACCGACGAGTTGCGCGCGCTCGGCATCCGCCCCGGCGGGGTGCTGGTGGCCCATGCCTCGCTGCGCAGCCTCGGCCCGGTGCACGGCACGAGCCGCGCGGTGGTACGGGCCCTGCGTGCCGCCCTCGGCCCGCAGGGCACTTTGGTGGTGCCCACCTTCACCCCGGAGAACTCCGACACGTCCCTCTTCTACCGCAGGCGCATCCAGGGCCTGACCGAGCGGCAGGTGGCGGAGTTGCGCAGCACGATGCCCCCGTACGACCGCCGGCGCACCCCGGCCTTGTCGACGGGGCGGCTCGCGGAGGAGGTGCGGACGCATCCCGAGGCGCTGCGCAGCGATCATCCGCAGACGTCCTTCGCGGCCGTCGGCCCCCTGTCGCACCGGATCGTCTCCGGCCATTCCCGCGGCTGCCATCTCGGGGAGTGCTCCCCGCTGGCCCGGCTGTACGAGGAAGGGGCCCAGGTGCTGCTGCTCGGTGTGGGGTTCGCCTCCTGCACCGCGTTCCACCTGGCCGAATACCGTATGCCGGAGCAGCCGATGCAGGGGTACCACTGCGTCATCCGGGTCCGGGGGGAGCGGACCTGGTGGAGCTACACGGACGTGGCTCTCGACGACAGCGATTTCGCGGTGCTGGGCGCGTCGTTCGAGCGGAGCGGGGCACCTGTCGCGACGGACCGGGCCGGAAGCGCCGACGCCCGGGTCTTCGGTGTCAGGGACGCCGTGGACCACGCGGTGACGTGGATGGCGTCCCATCGCCGCCCGGGGCGCCGGCAGGGTTAGTACTGCAACCGCACCTGTCGCGTCACCGCAGGTCAGGCGCAGCGCGGCGGTTTTTGGGCGGTGGCGATCCGACGGCGCACGGTGATAGTCGCCGCGCCGGGCCGATCGCGAACTGGCAGGTCAACGGCTCTCTATATCTGATAGCCCGTCAGCTTCGAAGTGTCCAGACGCCTAAACTGACCTGCGCTGATTCCATGAGTGCGGTTGCAGTATTAGGGCGCAACACGCCGTAACCCGCTTCCGGGCTCAGGCCTGTGCGTCCTCGGGGATCGACACCAGCCAGCGGGTCTCGCGTCGGGGGCGGAGGTAGAGCGCCCAGTACAGGGTGGCCACCGCGGTGATGCCGCCCGTCCACAGCAGATAGCCGACCTCCTGCTGGCTGAGGATGTACGCGAGGACCGCGATCAGCAGGATCGGCATCGCGGGCCACAGCGGCATCCGCCATGCGGGCGTGTGCCGGTGCCCGCCGCGCCGGGCGAGCAGGGCGGCGACCGCCACCAGCAGGTACATGCCGGTCACCGAGACGCCCGTGACACCGTAGAGGGTGTCGAGGTTGACGAAGCAGAGCAGCGCGCCCGGGACACCGACGACCAGGGTGGCGACCCACGGGGAGCCGAACCGGCCGAGCTTGGCGAGGCCGTTGTTGACCGGCTCGGGCCAGGCCTTGTCGCGGGCGGAGGCGAACAGCACGCGGGAGTTCTGGATGACCATGACGATGCCCGCGTTGATGATGGCGAGCGCCACGCACAGGCTCACGAAGGTGCCGACGGCCGAGTTGGACCAGGCGGTCACCATGCTGCTGAGGTCGCCGCTCGTCAGGGCCCTCAGGTCGGAGGCGCCCATGGTGATGGCCACGACCGGCACCAGGATGACGACGGTGGAGATGGCGAGGGTGGCGAGGACCGTGCGGGCGACGTTGCGGCGCGGGTTCTCCAGCTCCTCGGAGAGGTAGACGGCGGTCGAGAAGCCCTGGGTGACGAAGAGGGCGATGGCGAGCCCGGAGACCACCAGCATGGCCGTCACGGTGTCCGTGTGGCCGTGTTCACCGGCCACCTGCATCGAGACCAGGCTGCCGAGGCCCCGCTGGCTGTGGGTGAAGCCCAGGACCGCGACGACCCCCGCGGCCACCACTTCCAGGACCAGGAAGATGCCGGTGATCCAGGCGTTGGCGCGCAGGTCCAGCAGTCCGGCGAGGGTGGCGAGCAGCATGACGCTCGCGCCCGTCATCGCCGGGTCGAGATGGACGACCGGTGCGAGGTAGTCCGCGGTGCCCATGGCGATCACCGGCGGGACGATCACGACGACCAGCAGGGACAGTACGAAGACCAGCCAGCCCGCGAGCCGTCCGGCGAGCGTCGACACCATGGCGTACTCGCCGCCGGCGCTGGGGATCAGGGTGCCCAGCTCCGAGTAGCAGAACGCCACGGCGATACAGAGGAGGGAGCCGATGGCGATCGTGAGGGCGGTGGCGGTGCCGAGCGAGCCGAACAGGTCGGGGACGACCACGAAGAGCGTGGAGGCGGGCGTCACGCACGAGAGCGTGAGCAGCGTGCCGCCGACGACGCCGATGGAACGCTTGAGTGTCTGGGGACTGCTCTCCGGTGCCTGGGCGACGGAGTTCTCGACAGGGCGGAGCGTGTCGGTCATGCGGCGGTTCCGATCGACTCGTGCGGCAGTGGTCCGGGCGGGAGCGCTATCGCCTCCGAGGCTGGGTCGTCCTTGCTTGTCGTCTCCCGGTGCGCTGCATTGGATCCCGACGAAAATCAGCACGTCAATGGCCGTTAACCTTCGGATTCCGCACTTGTAAAGCGAACCGGGTTGCCCTGCTTTCCCAGGGCGCGACGCCAGTCTGGCTAATTAGTCAAGACCTTGCGCGCTTCGACCTTGCTTTCGAAGGTGAAAACCGGGTTGAGCCTGCGTCACCCGTTTGATGTCGCCCGCACGGGAACCGCAGCGAACTCGTTAAAAAAATGTCAGGCCGTCCGGAATCCGGACGGCCTGACGGGGGCTTACGGTGACGCTCAGTGGTTGCGCGGGAACCCGAGGTCGACGCCCGCCGGGGCCTCGGACGGGTCGGGCCAGCGGGTGGTGACGACCTTGCCGCGGGTGTAGAAGTGCGTGCCGTCGTTGCCGTAGATGTGGTGGTCGCCGAAGAGGGAGTCCTTCCAGCCACCGAAGGAGTGGTAGCCCACCGGCACCGGGATCGGCACGTTCACGCCGACCATGCCCGCCTCGATCTCCAGCTGGAAGCGGCGGGCCGCGCCGCCGTCCCGGGTGAAGATCGCAGTGCCGTTGCCGAACGGCGAGGCGTTGATGAGGGCGACGCCCTCCTCGTACGTCTCGGCCCGCAGCACACACAGCACCGGGCCGAAGATCTCGTCCTGGTACGCCTTGGCCGTGGTCGGGACCTTGTCCAGCAGCGAGATGCCGATCCAGTGGCCGTCCTCGTAGCCGTCGACGGTGAGGCCGGTGCCGTCCAGGACGACCTCGGAGCCCTCCGCCGCCGCGCCCGCCACATACGACGCCACCTTGTCGCGGTGCGCCTTGGTGATCAGCGGGCCCATTTCGGAGGCCGGGTCGTCGCCCGGACCGATCTTGATCTTCTCGGCGCGCTCGCGGATCTTCTCCACCAGCTCGTCGCCGATGGCGCCGACCGCCACCACGGCGGAGATCGCCATGCAGCGTTCGCCCGCCGAGCCGTACGCCGCCGAGACGGCCGCGTCCGCCGCCGCGTCCAGGTCGGCGTCCGGCAGCACCAGCATGTGGTTCTTGGCGCCGCCCAGGGCCTGCACCCGCTTGCCGTTCGCGGAGGCGGTGGTGTGGATGTAGCGGGCGATCGGGGTCGAGCCGACGAAGGACACCGCCTTGACGTCCGGGTGCTCCAGGAGCCGGTCCACGGCCACCTTGTCGCCGTGGACGACGTTGAAGACACCGTCCGGCAGGCCCGCTTCCGCCAGCAGCTCGGCGAGGCGGACGGACGCCGACGGGTCCTTCTCGGACGGCTTCAGCACGAAGGTGTTGCCGCACGCGATCGCGATCGGGAACATCCACATCGGGACCATCGCCGGGAAGTTGAACGGCGTGATGCCCGCGACGACGCCCAGCGGCTGCCGGATCGCGGCCACGTCCACCCGGCTGGCCACCTGCGTGGACAGCTCGCCCTTCAGCTGTACGTTGATGCCGCAGGCCAGGTCGACGATCTCCAGGCCGCGCGCCACCTCGCCGAGCGCGTCGCTGTGCACCTTGCCGTGCTCGGCGGTGATCAGCTCGGCGATCTCGTCGCGGTGCGCGTCCAGCAGCGCCCGGAACCTGAAGAGGATGGTCGTGCGCTGCGCGAGGGAGGACTGCCCCCACGTCACGAACGCCTCCCTGGCCGCAGCCACGGCCGCGTCCACCTCGTCCACGGTCGCGAAGGCGACCTGGGTGGTGACCGCGCCGGTCGCCGGGTCCGTCACGGGCCCGTACGTGCCCGACGCGCCTTCGACGGTCTTCCCGCCGATCCAGTGGTTGACGATCTTCGTCATGCCCAAGAACTCCTTCACAGATGGCGGCGTCGGGTCGAGACGTGCCGGTCGTACTCCTCGCGCGCCTTGACCGCCGACGGTCGTGTCGCGGTCTCGGCCACAGGTACATCCCACCAGGCCTGCGCCGGAGGTGCGCCCGACACAGTGTCTGCGGTTTCGGTCTCCACGTAGACACATGTGGGAGTGTCCGCCGCGCGGGCCTCGGCGAGCGCGGCGCGCAGGTCGCTCACGGTCCCCGCCCGCAGTACCCGCATACCCAGGCTGGCCGCGTTGGCTGCCAGATCCACGGGCAGCGGCGCCCCCGTGTAGGTGCCGTCGGCCGCCCGGAAGCGGTAGGCGGTGGCGAACCGCTCCCCGCCCACGGACTCCGACAGACCGCCGATGGACGCGTAGCCGTGGTTCTGCACGAGCAGGACCTTGATCGCGATCCCCTCCTGCACGGCAGTGACGATCTCCGTCGGCATCATCAGATAGGTGCCGTCGCCGACCAGCGCCCACACCGGCCGGCCGGGTGCCGCCATCTTCACGCCGATCGCGGCCGGGATCTCGTAGCCCATGCACGAGTAGCCGTACTCCAGGTGGTACTGGTCCGGCGAACGGGTGCGCCACAGCTTGTGCAGATCACCGGGGAGCGAGCCGGCCGCGTTGACGATGATGTCGGACTCGTCCACCACGGCGTCCAGCGCGCCGATGACCTGCGGCTGCGTCGGCCGCACGTCCGGCTCGTCGGTCTCGAAGCACGCGTCCACACGGTGCTCCCAGCGCTGCTTGTCCTCCGCGTACTCCGTGACGTACCGGGGATCGACGCGGTACTCGTGCAGTTGCAGCGCCTCGGTCAGTTCCTCCAGCCCGCTGCGCGCGTCGGCGACCAGCGGCAGCCCGGAGAGCTTGTGGCCGTCGAACGGGGAGATGTTGAGATTGAGGAAGCGCACGCCCTCCCCGGCGAAGAGGGTGCCGGAGGCCGTGGTGAAGTCGGTGTACCGGGTGCCGACCCCGATCACCAGATCGGCGGTGCGGGCCAGTTCGTCGGCGGCCGCCGTGCCGGTGTGCCCGATACCGCCCATGTCCTGCGGGTGGTCCCAGCGCAGCGATCCCTTGCCGGCCTGGGTGGCGGCGACCGGGATGCCGGTGGCCTCGGCGAACTCCGCGAGCGCCTCCTCGGCGCGGCTGTGGTGGACCCCGCCGCCGGCCACCACGAGCGGGCGACGGGCCGCCCGGACCGCCTGGACGGCCTGGGCGAGCTCGGCCGGGTCGGCGCCCGGGCGGCGCACCGTCCAGGTCCGCTCGGCGAAGAGGTCCGGCGGCCAGTCGAAGGCCTCCGCCTGTACGTCCTGCGGGAGCGCGAGCGTGACCGCGCCCGTGTCGGCCGGGTCGGTGAGCACCCGCATCGCCTGGAGGACGGCCGGGATCAGCGCCTCCGGGCGGGTGATCCGGTCGAAGTACCTCGACACCGGCCGCAGGCAGTCGTTGACGGACACATCACCGGCATGGGGGATCTCGAGCTGCTGGAGCACGGGGTCCGCCGGACGGGTGGCGAAGACGTCGCCGGGCAGCAGCAGGACCGGGAGGTGGTTGACCGTGGCGAGGGCGGCGCCCGTGACCAGGTTGGTGGCCCCGGGGCCGATGGACGTCGTCACCGCGTGCGTGGACAGCCGGTTCGCCTGCCGCGCGTAGCCGACCGCCGCGTGCACCATCGACTGCTCGTTGCGGCCCTGGTGGAAGGGCATCGCATCGCCGTACTCGACCAGCGCCTGCCCGAGGCCCGCGACGTTGCCGTGCCCGAAGATGCCCCAGGTCGCCTCGATGAGCCGACGGCGCACCCCGTCGCGCTCGGTGTACTGGGCGGCCAGGAAGCGTACGAGCGCCTGAGCGACCGTGAGCCTCGTCGTCGAGGTCATCGGTATCCCTCCGTGTGGTCCGGGTGGAAGCAGATCCGCCACCGGCGCTCCTCACCCGGCCCGGCCATGACGTTCAGGTAGTACATGGTGTGCCCGGGCTGGGCGATCGAGGGGCCGTGCCAGCCGTCGGGGACGAGGACGGCGTCGCCGGTGCGGACCTCGGCGAGGACGTCGGACCCGCCCTCACGGGAGGGGAACACGCGCTGGTACCCGAATCCGTGCGGCCCCTCGATCTCGAAGTAGTAGATCTCCTCCAGCTCGGTCTCCTCGCCCGGCCGTGTCTCGTCGTGCTTGTGCGGCGGGTACGAGGACCAGTTGCCGCCGGGCGTGATCACCTCGACGGCGATGAGCTTGTCGCACGCGAAGGCGTCGGCCGAGGCGAAGTTGCGCACCTGGCGTGCGCAGCCGCCGCTGCCGCGGTCTTCGACGGGTACCTCCGGCGCGGGGCCGTAGCGGGCGGGGAGTCGGCGCTCGCACTTCGCTCCTGCCAGGGCGAAGCGGCCTCCCGCGCCGGAGGCGATCTGTACCTGGGCGTCCCGGGGCGCGTACGCGAAGTCCGATACACCCGCGAAGACGTCGTCCCTGCCCAGGAGTTGAAATGTGCTGCCCTCGATCTGCACGGTACAGGTGCCCTGGAGGGGAAGGACGATCCATTCGCTGTCACCGGTGGTGAACAGGTGCGTGTCACCCGGCCGCAGCTCCACGATCCGCAGGCTGCTGTGACTCCAGCCGGCCCGTTCGGGGTCGATGTCGAGGGAGTACTGCGCGTTCGCGGTCGCGCCCCTGGGAACGTACAGCTCTTTGCTCATGCGGCCCTCACAGAAGTCCTACGGCGGTGTCCACGGCCGTGGCGACGTCGCCGTCCGCGGGGTACAGCAGCGAACGGCCGACCACCAGGCCCTTGACGGTGGGCAGTTGGAGCGCTCCGCGCCACTTCTCGTACGCGCCCTCCTGGTCCCCGCCGACGTCGCCGCCGAGCAGGACGGCCGGCAGGGTGGAGGTCTCCATGACCCGGGCCATGTCGTCCGGGTTCTCGGTGACGGGGACCTTGAGCCAGGTGTACGCCGAACTGCCGCCCAGTCCACTGGCTATGGCGATGGACCTGGTCACGGCCTCGGCACCGAGGTCGTTGCGGAGCCGGCCCTCGGGGGTGCGGCGGCTGATGAACGGCTCGACGAACACCGGGAGCCGGCGCTCGGCCATCTCGTCGATGACCCGGGCGGTGGACTCCAGGGTGTTGAGCGATCCCGGGTCGTCGTAGTCGATCCGCAGCAGCAGCTTGCCCGCGTCGAAGCCGAGCCGCTCGATGTCCTGCGGCCGGTGGCCGGTGAACCGGTCGTCCAGCTCGAAGGACGCCCCCTGGAGGCCGCCGCGGTTCATCGAGCCCATGACGACCTTGTGTTCGAGGGCGCCGAGCAGCAGCAGGTCGTCGAGGATGTCGGCGGTGGCGAGCACCCCGTCGACACCGGGCCGCGACAGCGCGAGACACAGCCGCTCCAGCAGATCGGCGCGGCTCGCCATGGCCAGCGCGCGGTCGCCGACGCCGAGGGCGCCGCGGGCGGGGTGGTCGGCGGCGACGATCATCAGCCGGCCGGTGTCCCCGAGGAGCGGCCGGCGGGCCCGCCGGGCGGCGGCCTCGGCGACGGCCTCGGGGTGGCGGGTGCGGATGCGGACGAGCTCGGAGACGTCCACGCGCGCGGTGGTGCTCTTTTCGCCGGGCACGCGCGTGTGCGGGCTGCCGGCGTCGCCTCCGCCCTCGTGCCGCGCGCCCCCGACGTGTCCCGCCCTCATCGCACCGCTCCCGCCGCGAGCGCGTCCTCGACCTCGGCGGGCGTGGGCATCGCGGACGAGCACTCCAGCCGGGAGGCCACGATCGCGCCCGCGGCGTTCGCGTACCGCATGATCCGCTCCAGTTCCCAGCCGGCGAGCAGCCCGTGGCACAGCGAGCCGCCGAACGCGTCGCCCGCGCCGAGGCCGTTGAGCACCGTGACCGGGAGCGGGGGCACCTCCGCCGACTCGCCCGTGGCGCTGACCGCGAGCACGCCCTTGGGCCCCTGCTTGACCACCGCGAGGGCGACACCGGCGTCGAGCAGGGCACGGGCGGCCGCATGCGGGTCGCGCTCCCCGGTGGCGATCTCCACCTCGTCGATGTTGCCGACGGCGACCGTGGCGTGCCGCAGGGCCTCGGCGTAGAACGGGCGCGCGGAGCCGGCGTCGCGCCAGAACATGGGGCGCCAGTCGAGGTCGAAGACCGTCGTACCGGACGTGGCGCGATGGGCGAGGGCGGCGAGCGTCGCGGTGCGGCTCGGCTCCTCGCTCAGGCCCGTGCCGGTCATCCAGAAGACGCGCGCGGCGCGGATCGCGTCCAGGTCCAGCTGGTGTGCGTCGATCTCCAGGTCCGGCGCCCTGGGCAGCCGGTAGAAGTACAACGGGAAGTCGTCCGGCGGGAAGACCTCGCAGAACGTGACCGGGGTGGGCAGCCCCGCGACGGGGGTCACCCAGCGGTCGTCCACGCCGAAGCCGCGCAGCGCCTCGTGGAGATAGGTGCCGAAGGGGTCGTCGCCCGTACGCGTGATCACCGCCGTACGGCGTCCGAGGCGGGCAGCGGCGACCGCGACGTTCGTCGCCGACCCGCCCAGGAACTTCCCGAAGGACGTCACCTGGGGCAGGGGCACGCCCGTCTGCAGCGGATAGAGATCCACGCCGATCCGGCCCATGGTGATCAGGTCGTACGGGGCACCGGCGCCGTGCGGGCCCCACTCCTCGGACTCCTCCATCGAGATCCCTTCACCTCGGCTGACCCCAGGTCTAGCCGCGCGGGGGGAGCGCTGTCAATAGTTTGTCCAGACATTCGGACGACAGCTTGACATGCTTCATCGGCAGCCTCGGAGCAGGTGGCCCGCCGGAGCCGGGGCCGACATGACTGACGGACTGTCAAGTGTGTCGAAGTCGTGAACTCCGGCAATCTGGGAGATCACCCCATCGGGGGCGCAACCAGGACGGGTGCCACGTAGTTGACTCAACATCGGGCATTCCGCCCGGTTGTTGTGACAACTTCCAAGGAGCATCTCTCCATGTCGCGTATCGCGAAGGGCCTGGCCCTCACCACCGTTGCCGCTGCGGCCGTGGCGGGCGCCGCCGGTATCGCCGCCGCCGACAGTGGTGCCAGTGGCGCCGCCGACTCTTCCCCGGGCATCGTCTCGGGCAACGCTGTGCAGGCCCCGGTCCACGTCCCGGTCAACGCCTGCGGCGTCACGGCCACCGTCATCGGCCTGCTGAACCCGACGGCGGCGAACACCTGCGCCACCCACTGACGTCCGAGAGGACCCTCTGGCCGGCCGTTCTCCCTCGGGAGGCGGCCGGTCGGCGTATGCCCGGGCGCCCCGCCGTTCCGCCGATCGGGTGGTGTGCGTTTCGATCTCTCGACAGGCCGTCCCACCAGGCACGACGCGGGTGACGACGTCACCCTGTCCAGCTACGTCACGCGGCCGAACGGTTGCAGTCCGCTATGTCCCCTTTCACGGTGAATCTCAGGCACCAAGCCTCACGACGAAGGGAACATCATGCGTGTTCTGCCCGCGCGGCGCTTTGCCTCCTCAGCTCTCTGCGCCATGCTGCTCATCGGAATCACCGGACCGACCGCTCTGGCGGCCGACCACGCATCGGCGCGTGGCCGCGTCCCCGCGGAGACGGCACCCCTCCCGCCGAGCGCCGATGTCCTGGTGCGCCCGGTCACCGATCTGCTGAACGCCGTACTCAAGGCGAACCACGGCCGGATCCCGGCCGACCAGGCGGTCCGGCTCGGCAAGGCGGTGGACGACGCCATCGCCAAGGTGAGCATGGCCTCGCCGTCCGTCAACGCCCCGGACGCCGGCGAGGACGACGCCATCGCCGATCTGCGGCAGTCGACCGACAAGCTGCTCGCGGCCGCCACCTCCGACGACACGAGCCAGGTCGCGCCGATGGCTACGACGGTGCTGAACGACCTGGTCAAGGTCCTCGGCGCGGGCTTCGTCAGCGGCGAGCTGCTGCCTCTGCCCAACCCCTCCGACCTGTCGGCTCCGCCCAGCCTTCCGGCGGTGCCCGCGCCGAAGCCGTCCGCGTCGACCATGCTGACGCCCATGCCGTCGCAGTCGGCCATGGTGGCGCCCATGCCGTCGCACTCGACGAGCTGAACGCTCCGCGGTCCGCGGCGGCGCGAGCCGCTGCGACGCACACTCCGCACAGCCGCCGGCCGGCCGTCAGGCCGCCGACGGCTGTCGGCGTGCCCGGGCGCTCCGGGGCGGCCGGCCACGGTCAGCCGAGGCGGCGCACCGGCTCCCCGGCCAGGTACGCCTGGATGTCCTCGACGGCCTCGCCGTAGTACGTCGCGTAGTTGGCGTGGGAGACGTATCCGAGGTGCGGTGTGGCGAGCAGCCGCGGTGCGGTGCGCATCGGATGGCCGGCCGGGAGCGGCTCCACGTCGAAGACGTCGACGCCCGCGCCCGCGATACGGCCCTCGTGCAGCGCGGTGAGCAGGGCGTCCTGGTCCACGATGGCGGCGCGCGAGGTGTTGACCAGATATGCGGTCGGCTTCAGCAGCGCGAGTTCACGAGCGCCGACCAGTCCGCGGGTACGGTCGCCGAGTGCGAGGTGGACCGAGACGAAGTCGCTGCTCGTGAGCAACTCCTCCAGGGAGGCGGCGCGTTCGACGCCCACCTCGTCGGCGCGCTCCTCGGTGAGGTTCCGGCTCCAGGCGGTGACCTCCATGCCGAAGGCGAGCCCCACCCGGGCCACCCGGCCGCCGACCTTCCCGAGTCCGAGCAGCCCGAGCCGCCGCCCGTGCAGATCCGCGCCCACCGTGCTCTGCCAGGGGCCGCCGTCCCGCAGGGCGTTGCTCTCGGTCACGATCCCGCGTGCGAGCCCGAGCAGCAGCGCCCAGGTCAGCTCGACGGGCGGGGTGGAGGAGCTGGTGGTGCCGCAGACGGTCACGCCGTGCGCCTCGGCGGCCGCGTAGTCGATGACGGAGTTCCGCATCCCGGAGGCGATGAGGAGCTTCAGCCGGGGCAGCCGGGCCAGCAGGGAGCCGGGGAAGGGCACGCGTTCGCGCAGGGTGACGACGATGTCGAACCCGGCGAGCGCCTCGGCCAGGGCGTCCTCGTCACTGAAGCGCTCGGCGAAGGACACCACCTCCACCCGGTCAGCCACGGGCGACCAGTCCGCGACGGAGGTCGCGATCCGCTGGAAGTCGTCGAGCACGGCACACCGGAGCCGCATATCAACCCCCTTGATCAACGGGGGAACCCTATCGAACCGGCGTGCGGGGTCAGTCGTTGCCGCGGGTGCCCCAGACGCTGACGCGGTCGCCGGTGCGCAGCAGCGACCACAGGGCCTTGGCGTCCTCGTAGCGGAGGTTCACACAGCCGTGGGAGCCCGGTTCCTCGAAGATCGGGCGGTAGCTGGCGTGCAAGGCCTGGCCGCGGTCGAAGAACTGGCTGAACGGCATGGCGGCGTCGTACAGGCCGGACCAGAACTTCTCCACCCGCCGGTAGATCTTGTGCGACCCGTTGCGGGTGCGATGGCCGGCCATCCCGGTGCGGGCGGGGACGGGGCCGAAGACGATTTTCTTGTTCTGCTGCACCCACAGCAACTGGTGTGTCTGGTCCACACAGACCAGGCGCTTCGACCGCCCGGAACAACCGGTGAGCGACGCCTTGTGCCGGGCGGCCCAGTCCACCGTCGCCGCCCGACGGCTCACGAGGCCGGCATAGCCGTCCGCCGGGCTGATGCCGTACGCGTTCTGGAGCTTGCGGATCGCCGCGCAGTCCTGCTCCGACTGCTTTCCGTCCTGCGGCAGACCCAGGTCCTTCTCCACCTGGCGCTGATAGGGCCCGGCGGTGAGGTGGCACGCCGGGGTGTCGCCGTCTCCCCGGGGACGCGCCCCCCGTGCCTCCGTGGCCGACGCCCCCGGCACGCCGGCCACCACCAGGGAACCCACCATGACGGCCAGGGCGACGAGGCGAGGGTGTCCGCAGCGGACGCATGACGTGTGTGTCATCGGTTCCTCCTGGTGCCCGTGGCCTGCTCTCGTGCCAGGCCCTCCGATATGTCCCACGGAACCGTTGACGTTCTTTCTTCATATAAAACGAAGTCGCCAGGCCTCTCACCCCAATGCGGACCCTGACAACCATATGTGACGAAACGTTACTGCAGTGAGATGTGCTCGTGGGCTCCGGACATGACGGTGCCCCGGGCCTGGTGCACGGCCCGGGGCAGGTGTCGTCCGTTCGTCACCGTCGAGCGGCGCGCGGCCTGTCCGCCGCGACGGTGTGGTGCACCGTGGCCCGGTGGGTGTCCTTGTCCCGGACGTGGACGAGGCCGAGCGTCCTGCATTCCCTGCTGGCGTCGGCCGTCGGGCAGTTGCTGCCCGGGTCGGTGTCGACCACTCCGTTCTCCAGGCGCAGATCACCGAAGTCCCGGCGGTCGACGGTGATCGAGTACCGGATGACCGCGGTGTCACCGGGGTGGAGCGGGCCCGTCCAGCCGACGCGCGGCTGGGAGTAGCTGATCACGCCGACGCTGGCGGTCCCGTCGTTGTTGTACCGGGCGTCGTCCAGCACCCCGGACAGGTCGTCCGTGAAGTGCGCCTGATTGGCGCCCACGAGGTCCATGTCCCCGGTGTTGCGGACCCTGACGGTGTACCGGACGGTGTCCCCCTGCCTGATCGTCCTGGGTGCCTCCATGCTCTTGGTGATCCTGAGGCCGGCTCGGCCGCCCCGGTTTGTGGCCGTGTTGTTGCCCAGGCTGGGGTCGAAGTCGTTGCCCTTGACCGTCGCCGTGTTTCGGATGCCGTTGAAGTTCGGGCCGGCGAAGCCGGTCACGGTGACCGTGGCGGAGGCGCCCGCAGCCAGCGGGCCTCCGGTGCAGGTCAGCAGGTTGGAGCCGCTGACGTTGCAGCCCGCCGACGTGGTGAACGGGCCGTGCAGAGCCGACGGAAGCTGGTCGGTGATGAGCCAGCCGCTCGAGGCGTCCGGGCCGTTGTTCGTCACCCTGAGGGTGTAGGTCACCTGGCCGTTCTCTGGTGCCGACCTCGGGCCGGACTTGGACAGCGCGAGGTCCACACGCCGCTGCGCGATTCCGGTGCGCACGGCGTCGGCGTTGTTGCTGTAGTCCGGGTCCGGTTCGACGCCCTCCACGGTGACGATGTTGTGGAGGTTGGTGTAGCCCTGGCCGGCCGTGCCGTTCAGGGTGATCGTGTCGCTGGCGTTGCCCGCCAGCGGACCGTGGGTGCAGGTCAGCCGACCTGGGACGGGGATGGTGCAACCGGCCGGAGGCACGACGCCGCGGATACCCGTCGGCAGGTAGTCGGTGACGGTGTAGCCACTGGAGGGGCTGGAGCTGTGGTTCGTCACCGTGATGACGTAGGTGACAGAGTCGCCCTCGTTCGCGGAGGCCGGGCCCGTTTTCGTCACCCCGAGGTCGATGCCGATCTGCCGCGTCTGTGCCGGGGAATGCACCTTCTTCACCTTGCTGGCGGAGTGGCTGGGGGCGGCAACCGCGGTGGTGGAAGCCATGCCCGCAGTCAGCGCCGTCATGATGCCCACGACGGTGAGCGCCGATACTGCGCCGGCGCGCATGCCGTTACCTTGACTCACGAGGATTGACCCTTCATGCAGGAGGCCGGGTGCAGCCGGAGCCCATGCGTCCGCTGCCGAAAACGGCCTGTCGGAAGATTTCAGTTGAAGAAGAGCACATGGGAGATTTATCAGGCTGTTCTGGCGCGGTATTTCAGGATTTTTTAGTCCCAATGGAGCATTCCGTGGCGCGGTGTGTGGATGTGTGACGCCGTGCGGGATAGGCGATGATTTGCCCGTGGTTAAATTCCGTCTGAATTGGGAATATCTGCGCACGCCCTACGGTGCGGGCGGCCGACCGTGGGTGGTTGTCCCTGATCAGGGGTGGTTGTGATTCCGGAGTGTGTAATTTCACAAGCAGGGATCCAGGCGAAGAGGCGACCCATCGGACCTCTTTGGAATCCTTCGATTTCCATACGCCCGGAAATGTATTACGGGATAAACTCCACATCCGCAAGTGGAGCTTCGCCCGAAGGTCGCCCAAAGGGTGACGCGGGCCTGAACCCGGCGGGCGTTTTCAGGCAGCGCCGACTTCCGTGGGGCGGCCGAGTACCGTCCCCAGAGCCATGTTCCACCGTCCGGCACGGCCGGTGAATTCGGCGGCGGTCAGCGGAGGGACGTCGATCCGCCAGAAGGCCGAGTCCGGTGCCGCGAGCACCCGCACCACGACGGCCCGTACGATCTCCGGCTCCACGACGGCGACCGTGCGTCCCGAGACCTGCGCGGTCTCCTCCAGCCATCCGCCGACCCGCGCGCACAACGCGTGCACCGACTCCCCGCCGTGCGGAGCGGACGAAGGGTCAGTGAGCCACAGGGCCGCGGCGTCCGGTTCGTCGACGCTGACCTCGTCCAGCGTCCGGCCGCGCCATCGGCCCACGTCCAGCCCGGCCGGTGCGGGCCCGGCGGCCGCGTCGAGGCCGAGCGCCGACGCCGTCTCCCGGCAGCGCACGGTGGGGGAGGCCAGCACCCGGCCGACCGCAGGAAGCGAACCCGCCGCGGACCGGGCGCGCGCCGTGCCGGCCGCGTCGAGCGAGCACCCGTCGTCGAAGCGAGCCTGGCGCAGCGCCGCGTTCATGGCGGGCGAGATCAACGTCACACGGCTCGTCATCGGCTCACTCCTGCACTCAACTCCCCTGCCGCGGGCGGGCGTCCGGCGCGGTGGCGCCACTGTAAGCCCGACGGGCGCCGCCGGTGGGAGCCTCCTCCCCTGCGCGGCGGGTCACTTGGACGGCGTCCGCTGTCCCTTGGCCTTTCCGTGCCCGGAGTCCTTGTCGGCGGGCCCGGTGCGCGGCTTCCCGGTCTCCTTGCCTGTGTTGCCCGCGTCGCCTGCGCTGTCTGCGGCGTTCGTCTTGGCCGGCGACAGCCGGTCGGCGCAGAAGGCCGCGACACGGTCCTCGCCCCCGGCGGCGGCGAGGAACCGCTGCCAGGCCGCGGAGTTCAGCGCGTTGCCCCGGCCCTTCACCGACGGGTACGCGCGGCAGTGGGCCTGGATGTCCTTGGGCGTCGGCGGGCGGCTCGGGGAGAGGGCGCCGGCGGGCCGGGAGGGGGCGGTGCCCTCCGGCGCCCGCGTCGCGCTCCCCGGGGCGGTGGGCGAGGGATGCCGTCGTCCGGGGTCGCCGCCCTGTGTGCCGCCGCCGGATCCGGGCGAGCCGATGGCCGCGATCGCCACTCCGCCCAGAGTGAGGCTGCCCACGAACACGCCGATGGCGGTCTTCACCGAGCGCCGGGCCGCTGTGCGCCGCGGCTGCCAGTCGTCCCGCCTCCGCGTCCGCGCCTGTTCCTGGGTGCCTGCCTCGCGAGCCGCGCGGAAGGCGGCCACGGCCTGCTGCTCGGCCGAGGCGTCCAGGGCGTTGGCGCGCAGCGCGCGACCGAGCGCCAGCTCCAGCACGGTGGTCTCGGCCGAATCGTCGGCAGCGGCCATACGGCCGTCTGTGCCGACGCCTCGGCGTGCCGCGCCTCCGCCCTCACTATGTCGGTCGCCCATACCCGTGTCCGTCTCTGTGCGTTTGTTACCCATAGCCTTAACGGACCTGACGCCGTCGCTTCTCATTTCGACTGCCTCAGCGTGCGAGACCGCTCTCCCGTCACACCCGTCACGCCGAGCTGGCGCGCCAGCCCCTTCAGCCCCCGGTGGGCGGCCGTGCGCACCGCACCCGGACGCTTGCCGAGGACCCGCGCGGCGGCGGGCCCGTCGAGGCCGACCACGACGCGCAGCAGCACCGCCTCGGCCTGGTCACGCGGCAGGCTGCGCACCAGTTGGAGGGCGTACTCGGTCGACAGGGTCTCCAGGGCCTGGTCATGGGTGTTGTGCGGGGCCGGCACCTCCGTGAGATCGAGTTCGAAGGCGGCCACCGACGGCCGGGTGCGCCGTCGGCGCAGCAGATCGAGGGCCCGATGGCGGGCGATGGTCGCACTCCAGCCGCGAAAGCCCGCCCCGTCTCCCCGGAACCGGCCCAGGTCCCGAGCGATCTCCAGCCAGGCCTCCGACGCCACGTCCTCGGCGTCCTGGCCGACCAGGCCGCGTAGATAGCCGAGGAGCCCGGGCTGCACGATCCGGTACACGACTGCGAAGGCCGCTTCGTCGCCTTCCTGGGCCCGGGCGACGGCAGCGCCCAACTCCGCGTCGCGCGTCTGTGCGCGATCGGGTCGTTCTCCCTGGCCCAAGACCTGTCCTCGCCGCCGGCGGCCGCTGAGCGCGGTGCGGTGGTCCCGCCTCGCCGTCGGCCGCGCTTTGCTCTTCCTTGATCCTCAGCGGCAGGTCGCACAGTTGTGTCACAGCAATGCCGGTCGTGGGCGTGCCGCGGTCGAGTCGCTGTGATCTACGTCACCACGCCCCTTCCCCTGTGATGTTCAGCGCCCGGATCGCGCTGGGAGGGCGAGTAACCCCCGTGAGCGGGTGTGCCTCAGGTGACTTTCTTCCAAGGCCTTGCGGGCCTTCTGAGGGGTGGATTACGTCGTGAGTCGTCGTACGTCGCATGCGTACAGACCGCTGAGCCTGAAGCGACGGGCCTGGCTGACGCTCGGTGCCGTCGTGCTGGGAGGCGGAGGCCTGGTGACCTATGCGGTCGCCAGCCCCTCGCACGACCCGGGGGCGAACGGCCGGGCCAAGCGGCCGGTGAAGGTCTACGACCTCGGGCTGAAAGGCACCACGGGCGGGAAGCAGGAACTGCCGCGCACGGACACCGGGCAGTTCTCGATGCTCGGCGTCTCCTGGACCGGTGCCGCCAAGCGGCTCGGCGGCACGGCGCAGGTGCGCACCCGCAGCCTGGAGACCGGTGAGTGGAGTGCCTGGCAGGACCTCGAACTGGACGTGGACCCGCCGGAGAAGCCCGGCTCCGGCGTGCGCGGCGCGTCCGAGCCGCTGTGGGTCGGCGCTTCCGACGGCGTCCAGGTACAGGTCGTCCGGAAGAACGGCATCACCGCCGCGCTGCCCAAGGGACTTGAGGTCAATCTGGTCGACCCGGGCGTGGTGACCGCCGCCGAGGCCAGGCAGTCCGGTACCGGAAGCGAGCCGGCCGCGTTCGTCGCCGCCGGAAGTCCCGACGCCCCGAGCGAGGCGCCCACCGACTCCGCCGCACCCGGCGACGGGACCACCGCCCAGCCGACGGACGGCCAGACCATCGCGTCCCCGGATCCGACCGACACCACGCCCTCGGCTCCGACCGACACCACGTCCCCGGCACCGACCGACACCACCCCCACGGTCACCCCCAGCGACTCGGCCTCCGTCTCCCCCTCGACGAGCCCGTCCGCCAGTGCCTCGGCCACCGTGCCGACCGCGCCGCCGTCCACCGTGCCCGAACCGCCGATCGTCTTGCGCGCCGGCTGGGGCGCGGACGAGTCGATCAGCCCCGAGGCGCCGGAGTACAACGCGGACGTGAAGGCCGTGTTCGTCCACCACACCGACGGGGCCAACGACTACTCCTGCGCCGACTCACCGTCGATCGTGCGGAGCATCTACGCGTACCACGTGCAGGTCAGCGGCTGGAAGGACATCGGCTACAACTTCCTCGTCGACAAGTGCGGCACCCTCTTCGAGGGCCGCAAGGGCGGGGTCGACCTGCCGGTGTTCGGCGCCCACACCTA
The DNA here is from genome assembly GCF_042889625.1 of Streptomyces sp. NPDC002573. Lineage (NCBI taxonomy): Bacteria > Bacillati > Actinomycetota > Actinomycetes > Kitasatosporales > Streptomycetaceae > Streptomyces > Streptomyces sp. NPDC002573. Next base: position 244,126 of record NZ_JBIARC010000004.1, on the reverse strand, counting down.
CGGCTGGAACCGCGAGTCGGCGGCCGTGGCGGTGCTCGGTGACTACACCACCACCAGCGCCACCAACGCCGCGCTGGCCTCCATCGCCCGTCTGGCGGCCTGGAAGCTCGGCCAGTACGGCGCCGACCCCGCCGGAACCACCCAGCTCACCGCGGGCGCCACACAGAAGAACTACTTCGGTGCCAGCTTCACCGCGGGCAGCACGTACACCTTCCAGCGGATCTCCGGACACCGTGACGGCTACAACACCGAGTGCCCCGGCGGCTCCCTGTACGACCAACTGCCCACCATCCGCGCCTGGGCGGCCGGTCCGGTGCAGAACCTCAAGGTCACCACGCTCGGCGGCGCGAGCCTCTCGGGCTCCACGTACTACACCAAGGGCGCCGTCACCGTGAACTGGACGGCCACCACGCCGTCCTCGCTCATCAAGAGCTTCCAGCTGCTGGTCGACGGCAAGACTGTCGCCACCACCGCGGGCAGCGCCACCTCCGCCGTTGCCACCCTGCCGCTGGGCAGCCACACCGTCGCCGTACGGGCCGTGCACCAGTCCGGCAGGACCGCGACCAGCGCCTCGGTGAACGTCGTGGCGGAGACGACCGCACCGAGCTTCCCCACCACTCCGAAGCTCTCCCTGCGCACCGGCACCGTCAGCACGAGCTCGGTCCCGGTCACGCTCGGCTGGAAGGCCGCGGACGACAAGGCCCTGCGCTATGTGAAGCTGCTGGCCCCGACCACCGGCACCTTCGGCCCGACCGCCACCGCCTTCAACAGCACCGCCAAGTCCGGCACCGCCACCACCTGGTCGATGCGTGCCTACGACTACGCAGGCAACTACCGCACGTACTCCCCGGCGTACACCCCGCTGATCCTTCAGGAGAGCGCCGCCACCAAGTCCGGTAGCTGGAGCACCCGTTCCTCCACCAGCTACCTCGGCGGGAAGTCCTACTCCAGCGGCTCCAAGGGCGCGGCCCTCACCTGGACCTTCACCGGCCGCTCCGCCGCCTGGGCGGTCTCCCGCGCCACAACCTCCGGCCAGGCCTACGTCTACGTCGACGGCACCAAGACCGCCACGGTCGACCTGAAGTCCGCCACCACCCAGTACCGGCAGGCGGTATGGACCAAGACCTGGTCCGGCAGCGCCAAGCACACCGTCAAGATCGTCGTGGTGGGCACCAGCGGCCGTCCCACCGTCACCACCGACGGGCTCGTCTACATCAAGTGACACCGACGTGTGCGCCGCGCACCATGCATCGCATCTCGCATCGCCCGGCGCACACCCGCAAGACGACGCCGGCCTTCGCGATCCCCCAGGTCGCGAAGGCCGGCGTGCGCGGCTTCTCTATTACTCAGGCATCACCTGATGTCGACGGTCGGTCAGTGACGGCCGCCGTGACGGCGGTGCGGGGCACCCCAGGAGACGACGTCGACGAGACGGCTGTGGTCGTTGCGCAGGGTCGCGGTGTCGGAGTAGTTGTCCCACACATAGTTCCGGCGGTCCTGGAACAGGTCCGCGCCCCTGTCCAGGCCGATACCCGTGTGGATCCGGACGGTGGCGCGACCCGCCAGGCGGTAGTGGTGGAAGGTGTAGGTCTGGCCGACCCTGTTCGACAGCGTCCAGTGGTCGAGGTTGACTTCACGGCGGGTGGTGTTGGTGATCTCCACCCACTCCGCGTTCAAGGAACGGTTGGAGCGGTCTTCCGGGCCGGGGGAGTCGTACTGCACGCGGCTGATCTGGACGTCCGGCCGGGGCGCACGGTGGTCGGCGGCGGACGCCGGCACCGTCAGGGCCCCGACCAGGGCACCGGCCGTGAGAGCGGCGGCGGTCAGACGGCGAGCGGTCACGTTGGCGGAAGCGGACACAGGTCCCCCTGTATGTGCGGGCACACCTGGCATACGGAGTCAGCCGTACCCGCAGGTGCGCGGTGTGCTGGTGGCGACCGGTCGGCCGCGCATCCACACCATGTCCCCAAGGCGGACGGGATGTGGGCGAGACGTGCACCGTGTTACGTGTTGGCCATGATTCCGTGACTCTCGGCTGCTATGTCCATTTATGTGAAAGGTGCACCACGTTGACGGCCTGGCGGCACCGGTTTCCTTGCGGGAGTTGAGCCGTGGCGGAAATGCGCCACTACGCGCCACCCCGGCGCGGTCGAGGCTTCACCCGAAAGTGAGTAACGGCCGGACGCCCTGGTTCCGTGCCTGGGCATAGGCGGATATGGGCGGACGTGACAAGTGACCAAGCGTGAGCGGCGTGGGCGGTCGACGGCGTGCGCCGGCGTTTGGCGGACGTCAAGCGGACCCTGACGCCCTCACAGGCGGAGGCCCGCTGGCGCTCGCCGCCAACGACAACACGCTCTCAGCCGTGGAGTCCTGCCCCGGCGCGCCCCGGACAGGAACGTCACGACCGTCAAGCCCGGTGCGGCCGAGTTGCGGTGAGCCGGTGCTGCCGCTGGCCAGGTGTCGGCCGATGGAGTCGATCACGGCGGCCTGGTGGGCGCCGACCACGGCTGTCTCGTCTGCCATGCTGATGACGCTTTCCTTCTGTGCGACGCATGCAGGATGGCGCGCGTCGGTCGGGCGGGAGGACAAGACTGTGATGGGATCTTTGGCCGGGCTATGAGGTCACACACGCCCGCCCGACCGGCCGCGCGCAGGACGGCATCGCTCGAAGCGGCCGACAATTCATCAACAGGACAGCATGCGTCGGTCAGATGCAGAGCCAGGTTCGTCGGACGGCAGTCAGGCATAGATGTCTGCCTGCCTTTGATGTCGTGGCCGCTCGGATAGCTCGTTCGGGTGCGTACCTCGTGCAGGCTCCAGCGCAGATACCCAGGCTTGACCTCACGATATGTCTCCTCGTGAAGGTGAAAGAGCATGCCGACGTACGTCGCCTTGCTGAGTTGGACCGATCAAGGGGTCCGAAACTACAAGGACACCGCGAAGCGCACTGAGACCTTCGGCTCAGCAGTACAGAAGCTCGGGGCGAAGCTCCTGAACATCTACTGGACCGTCGGTCCATACGACCTCGTGGCCATCGTCGAGGCGCTCGACGATGAAACGGCGGCAGCCGCACTCCTGCAGCTCGATGGAGTAGGCAACGTCCGTTCCACGACTCTGCGGGCCTTCGGCCGAGAGGAGATGGAGCGCATCATCTCCAAGGCGGCCGGTTGATGAAGCCCGAAGCGGCTTGGACGAGTGGCGGACATCGGGCTACGTGCCTCTCACCTGATGCGATGACCCGAAGGCGTGCGCGGTTGTCGGTCGTCGCCGCCGAGGGGGGACGTCGGCGGCGCGTGTACGGCAACCGGAACACCCCGGAAATGCCGGGCGCCAGCTGACATCCGGCCGAGAATTTCGACTGCGTATTCGACACGGCCACCGCGAAAACCCTCTGACAGTCAGACAGCCCCGAAGTCCGCTCTTGATCATCAGGGGGCGTTCGGGGCTCACTTGTGTCGACGCCATGGCGTTGACGGCCGCAACTATTCCCGAGCGAACGCGATCGGTAACTCACGGTAATAATTCCGTCACTCCAACGGGCGGTAGCGGATGGCGGCTCCGTTCGCGCCGCTCCTAGTCTGGGCTCATATGTTCGATTCGTTCCGAACGTGTGAGTCACTCAAGGAGGCCAAACCATGAACCGCACCACGCTCCTCGCCCTGGTCGCCGCACCCGCGCCGGCCGTCGGCTTGGCGTCCACTGCACTGGCCGTGACGTGACCGATCCGTCCCCCGTCGTCGCAAGCAGTCCGGTCGAGTTCATCGCGTCCTACCAAACCAAGATCGTCACCGTCACCTGCCCTGTGGGTATCAGGGCCCTCAGCGGTGGCTGAAACGTCTCCTCCGCCAGCATCGACGTGACGGGCAACCGCGCAGTGAGCGCCACCCAGTGGCAGATCCAATTCCAGAACGAGGCGCAGCAGTTCGGTGGTGCGCAGGCGTTCGCGCGTTGCGCCATCTGACGGCGGACACTCGCCGTAGTGGGCCTTCCCGTTCGCCGCACCGCCAGGGACGGGAACGGGAAGGCCGATTAGTTCCGAGATTCGAACTCGCCCCCGTGCAGGCAGCCTTCACCGTCACCGCTTTCTCGGCCATCCGGGCCTGAATCGGCTCGGCTCTCGGCTACCTGCCAGGACCTGACCTTGCGGTCGATTACCAGTCCAAGTTGCTGGTTGAGAGCTCCCGCGCAGGCCACACCTCGGCTGGCACTCGCGAACGGCGCCCCCACCAGAGGTGTGCTCTTGTCCGCGGGCCGTACGAACGCCCGCGCATCAGGTGACCTACGCCGGAAAGTCCAAGGCCCACTGTCATGGGCGCGGGGCGTGGCTGCGTCGGCCGTCACATCCTGGCCAGCAATAAGGCGCTCCCGGAGGGGGTAGCGGTGCCCCCGACAGGACTTGAACCTGCGGCCGAGCGCTCAGAAGGTGCTGCGCAGGTTCAATCCCAACATCCCGTTGACCTGCGTCTATCCGGCCGCTGAACGCCTTGCTAGGCGGACTTCGACACGGATTTGACAGGCACCCGCTTCCGTCCGACGGGGATCTGGCACGGATGCGGCACGATCTGCCAATCCGGGCCCGGCCAGGGGGGAGCTTCAGCGATCCAAGTTCAGCTGATCACCAGGGAGCGCGCTATGCCGACTGCTCCTGAGCTACAAGCGCGGGACACCGTTCTGGTGACAGACGGTCCCTTCGCCGACCTTACGGGTCCGATTCGTTCGATCGATCGTGAGCGACGCCGGGCACGTCTCGTAGTGCAGGTTTTTGGGGACGACACCCTCATTGACGTCCTTCCTTCTGCTGTCGGGGCGGTATCGGGTTCCTGAAGGCGACGCTTGGGAAGCTGCGTTCTCCTGGGGCGGATCCATGAGCCGACCTGGTCGAACGGCCGTTTTGAGGCTGCTGCCGACTCGGACGCCTTCACCGTGATTCCCCGCTGGATCTGGTGCGGTTGTGGTGCCGGCCGATCGGTCGGCAGATGTGGGACGCCATCCACGCAGCGAGCCGACGCGCAGGCGAAACCGGTGTACTGGGGCGCCCGCGGAGCCGCGGACCGTTCCGCAGTGCATCGGCCTCTATGTCGCGACGTAGCAACGAGCCTTCCGCTTGGCAGGAAACCAACAAGGTCTTGACTTAGCACAATCATGGAGAAGCCGTGAAGATCAACTTGTGCAGAGGCGAGTTGGCTGTGCGACGGATCGCCGGGTTTGGGGGTCACTGTGGCGGCATGCGATGCGATGGGCATGGGCCGCTGCATCGTGCTTCTTACCTGTGAGGCAAGGGGTCTGATGGGGCGTCGGCGGAGTGGGTGAGTCTCAGAGGGAACTCATAGGTTTCGAATTGATAACAAAGCTTCCACACGGCAACCATTTTGTTGAAGTCTTGAGGTCCATAAATGAGGGGGAATTGTGAAGATCATTTGGCGTTTGACGCGCGGTCAAGCGGGGGGCTGGACTGCGCGTTGACGCAGCAATGACTTGAGGCGAGCGCTTGCTGTAACCCGACGGGGGGTTGGGCACGCCGCCCCGCACCACAATCCATGCAGTACCCGACGCCGCAGCTGCCTGCTTCAGGAACAGGTAGCCGCACTTCAGGGGCGCCGCTTCCCGGCCTGCGCATGTCCGCAGGTCGACTCAAGGTGAGGAATCCACCATGCACATCTGTGTGCTCGGGCAGGGCTATGTCGGCTTGCCTCTGGCCATGCGAGCCGTCGAGGCCGGACATACCGTGACTGGCTACGAGCCTGACCGGAAGCGCTGCGACCGACTGGCCGTCGGCTCCTCCTACGTCGAGGACATCGACTCCGACCGTCTGCAGAGAGCCCTGCACTCCGGGGCCTATACGCCGACCTGCGACCCGGAAGACGTCAAGGGCTTCGACGTTGCGGTCATCACCGTGCCGACCCCGCTGACCGACCGTGCACCGGACCTCAGCTGCGTGAGAGACGCGGCCCGCGTGCTGGCTGTCCGAATAGAGCCGGGGGCTACTGTGGTGTTGGAGTCGACCACGCACCCCGGTACCACTCGCGACGTGCTCATTCCCTTGCTGGAAAAGGGATCGGGCCTGGTAGCAGGTCGTGACTTCCATGTCGGGTTCAGCCCCGAACGCATCGACCCAGGCAATGCCGAGTGGCGTCTGGAGAACACGCCCAAGATTGTCGCCGGGCTGACCGACGCCTGCCTGCAACGGGTGAAGGGCCTCTACGACTCCGTCACCGAGGTCACCGTGCCGGCCTCTGGCCTGGAAGAGGCTGAGTTGGCCAAGGTGTTTGAGAACACCTACCGGCACGTCAACATCGCTCTGGTCAACGAGCTCTCACGGATGGCCCACACTCTCGGCGTCGACGTGTGGCACACCCTCGAGCTGGCCGCGACTAAGCCGTTCGGGTTTACCAAGTTCCTGCCGGGCCCGGGCGTCGGTGGGCACTGCCTGCCCATCGACCCGGTATACCTCAGCCATCACGTCAAAACCCGGCACGGTCAAACCTTCAGGCTCATTGAGCTGGCCCAGGACATCAACGAAAGCCAGCCCGACTACGTGGTGCGCCGCCTTCAGGACTCTCTCAGCCGCCGCTTTCGCCGGAGCCTGCATGGCGCCCGCATTCTCGCCCTGGGTGCCGCCTACAAGCCTGGCACCGCCGACGCCCGCCAGTCGCCGGCTGTCCAGGTCATCGACCGACTGCGCGGCATGGGCGTGGACGTCACCGTCGTCGACCCCTACCTGCATGACGGCGGCTTTCAATCCATCCCCTTCGCTGCGCAGGAAAGCGGCATCAGCGTGGCTGACTTCGACGCTGTCGTCGTGCTCACACCGCACGGCGAATTCGACTTGACTCAACTTGCCGCTGAGGCCGTATACGTCCTCGATACCCGAGGCGTCATGCCGACCGCGGAGCACGTCGAGCGGCTCTAGAGCACCTCGGATCGTTGGGAAAGTGCCCCGCCCCTTAGGCGTTGGAGTCACCGGAAACCGTGAGGCGCTGTGGACGTCGCGGCTGGGGCCCCACGTGGACGACAGGGGTAGCCAATCCTGACAGCCGGTGGCGGGGTAGGACGTCGTGGCCTTGCGGACGTCTCTCGACACATTCGACCTCACGAAGGTCGCCGATGAGGCGGCCTATGTGCTGGACACGCGCGGCGTCATGCCGACCCGCGACGACGTCGAGCGTCGCTGACGCTCGGGAAGGAAGGAAACATGTACGGGCACAATGGAGTGGGTACCGCGATCGGTACCGCCACTGGGGGAGCCGTTCTGGCCGCCACGGGCGGCACGGCCCTGGGGTGGATCGTGCTGGGGGCCATGCTCCTCGTGATCAGCGGCGTCGCGGTTTTCCGCCTGGCGACCCGCGGTAAGCGAGCGACCGCTTGAGCACTGCTTCACGGGCGAGATTCACCGTGGTGACTGCCGTGGTGGTGGCGGCTCTGGCCGCTGCCACCGTGGTGGTCCACCTCCAATCGAAAAGCCCGATCCTGACTTTCTACTGGTGGCTGGGCATGATGGTGATCGTGCTCTGCCTGGCATCGTTTCTGAAGGGCCGGTCCTTCACTCACTTGCCTGTGGCTCCTGGCCGGACGGTGGCCATCGTCCCTGCTTTCGAAGAGCCCACAGAGAACCTGCACCGCACGGTGAGGTCGCTACTGGCCCAGACGCATCCGATCGACGAGATCCACGTGATTGACGATGGCTCGCAGCAACATCCGGTGGAGCCCTTCGACCACCCTCGGGTCTTCTGGCACCGGCAAGAGAACAAGGGCAAGCGCGGGGCCCAGGTCACGGTGCTCCGACACCTTCAGGCGGAGGGCAAGCACTTCGACTTCGTTCTCACCATCGATTCGGACGGTGAGCCTTTCCCGGATGCGCTGGAGCAGCAGCTCCGGGCCATGAGCAACCCGAAGATCCAGGCCACCACTGGCATGATCTACATTCGAAACTTCGAGGAGACCTGGGTCTCCCGGGCTGCGGATATCGACATCGGCACCTCGTGCGTGATGATGCGGTCCTCGCGCTCCATGCTTGGAGCGTTGGAGACCACGTCGGGCGCACTGGCCCTCTACCGGGCCGAGTTGCTCTACGACCACCTGGACGCCTACGAGGTGGAGTGTGGGACTGGGGACGACCGGTGGCTTGCGCTGCGGGCCCTCATGCGCGGTGAGGTCGTGGCCGTCAACGAGGCGGGCGTGGTCACGGACATGCCGACCACGCTGAAGAAGACGTACCGGCAGCGCCTGCGCTGGGCCCGGTCGTGGTGGTGGATGCTGCCGTTCGTCTACTCGCGGCTGTCCCTCAAGCAGCTCATCTCGCCGACTTTCGGTCTCCTCCAACTCGTCATCACCCCTGTGATGCTGGCCTGGACTCTCGTGATGACGGTGATGACCCTGGGCGGCCGATACCACAACCCGGGCGCGGCCTTGGTGTACCTCGGGGTGTACCTCGTGGTCCGGTACGGCCAGTCAGGTCTGTACGTGCTCATGCGACCCGACATGACCACACGCCAGCGGTGGCGCTCGTGGCTTGTCGGAACCCCGGCATCCGTGTTCATGAACATCGTGCTGCTATGCCCCACCCGCTACTGGGCGCTGTTCAAGCTCCGTGACAACGCGTGGCAGTCGCGAGGGCTGACAGCCAAGACGGTTCTGCCGAAGGCGCGCCACCGCGCCGAGTCGAATGAACTGATGAACGCTTGAGCGTCAACGGAGCGGGGGCGAGCTGACGGAGGGGATCAGTTGCGGCCGAGTGAGCGCCTGGTCAAGCATCCGACCTTGGCTGTGCGACCGTACCTGCGGTCCGCTTGGTTCATCGTGATCGATCCGGTTGGGGTTCGAGCGCGACCCGCTCGAGTCCATTCGGCCACCGGTCCGCCGGTCCGCATGCCAGGAGGCCGCTGAGTGACCCGTGCGTCCGGCCGTTGCCATCCCAAAGACGGCCGACGACAGCACGGGCTCCGCGGTAGTGGTCATGAGGGAACGCCCGCTTACGCACCTGGCCATGCGCCAGTGGTCTGACTAGCGTCCGACGCCGTCAAGGCTCCTTCCCGCGCTCGATGCGCCGACGAATCCCATCGATTCTTGCCCTAACAGGCGAATTGCTACGGAGTCACGCCCTTCTAGCGCCAACTCCGCAACGACGCATTCGTCCTGCCAGGGGTCAAAGCGGGCTCATCGAGACGGGCGAGACAGGCGGAAGGTTGTGCGTACTCGAAAGTGACAAGGGGCACCTTAAAGAAGCCTTAAACAAGTATGGTTGAAATGTGAAGGTCTTGTTAGCCTCTTGAATCTTGTTCAATTTCTCGGGGGACCGAGTTAGCGCCTGCCGGCGGCTGTGGCCGCCGGCCCAGGGGTTGGGATGATGTCGTGAGCAGAGCCACCACGGTGGATCTCGTCGTTGTCGGGCTCGGATATGTGGGGCTGCCGCTGGCCCGCTCCGCTGCGGCGGCAGGGCTGAAAGTGGTCGGCCTCGACCGCAGCCCTCGGGTCATCGACGGCTTGCGGTCCGGCCGTTCGCACGTGGACGACGTCGCCGACGTCGAGGTTCGCACGATGCTGGAGCAAGGCTTCGAGGCGATCGACAGGGCCGAGATCGTCGCGGACGCCGCCGCGGTCGTGGTATGCGTCCCGACTCCGCTCACCGACCACGGCTCCCCGGATCTGGGCGCCGTTCATGCCGCAGTCGACGACATCGCGGCCCACCTGGCTCCGGGCACGCTCGTAGTGCTGGAGTCGACAACCTACCCAGGCACCACCGACGAGGTCGTACGTCCCCGGCTGGAGGCCGGCGGTTTGCGAGTCGGCAAGGACTTCCATCTGGCTTTCTCCCCGGAGCGCATCGACCCGGGCAACTCCAGCTTCGGTCTGGAGAACACGCCCAAGGTGGTCGGCGGCGTCACCCCGGACTGCACCAAGGCCGCACGCGCCCTCTACGAGCGCTTCGTGGGGAGCGTCGTGGAGGCGAAGGGGACCCGCGAGGCAGAAATGGCCAAGCTCCTGGAGAACACCTACCGCCACGTCAACATCGCGCTCGTCAACGAGATGTCGATGTTCTGCCGCGAGATAGGTGTGGACCTGTGGGACGCGATCCGCTGTGCCTCCACCAAACCGTTCGGGTTCGCGCCCTTCTACCCCGGCCCGGGAGTCGGCGGGCACTGCATTCCCATCGACCCCAACTACCTGTCCTACAAGGTGCGGTCGCTCGGCATCCCGTTCCGTTTTGTGGAGCTCGCACAAGAGATCAACCAGCGGATGCCCGTGCAGGTGGTGAACCGTGCGGCCGACCTGCTCAACGACCAGGGCAAGGCGGTCCGAGGCTCGCGCATCCTGCTGCTCGGTGTGACTTACAAGCCCGATATCTCCGATCAGCGGGAGAGCCCCGCGCTCGCCGTGGCCGAGAACCTCCGCGCACGAGGCGCCGAACTCGCCTACTTCGACCCCCGCGTGACCGACTGGACCGTCGGTGGAATGCCGATCGAGCGAATCGACGACTACTTGGCTGCGGCCGAGGCGGCGGACCTCACCGTTCTGCTCCAGGCTCACCGGGAGATCGACCTGGACCTGCTGGCCGACCGTGCCCGAGTGCTGTTCGACACGCGAGGCCGTTCCGCCGATCACCCTCGGGTGGTCAAGCTGTGACTACCGAGGACACCTACATACCCGGGGCTGCTGAGTCCGGCAGCCGGCAGAAACACCGCAGACGCAGACACCTGAAGGTGTCGTACCTCTTCTTCCTGGGCCTCGCCGCACTGATCTTCACACGGCTCGACGCCGGCTCCCTGCACCTGTACACGATCGGTGCCATGGGCCTGCTGGCCATCAAGATGTTCATGGCGCTCTTCTACCGTCCAGCCAAGGCGGGACGAGAAGAACTGGAATACCTCGATCAGTCGTGGGTCACCGCAGTCATCCCCATCTACAACGAGGACCCGGTGATGTTCGAGCAGGGCCTGCGCAGCCTCCTCGCGCAGAGCCGACTTCCCAACGAGATCCACATCATCGACGACTGCAGCGCGGACCCCGGTGGCATCCGCGTCGCCAAGAAGATGCGCCGTGAGTTCGAAGCCCATGGCGTCAAGTACTCCGTCAGCGTGCAGCCGGAGAACAAGGGCAAGCGCGAGGCGCTGGCCCTGGGCTTCGAGGCAGCGCCGTACTCGGACATCTTCCTGTGCGTGGACTCGGACACGGTGCTCGCCCGGGACACCTTCCGCGAACTCCTGGTCCCGATGGCCGACGAGCGCGTCATGGCCTCCACCGGCATGGTCCTGGCCCTCAACCACGACAGCAACATCTTCACTCGTCTGCAGGACCTCAGATACGGCAACTCCTTCCTCTTCGAGCGGGCCGCGTACTCGCGCCTAAAGTCCGTGCTGTGCTGCTGCGGCGCGCTCTCCGCCTATCGAGGCACGCTGGTGCGCAAGTACCTCCCGGACTTCCTCAACCAGCAGTTTCTGGGCAAACCGGCCGTCTTTGGCGACGACCGCCGGATGACCAACTACTGCCTCATGGAGGGCCGGGTGGTCTTCCAAGAGACCGCCGTCGGCTACACGGCGGTGCCGGAAAAGCTTCCGCACTTCCTGCGCCAGCAGGTCCGCTGGAACAAGTCGTTCTTCCGCGAGTCCCTGTGGGCCTTCCGACACCAGAAGAAGCACCGGCCCGCCTTCTGGCTGACCTGCATGGAACTGGGGCTGTGGCTGGTGTTCGGCACGGCGATGCTCTACTCGCTACTCGTCCTGCCGATCCTTCACCCAACCTCGTTCTTCCGCCACGTCGGCGACTACGTCGTCTTCATGATTCTTATGGGGTACCTGCGCAACGTGCGGTACCTCGACTTCCCGCGCCGCGGGATGGGCTTCGTCAAGCGGTTCGGTATGTTCTTGCTGGCCCCGCTGTACGGGCTGATCCAGCTGTTCCTGCTGACCCCGCTGCGCTTCTACGCCCTGTTGACCTTGGGCAAGGGCAGTTGGGGCACCCGGCAGGGTGGCGTCGAGGTGTCCGTGGCCGGCGACGAGGCGGAGGTGACGGAGATTTTCGAGGAGGAGGATCCGTACTCTGACAAGAAGGTCACCGAGACGCTCCAGCTGATGCGCCTCGAGGGCGTCGCCCTCGCCCGCACGGTCGCCCCGCGCCGACAGGTCGTCGGCCAGGAGCAGCCGCTGCCCGTCGGGCATCTCCAGGAGCAGGGCGGGAGCTTTCCCCAGCAGCGCGTGACGTGGGGGACGTCAACCCCCGCCGAGCAGCCGCAGTGGCAGGTCCCTCAGCAACCCGGCTCATCCCAGGGCGAGTACATGGATCCCTCCTGGCAGCACGAAGAGGGCTGGTAGCAGGGTCCGGGAGTCAGGCTGCACGGACGATTTGCGCGCGGCCTGTCGCTCACCCAGGGTGTGCTGCGGACGCGAACCGCATCCGATCTTGAGAACCGTCGTGGCGCGAGCCGTCATGGGTTCAAATCCCATACTTACCGGGCAGGTTGACGGCCCCTGATCAGGCGTGACGGTCGGGGGCCGTTCTGCTGGGCGCCGCCCCCTCGTCCCCGTGCCTCTCGGCCGATCGGGCATGCAAGGGGCACGCGCGGGGCACAGCCTGAACGCGGCCTGAGGAGATCCACGGGACGGCGGACACCGCCGGTTATCGGTTGATCGGAATCTCGTAGCCGATCTCGCAGTGAGCGGCGGGCACCACGTTGTCCGCCGTATCCACGGGCCGCCCCTGGAGAGAGCAGCAGGCCGAGCAGGCGGGTCCGCCGGTCGTCGTCCTCGCGTCGGCACAGAACAAAGGCGCCGGCCCTCATGACGCCGTCGGCAGGAACCCGGCGGCCGCCAGTCTCGGACGGCGGGTGGACGGCGGCGCGAGCAGCCACGCAGCCCGGCACTTCCACAAGGCAGTCCTCCGACCGCGTGGCGCGGCGAGCACCGCGCGGTCGTCGAGCGTCGAGAGGGACCTGAAGCCGACTACCTCTCCTCGCCGGTGTCCTTCCCCGGCGTACGCGAGCCCTGCAGTTCGAGCCGGCCGTTGCCCTCCTCGGGGCGGCCGCCGGTGTTCTGGCCGCTCTGGCCGTTGAGGTTCTGCCGGACCGAGTCCAGGATCGTCAGTCCCTGGGCGACCAGACCGGCCGCGATCTCGCCGAGACCGTCCGCGCCGTTCAGGACGTTGACATTGGCACCGGAGAGGCCGCCCGCGGCCTCCTTCACGATCTGCGGGAGCTGGTCGATCAGCATCCGGTCGAGGGCGACCCGGTCGTGCGAGGCCGCGGCCTCCGCCTGTATCTTCATGCGCTCCGCCTCGGCGATGGCGAGGATCCTGACCCGCTCCGCCTCGGCCTCCGCGGGCTTCACGACCTCGGCGACCAACTGCTGCTGCCGCAGCTTGGCCTGGCGCTGCGCCAGCTCGGTCTGGGCGGCGAGCACCTCCTGCTGGGCGTGCGCCTGGGCGAGCGGTCCGGCCTGGGAGGAGTGCGCCTGGGCACGGTCCACCTCGGCGGAGTACTCGGCCTTCACCACCGCCGTCTGCCGGGCGTACTCGGCCTGCTTGCGCGCCGCGTCCTGCTCCGCCTCTGCCGCGGCCTGGTTGGCCTGGGCCTGGGCTATCTGGGCCTGCCGCTGGATGGCCGCCTTGTGCGGCGCGGACATCGCGTCGATGTAGCCGGTGTCGCCGTCGTCGATCGACTGGATCTGCAGCGAGTCCACGATCAGGCCGATCTTCGCCATCTCGGTCTTGGAGGTGTCCAGCACCTCGGCCGCGAGTTTCTGCCGCTCCGTGACGATCTCCTCGACCGTCATCGAGCCGATGATGGCGCGCAGATGGCCGGCGAAGATCCGGCCGGTCAGGACCGACATCTGGTCCTGGTCGGAGAGGAACCGCTGTCCGGCGTTGATGATGCTCTCGTTGTCGTTGCCGACCTTGAACGCGATCACGGCACGGACGTTCAGCGCGATGCCCTGCCTGGTCACGCAGGTCTCGGTGACCTCGGCCTCGCACATCGACAGCGTAAGAAAGCGGACCTTGCGGACGACGGGGAGCACGAACTTGCCGTGCCCCGTCACCACCCTGAACGGCGCGCCCCCCAGTCCCCGCCGTCCTCCCGAGATCAGCATCGCCTCGTCGGGGGCGGGAACGCGGTAACCGAACATCCTCTTCTCCTTAACCGACGTCGGCGGCATCGCCGCGCAACGTGTCCAATGGATCGCCCCACTCGATGACGTCGACCTCACGACACCCTCGGGACTCGACCACAAGCACCGTCGTCCCGATCGGCAGGGGCTCCTGCGACCAGGCGAGGAAGGTTTCGGAGCCGCCTCTGACCCGTACCAGGATCTCGCCGGGACCGGCGGATCCACGCGTGCCGATGAGCAGTTCCCCCGTGCAGCCGATCACGGCCTCGTCCTGCGCCATTGCCGACTGCCTCCCATCGTTCTGGCCCTGATATTTCGACCTTAGACCCACCCGTGACAGGCGCCTACACTGCGGTGCCGCCCTGCCGCAGGTTGTGTCCTCGCCGCGCGGCTGTCGGAAGATCCGCAGAACCGGGTGCTCCTGCTGGAAGCCGGCCCGGCCGACGGACCGGACACCATGGCGGTACCGCCGGCGTGGCTGACACTGATCGGCAGCGAGGTCGACTGGGGCGACACCACCGTCCCGCAACCCGCAGCCGATGGTGTCGCCCGCCCGTACCCACGCGGCAAGGTCCTGGGCGGCACCAGCAACATCAACGCGATGGCCTTCATCCGCGGTCACCGCACCAACTACGACGAGTGGGCGGCGGCCGGCGCCGACGGCTGGAGCTACCAGGACCTGCTTCCGTTCTTCAAGCGCACCGAGACGACCAAGGGGCGCGACCCGGCGTACCGGGGAACCGACGGCCCTATGCGGGCCGCCCCGGTCAGCGATGCCAGCCCCCTCGCACACGCCTACCTCCAAGCTGCCGAACGGCTCGGATACCACCACAGCGACGACCTCAACGGCGCCGACCAGGACGGCACCTGCTGGTGGGATCTCACCATCGTCGACGGCACCCGCCAGTCCGCCGCCGACGGCTACCTGCGCCCCGCCCTCAACCGGCCGAACCTCACCGTGCTGACCGACGCGTTGGTGCATCGGCTGATCGGGGCCGACGACCGTTGCGCCGGAGTCGAATACTCCGTCGGCGACGAGGTACGGCAGGTCCACCCGCAGCGGGAGACGATCCTCAGCGCCGGTTCGATCGGATCCGCCCAACTGCTGCTGCTGTCGGGCATCGGGCCGGCCGACCACCTGCACGCCGTCGGTGTCGATGTGGTGGCCGACCTGCCCGGCGTCGGCGCGAACCTGCAGGATCACCCCTGGGCCGGGGTCACCTATGCCGCGGCACGGCCCGTTCCACCCGCCCGGAACAACCACGCCGACCTGATCGCAGCCGTGCGCAGCAACCCGGACCTTGCCGCTCCGGACATCCAGCTGATCTTCAGCGACGTGCCGTATCACCCGCCGACCATGCCAGGACCGGCAAACGGATACACGATCCTCTTCGCGGCACTACGCCCCCACAGCCGGGGCTCGGTACGACTGGCCGGCCCGGATCCCACGACCGCGCCGCTGATCGACCCGAACTTGCTCGACGACGACCGCGACCTGGTCACCATGCTGACCGCGCTCGCCATGGCCCGCGAGCTCGGCGACTCACTGGCCCTCGCCGAGTGGCGCGACGAGGAGGCACTGCCCGGACCCGATGTCCACGACGAGCGCGAGCTACGTGAATACCTGCGCCATGCCACCGGTCCGTACTGGCATTCGGTGGGCACCTGTCGCATCGGCACCGACCCGGCGGCGGTCGTCGACCTCCAGCTACGGGTACACGGCATCGACGGCCTACGGGTCGTGGACGCCTCCGTGATGCCCTCCATCCCCGGCGCCAACACCAACGCCACCGTGCTGGCCATCGCCGAACGAGCCACCGCCTCCCTCAAGTCAGCCGCTTCCTGACCGGTCCGCGAGCTCCGCGTCCGCACCCACTCCCTCTGCGCACGTGCCGAGGCCGCGCCCAGTTCAGTAATAGCGGGAGACGTTCCGGGCTGACGCCACGTCGTCTCTCCTTCTACGGCCCTGGGCACGCGGTGTTGTGCACGCTCCTCAGCCTTCTTGCGTCTGCGCCTGTGCAGGCCGGGCGCGAGCTCATTTGCCAGTATCCGACAGGTTGATGCCAGCTCAGCATCGTGTTCCTCGGTCGCGCCGGGCGAGCGCGACGAGACCGGAGCGCCATCAGTGAGAGCCAGACGTAGCTTGTTGACTGCACGCGAGAACGGGCTGCGAGCATTGGCTACAGCGCGCGTGCCCTCGGCAGCGCCTCTGGCTTCGGCTTTGGCCTGCCGGAGTTCTGCTGCGGCCTGGGCCGCCTTGAGGCAGAGCTCAGGCACATGCCGCTGGTTGGCGGGCAGCCGACCAAGCTCTGAGAGCAGGAGCGTGCGCAGGAGGTGCGCCCCTTGTCGGTGAGGCGTTCGCTCACCAGGGTGGCTGCTTCGACATCCGCCGCCGTTGATGTCAGGGCACTGGTCCCCCCGCAGGGGCGCCCGGGCCACGGCTGGCTGTCTCAAGGCGGGAGGGCCGGCCTGGCCGGGCATCATGGATACTCCCGTTCACCGGGTTGGCTCCCCGTGAATTCCGCACGATGATCGCCGCGCTGCACTGCGTCGCGGGGGCGCCCGGTAAAGTACGTTCGGGACGACCCTGGAGCCTGTCCCTTGAGGACCGGGTTCTGCTGGTCGCCGCATACTGGCGGACGAGCCTGACGCTGCGACAGCTCGCGCCTCTCAGCGGAAGACCAACGATGCCGAAGGTCATGTTCTTGTACACGCCGGTGAGTTCGTCCACCCCGACGCGGATACCCGTCTCCTCCAAGGCCTCGCGTGCGACGCCGGTCGACGGGTTGCGTGACGTTGAGTTCAGTCGGTGGCAGAGATCCGATACTCGAACGACACGGGGGAGATCCACGAACGACGCGACCTGAAAGGCCGTGCGGAGGGTGAAACACGCACGGTGCCGGGGCATCCCGCCCTGACACGCGTCCTGCGGCAGCACATCGCGGACGAACAGCTCCGGCCGGGTGATCTGCTCTTCTGAGGTGAGAACGGTGGCATCCTCGCCGGTTCCGTCATCCGTCGGGCGTGGCGCAGCGCGCGTAGGGCCGTGCTGCCCCCGCACGTCTTCGGGTCGCCGACCGGGCGGCGCGTGTACGACCACCGGAACACGCGCCTGACGAAGTGCCTTAATGACGGCATCCCGCCCGTCAAGGTGGCGGAGTGGGCCGGGAGCGGTGTCGCCGTGCTCCTGGCCGGTTATGCACGTTGCATCGACGGGCAGCTGCCGGACCTGAAACGGCGGCTCGAAGCCGCGGGCGGCCTCCCGGGGGTGCCGGGCGCCGGCTGATCTCCGGGCGGGAACTTCGACATGTATTCGACACGGCCACCCGCGAAAACCAGGTGACAGCCGGACAGCCCCGGAGCCCGCCCTTGATCACCAAGGGGGCGGCCGGGGCTGACCTGTGCGGGTGTCAACGGCCCTGAGCAGCAAAAAGGCCCTCCCGGAGGGAGGGCTCTCAGTGGCGCCCCCGGCAGGACTCGAACCTGCGGCCAAGCGCTTAGAAGGCGCCTGCTCTATCCACTGAGCTACGGGGGCCGGTGTGGTGGCCTGTCGTGGTGCCCGGGTGCGGGCCGATCCGTGACCTTGCCGGGGACAAGGATAGGACTCCCGGGCCCTTGTCCCTGGCGCTTCCCCTCCGTGGCTCGATGTGGAGGTTCAGTGAAGCGGTCCCGATAATCGCAGGCAGGTGCGAATCGTGCATCGCTTTTGACGTCTCACGCCCCGGGTGTTGTGCACTCGTTATGCCTGCGTCCCAGTCGCCCCTTCCGCCCCATGTGTCCTGTCGGCGCGCAGACATGCCCATATGCTTCAGAAAGCCTCCAAAATTGGGCATTCTTCGCATGTGCTGACCTTGGACGTACGGCCTCAGCTGCTTGATGCACTCTCCGCCCTGCGCGACCGTGTCGCCGCCGCACGCTTTCCGTTGCCCCTGGCGGGGGCTCCGCGGGCGCGTGCCAACCGCGACGAGCTTCTCGCACAGCTCGACGACTATGTGGTGCCCCGGCTGAGAGAGCCCGAAGCACCGCTTCTGGCCGTCGTCGGAGGATCGACCGGCGCCGGAAAGTCGACCCTCGTCAACTCCCTCGTCGGCCGCAGGGTCAGCGAGGCAGGCGTGCTGCGGCCCACCACCCGTACGCCCGTACTCGTCTGCCACCCAGAGGACCACCACTGGTTCAGCGGAATGCGCGTCCTGCCCGACCTCACGCGTGTGTGGGTGCCACACCAGGAGGGCCCCGACGATCTCGACCCCGTCGTGGGGCGCGAGGAGCGGGTGCTGCGCATCGAGACCGCCGACACCCTGCCGCGCGGACTCGCCCTCCTCGACGCGCCCGACATCGACTCCCTGGTCGCCGACAACCGCGTCCTCGCCGCCGAGCTGATCTGTGCCGCCGACATCTGGATCCTGGTCACCACCGCGGCCCGCTACGCCGACGCCGTGCCCTGGCACCTGCTGCGGACCGCCAAGGAGCACCGGGCGACCCTGGTGACGGTGCTGGACCGGGTGCCCCATCAGGTCGTTTCCGAGGTGTCACGGCAGTACGGAGCCCTGCTCACCAAGGCCGGGCTCGGCCACGTCCCCCGTTTCACCGTGCCCGAGCTGCCCGAGTCCGCGTGGGGCGGGGGGCTGCTGCCCGCCACGGCCGTCGCACCGCTGCTCGCCTGGCTCACGTACCAGGTGCAGGATCCAGCCGCCCGAGAGACGGCCATGGCGCGTACGGCCTACGGCGTTCTCGACTCGCTGAGGTCCCGTATGCCTCAGCTGGCGGGGGCGGCAGCCGCCCAGTACGCCGCCGCGCTGCGGCTGACGGCCGCCGTCGACACCGCGTACGACAGCGAGTACGCGCGCGTGCGGAACAGGCTGGAGGCCGGGGCCGTCCTCGCCGGCGACGCGCTGACGCGATGGCGCGGCTACCCCCGGGACTGCACCTCGGAGGAACTGCTGGACGCCCTCGTGGACAGCCTCGGCGCCCTGCTGCTGTGTGCCGTCACGGCCGCCGACGAACGCATCGACGAGGCCTGGCGGAGCGAGCCTGCGGCGGAGGCCCCCGGGCTGGCCAACCGGGATCCGACCCTGGACAGCGCCGAGCACCGCATCGGGATGACCGTACGGCGCTGGCGGCGCGAGCTCGAGGAGTACGCCGAGGAGGCGGTGCGCGACCTCGACCGGAGCGCGGCGGTGGACGCGGAGGCGGTGGCCGCGCTCGTCGCCACGGAGCTGCTCGGCGGTCCCCGGGCCAAGGGAGCGGGGGAGGGGCTCGCCGAGCGGATCGGGGCCCGGACGGCCCTTGGGTTGCGTGAGCGTGCCGCAGGACTGCTCTCTGAGTACCTGGACCGGGCGCTGCGCGCGGAACGCGAGCGCCGTGTCGCCCCACTGGACTCGCTCGACATCCAGATCGACCCCCAGGCCGAACTCATCGCCGCGCTGTCCGTACTGCAGAAGGAGAGGTGACCGCGGTGGCTGCTGTCACTGACCGCACGGATCACGCCGAGCACCCGGAGGAGCGGGGAAAGTCGGGGGAGGCGGGGAACCCTGGGCGGCTTGTGCGGCCCGAGGGTGCTGACCGCCCCGAGCGGCGGCAGGAGAGCGCTGAGGGGCGACTCCCGGAAGCCGGGGACGACGCGGCCGGGGGCGTGGACGAGAACGAGGGAGCGGGTGCAGGGGCCCAGGGCGGGAACCCGGCTGCCCGAGCCCAGGAGAAGGTCCCCCACGCGCGTGTGGAGGACGACGTCCGCCACGCGCGCGTGCGAGATGAGGACCCCGTGGACCGCTCCGAGTCCGAGGCCGCCTGGGACGACGGGCTGATCGCCAGGCGCGTGCCCGAGGCGGGGGCGGGAGGTCTTCCGCAGACCGCCACCGTCGTGGAGCCGCGCGGCACGTCCGAACGGCAGCCCGCGCCGCTCGCGTACGACGGAGCCCTGCGCTCGCGGCTGGACGCGCTGCGTGAGCTGGTGGCCCTGTCACGGACCCGGCTGGACGGCGACACGCTCGCCGAGGCGGGCCGCGTCCTCGACGAGTCGTCCGCGCGTCGCAGGCTCTCCGGGGAGCACACCGTGGTCGCCGTCGCGGGCGCCACCGGCAGCGGCAAGTCGACGCTCTTCAACGCGCTCGCCGGGGTGAACCTGTCGGAGACCGGGGTGCGCCGGCCCACCACGGCCGCGCCGCTCGTGTGCATGTGGAGCGACGGCGCGTCCGCCCTCGTCGACCGGCTCGGCATCCCCGGACGGCTGCGCCGACGTCCTCCGCAGAGCCCCGACGGCGACTCGCAGCTGAGCGGACTCGTCCTGATCGACCTGCCCGACCATGACTCCGCGGCCGTGGCGCACCGGGAGCAGGTCGACCGCGTCCTGGCGCTCGTCGACGCGGTCATCTGGGTGGTCGACCCCGAGAAGTACGCCGACGCGGTCCTCCACGAGCGCTATCTGCGGCCCCTCGCGGGGCACGCCGAGGTCATGTTCGTGGTTCTCAACCAGGTCGACCGACTGCCCGGAGAGGCCGCCGAGCAGGTCCTCGACGATCTACGACGGCTGCTCGACGGGGACGGGATCGCGCTCGGCGAGTACGACGAACCGGGTGCGAGCGTGCTCGCGGTCTCCGCGCTCACCGGGGAGGGCGTGGGGGAACTGCGGGAGGTCCTCGGACAGTTCGTCGCCGAGCGGGGGGCCGCCGCGCGCCGTGTCTCCGCGGACGTGGACGCGGCCGCGGCCCGGCTGCGGACCGTCTACGGGACGGGCCGGGGCACCGGGCTCAGCGAGGAGGCGCGCGAGGAGTTCGCCGGGCGGCTCGCGGACGCGGTGGGCGCGACCGCCGCGGGTGAGGCCGCCGAGCGTGCGTGGCTGCGGAACGCCAACCGAGCCTGCGGCGCACCGTGGTTGCGGCTGTGGCGGTGGTCCCGGGAGCGGCGGCAGTCCGCCACGGGCGGGCCGACGCTGCCCGCGTCGACGGACGAGGAGGCGACCGCGCGGCAGAACGTCGAGCAGGCGGTACGGACGGTGGCCGACCAGGCGGCGGCCGGGCTCCCCGCCCCGTGGGCCCAGTCGGTCCGCGAGGCCGCGGTGCGTGGCGCGCACGGGCTGCCCGAGACACTGGACCAACTCGCCCTGAGCGACGCCGAGCCGCCCGGACGCCCGCCCCGGCCCGGCTGGTGGCCGGCCGCCGTGATGGCCCAGGTGATGATGACGCTTCTTCAACTGCTCGCGGTGCTGTGGCTGCTGGGACAGGTCGTGGGGTTCATGTCGGTCCACGTCGGCGTGCCCGTGCTGCTGCTGGGAGCGGGCGTCGTGGGCGGTCCCGTCGTCGAGTGGGGCTGCCGGGTGGCGGCGCGCGGACCGGCCCGCAGATTCGGACTGGAGGCGGAACGACGGCTGCGGGAGGCGGCGGCGGGGTGCGGGCGGGCCCAGGTGCTGGATCCCCTGGCGGCGGAGCTGCTGCGGTACCGGGAGGTGCGGGAGCAGTACGTGAAGGTCGTGGGGGACGGGGCGGTGCCGCGTTTGGGCTGAGTTCCCAGGGCCCACCGGGCGGAAGCGCTCGTTCGAGTGGCGGGGTTGTCCACAGCCGGTGGACGGTCCACAGCGCGCGGCGAGTTCGGGCCGACGGAGGCAGTCTGATCTCGCGGCGATCGCGACGGACGCGGTCACCGCACCGGCGGCGGCACGCCACAGGGCATGACCGCCGCATCAGACGCAGCCGTGCGGGACAGACCCGTACGCGCACCGTCCCGGCGCGACAGGCCGGGACGGGGGAGGGGGATCTCATGAACGAGACGTTGGTGTGCGTGGTCGGCAACGTGGCCACGCAGCCGGTGTACCGGGAGTCGCCGGCGGGGCCTACGGCCCGCTTCCGGCTGGCGGTGACGGCGCGGTATCTGGACCGCGAGAAGAACGCCTGGACGGACGGGCACACGAACTTCTTCACGGTGTGGGCCCGGCGCTCACTGGCCACGAACGTCGCCGCGTCCGTGGCGGTGGGTGATCCGCTCGTCGTCCAGGGGCGGCTCAAGGTGCGCAACGAGCAGCGGGACGGACAGAGCTGGCTGTCGGCGGACCTGGACGCGGTGGCCATCGGGCATGACCTGTCGCGCGGCACATCGGCCTTCCGACGGGCCTCGAAGCCCGAGCCGCAGCCCGAGCCGACGGCACAGCCTGAGCCCACCTGGGAGACGGGACCACCGAATCGGCCCGAGGAGGCGGAACAGTCCGGACCGGTTTCCCAACACCGCCCCGAGCCAGTAGGAGTGACATAACGTCAGTTTCCATTGGTCCCGCCGTGACCGGAGTGCCGTCCTTCGCCGGACAAGTCGTCCGATGACCGAACAGTCCTGGTGGATTTGTCGATACGCACTGCTCATCGATGGTGTGAGCGATAACGATTCCGAGTCGGATCGGTTGTCGGGCGCCATCACTGGGGAGAGGGGTGCGCCGCGTCCTTAGGATTCCGGGCATAGCTCCAGGGCTTCCGATTCTGCTGGTGGGACCCGCCCCCCCACGTCAATGGGTCCCGCTCGAAGGGGAATTCTGTGTTTTCTTCGCTCTCTGCGTCGTCCGTGCGCAGGCGAGGGGGCGTCCGCCTCGCCGCCGCGACGCTGGTGTCCGGAATCGTCTCGGGTGGCCTGCTGGCCACCGCGGGGGCGGCGGCTGCTGACGGGACGCCGCAGAGCGAAGGAGGCGCGACCGCGACCCTGGGCGCCCTCAAGACGTTCGGGACAGCGGTCGTCCACGACGACGGCAAGGACGAGCAGGTGGCCGCGGGACTGTTCGAGATGTCCGTCGACAACGGCGGCACCCTGCAGACCTACTGCATCGACATCCACAACCCGGCGCAGAAGGATGCCAGGTACCACGAGACGTCCTGGAGCGGCACGTCCCTGAACGGCAACAGGAACGCCGGCAAGATCCGCTGGATCGTCGGCAACTCCTACCCACAGGTCAACGACCTGGCCGCGCTGGCGGCCGAGGCCGGCGCCAAGGGGCTCACCGAACAGGACGCCGCGGCGGGCACGCAGGTGGCGATCTGGCGCTACTCGGACGGGGCCCACGTGGACGCAGTCGACCCGCAGGCGGAGAAGCTCGCGGACTACCTGGAGAAGCACGCGCGGAACCTCCCGGAGCCCGCCGCATCCCTGACCCTCGACCCGCCCGCCGTGTCCGGCCGCCCCGGTGAGCCGCTCGGCCCGGTGACGGTGCACACGAACGCCGACAGCGTGTCCGTGACCCCGCCGTCGGCCGCCGCGGCCGCCGGAGTGAAGGTCGTCGACAAGGACGGCAAGGCGGTCACCTCCGCGACCGAGGGCAGCCGGCTCTACTTCCAGGTGCCGAAGAAGGCGCAGGACGGTGCGGCCGACCTGACCGTGCAGGCGTCGACCACCGTGCCGGTGGGCCGGGCCTTCGCCTCCGACACCCGCAGCCAGACCCAGATACTCGCCGGTTCCAGCGAGTCGACCGTCTCGGCGACGGCCACGGGGACCTGGGCGGCCAAGGGCGCGATACCGGCGCTGTCGGCCGAGAGGAACTGCGCCAAGAGCGGCCTGGACATCACCGCGGTGAACAAGGGCGACGAGCCGTTCACGTTCGAGCTGATGGGGACGGAGCACAGTATCCCGGCGGGACAGACCCGGACGGTGACGGTCCTGTTGCAGGAGGACCAGGCCTACGACTTCACGATCACGGGCCCGGGCGGCGAACAGAAGTGGTTCAAGGGCGTCCTCGACTGCAAGACGGAGAGCAGCACGGGCGGCCTGCGGACGCAGACGCTCAGTGACCCCAGTCCCGCGACGGTGGGCGGTAAGGGGGCCACGGACACGAACCTCGCCGAGACGGGCGGCACCAGCGCGACTCCGTTCATCGCGGGCACGGCCATAGCCCTGGTCGTCATCGGCGGCGCGGCCCTGGTCCTGATCCGCAATAAGACCCCCACCCAGGACTGACGGGGCCCGGGGCGCCCGGCATCGGCTGATCCCGGTCGACGGTGACGTCGGCCCCACAACCCGGTGCCACGTGCCGTGAGCGGGCATGAAAAGGCCCCTCAGCGGCAGGATTCCCACCGATGAGGGGCACTCTCAGGGACTTGGCGGCTTCCCGACATGCGCTTCCGGGCAGACGCAGGTCACCGGCGTTCGCGCGAGCTCGTCGCGGGCGGGATGCTCTGCTCGTACTGGAAGACGTTGTGGGGGTCGTACTTCGTCTTGATCTCGCGCAGCCGCTCGAAGTGGCGTCTCCCCCAGTAGGCGGTCTCCCACTCCTGCATCCCGATGTTCGGCACGTTGACGTAGGCGCCGTCCACGAAGCTGCGCATCGCCTGGCTGAATTCGGCGGTCCAGGCCTGGCACGTCGAGGTGAGCGGGTCGCAGACGCCTGGTGTCGTTGAAGGAGTCCCCCAGGCTGCGCCGATCTCGCCGTAGAAGATCGCGTCGCGGTGCACGAACGCGGTGCCGCCGCGAGGCTCCTTCTTGATCGCCCCGCCGAAGGCATCGACGAAGTAGTTGCTGTCCTCCGTGGGAGCGTTTCGCATGTAGTAGCCGATGACGTCGATCGCCTTCTTCGGGAACAGCTCCTTGGCGAACTGTGAGAAGAACTTCACGTTGGCGGGCTCCTGCGAGCGCGGGACCTGGGCTCCGGCAAAGATGGGGCCCCAGTTACCGACCTGCACCTTCACATCGGGCGTGCCGATCGACAGGATCGGGGCCAGCATCTTTCTGGCCTCTGCCGCCGTGCCCTCCGCGAGCCACGCGAACAGCAGGATCTGGGACTTGTGGATCTCGACTTCGGATCCGAGGCGGTTGTCGGCGAACGGTACCGTACGCTGCCATGCATCGAAGATCCCATGCAGGTCCGTAAGACCGTCCCAGGTCGCCTGCACATAGGCGATGCGCTTGAGCGGGTGCACCTTGTAGGTGAGTTGCGTGACGATTCCGAAGTTGCCGTTTCCCGCCCCACGGAGCGCCCAGAGCAGGTCTGAGTGGTCCTTCAGGTCGGCATGGATCACCTCGGCGCAGTCGCGACCTGACGGGACGACGACCTCGGTCCCGATCAGGCTGTCACAGGCCATGCCGAGCCAGCGGTTGAGGGGGCCAAGGCCGCCGCCGACCGTCGCACCGACCAAGCCGACGCTGCCCTCGCTTCCGGTCGTGACCGCGAGGTCCTGCTTGGCGAGCGTCGTCACCGCTTCCAACTGGGTCAGGCCGGCGCCGACCGTCGCGATACGAGCGTCGGTGTCGATGTGGACCGACTTGAGCTGGCTGACGTCGATCACGATGCCGTTGTCGATGTTCGACCAGCCCTCCAGGGCGTGGCGGCCGCTGCGTACCCGCAGTGCGACGTTGTGCTGCCGCGCCCAGGTGAGGGCGTTCACCACGTCCTGGGTCTCCTGGGCGAAGACGATGACCAGCGGGTAGTGAGAGAACAGCTGGTCGTAGTCGATGCGATCATCCGTGTACGAGGCGTCACCGGGGCGGACGACGCGACCGGTCAGTTGCGCCGGTGCGCATTTGGAGCCCCCGTGTCCATTGCCCGCGGCGCTCGCCAGCGGGGCCTCCACGGCCGTAATGCCCGGGACGGCGACCGCGCCGGCGCCGGCGGCCGCTGTCGCCTTGAGTAGGCCGCGACGCGAAAAGTCCTGCATGGTCCGTATCCTCTCGACCGGAATACGCCAGTATTCGGCTACGGCAAATCTTGTCTGCCGGCCGGCGCGTTCAATCCACTGTGGATGATTCCTGCGGCCCGCACAGTAACAGGGGCGGCTCGTCGCAGTGTTGCCCAACACGCATATCCGGGTGATGGTGGCGCGTTGATGAAGGCTATCTGTGGGTGCTTATTAATCAGTCCGGCCGCGTGAAGTCGGTGGCCTTTATATTCGTGTTGTCGGCACGGCCGTAATTCCTTCGCAGCCAAAGTATTTTTATCTTCCTGATCTGAATTCGCCGCCGTTCTGCCGCCCCTTGGCTGCGCGAGACCGGCCGAGGGCACCCCGACGGTGACCACCCGAGGTGTCGGCGGAGTGGGAGATGCCGTCGGAGTTCGCCACTCGGACACCTCACGGTGAGTAGCGGATTCCTAGCTGAATGTTACGTTCCGCAATCGCCTGTGGGCGAGTCGATCACCCTCAGGCGGCTTGCCCGACGGAGAAAGACGCCGACAAGGCAGAAGTGGAGGCGGGGTTCACAGGCGCACGATGACCAGGGCGGTGTCGTCGGTGGCGTCTCCGGGTGGGAGCAGGTCGTTGAGCACGGCGTCGGCGAGGGTTTCGGGGTCGTCTGCCTGGGGGCGGGCCAGGGAGTCGGCGAGCCGGGCGAGGCCGGTGTCGATGTCTCCTCCGCGGCGTTCGCCCAGGCCGTCGGTGTAGAGCGCGAGGACGGCGTCCTCGCGGAAGGCCGCGACAGCCTGGGGCCGAGGGGCGTGTTCAGGACGGGCGGCCAGTGGGGGGTCGGTGGCCTGGTCCAGGAACTCGACGGTCCCGTCCCTCCGCAGGAGCGCGGGTGGGGGGTGGCCGGCGCTGCTGTAGGTGATGGTGCGGGTGTCCCAGTCGATGAATGCCGTGGCCACGGTGGTGTTCTCGGCGCCGTCGACGGTGCGGGCGTACAGCCCGACGGTTTCCAGGGCGCGGGCGGGGCCTTGGGCGACGAGGGAGGCGGCGCTGAGGGCGCTGCGCAGTTGTCCCATGACGCCGGCCGCGGGCAGGCCGTGGCCGACGACGTCGCCGACGGCGACGGCGATGCGGTCGCCGGGCAGGTCGATCAGGTCGTACCAGTCGCCGGCCACATTCAGCGCTTCGGCGGCGGGCCGGTAGCGTACGGCCGCCGGGTGCCGACCGACCGGGCGGGGAGCGGGCAGCATGTCTTCCTGCAAGGTCAGGGCGCCTTCACGGGCGCGGATGAGTTCGGTGATTTCGGTGACTTCCTCAACCCGGCGCAGCAACAGCGCCAACCGCCCATCCGGGCCGAAGACGGGAACGTTGGTCAGGGTCCAATACCGCTCGTGCCACACCCCGGGCCGATCGGGGTCCGGCACATCGTGGCGCTCCAGCGCCAGTGTGTCGCGCTCACCGGTATCGGCCACCCGCCCTAGTGACGCCAAATCTTGAGCAGGAAAGACCGGTCGTGGGCGGGGCGGTCCTCGGGCAGGTAGCGACCGACGAGTTGCTCGTGGGTGAGGCCCCGGATCCGCAAGAACTCCGTGTTGGCGTCCACGAAGATCAGCTCCGGGTCAGCAACGCCACCGCCCCGGGGAGGGCCTGGAACACCGCCGCGTAGTCGACCTCCGGTTCCGACATGACGTTCCTGCCTTGCCGCCGCCGCTGTCTGTCTTTCCACGATAAGAGCGGAGTGTCACAGCTGGCGCGCCGGCGGGCGGGCATCAGCGGCTCGCCGTCCCCCGTTGCCCGAACTCCTGAAGCGGTGCTCATCTCCGCGTAGCGGCACGGAGCCAACCGGCGAGCGCGGAGAAGTCGGCGTCCTGGAGGCCTTTGGTCTGGTCGACGTGATGAAGCAGTGACGGCGCAGGACGGCTCGCAGCGACCCACTGACGATCCATGGCGCCGATCTCGTCGTCGACCCAGATGAACGGCCGACCGTCGGCCCACTCGACGAGGTGGCGGGTCTTCCAGTGCAGGCCGCGCGGACCGGCGTCGGCGCAGGCGTCCGGCCACTCCACGACGGGCAGCCTCGGCAGTCCGATGCGCGGGGCGACGGCCTCGTTCGCCTCTTGCATCCATGTCGAGGCCCACACGAGATGGCAGTCCAGGGCCATGAGGCGCGGCCCAATGCCGGGGTCAAGCCGCTCAAGCAGCGGATTCCCCTGATCGAGGGACGACGAGGAGTCGGAAGCAGCAGCCTGGCGGTGACCGGACGACGTTCCGAACGGGATGAGTGGACCGTCGACGTCGAGGAAGAGGATGGGGCGCTCCGCTGCGCTTGTCACAGCGGCACGACAGCCCGGCCGCGGCGGGGATGACGCTCTCGCCCCTGGGCCGTCCCCGGGCCGCGCGAGGGCGCCCGAAGGCGCTCGGCGGCGACCGGCAGTGACGGGCCAGCCACCGTCGGCAGCAGCGGAATCCCAGGTCAGCGCCCCCGGGTCCAACGGGTTTCCGCTCAGGGGTGGCGGTCAGGCAAGATGGGGTGTATCTGCCCACTGCCAGATTCAAGCTGCCGGACGGTTTCTCTTGGCTGAGTTCATTTACACCATGCGCAAGGCGCGCAAAGCGCACGGCGACAAGGTGATCCTCGACGACGTCACCCTGAGCTTCCTGCCGGGTGCCAAGATCGGCGTCGTCGGCCCGAACGGCGCCGGCAAGTCGACTGTCCTCAAGATCATGGCCGGTCTTGAGCAGCCGTCCAACGGTGACGCGTTCCTCACGCCCGGCTACACCGTCGGCATCCTCCTCCAGGAGCCTCCGCTCAACGAGGAGAAGACCGTCCTGGAGAACGTCCAGGAGGGTGTCGCCGAGATCAAGGGCAAGCTCGACCGGTTCAACGAGATCGCCGAGCAGATGGCGGTCGAGTACACCGACGAGCTGATGGAGGAGATGGGCAGGCTCCAGGAGGACCTCGACCACGCCAACGCGTGGGACCTGGACTCCCAGCTGGAGCAGGCCATGGACGCCCTGGGCTGCCCGCCCGGCGACTGGCCCGTCACCAACCTCTCCGGTGGTGAGAAGCGCCGCGTCGCGCTGTGCAAGCTCCTGCTGGAGCAGCCCGACCTGCTGCTGCTCGACGAGCCCACCAACCACCTCGACGCCGAGTCCGTGAACTGGCTGGAGCAGCACCTGGCCAAGTACGAGGGCACCGTCGTGGCGGTCACCCACGACCGCTACTTCCTGGACAACGTCGCCGGGTGGATCTGCGAGGTGGACCGGGGCCGCCTGCACGGCTACGAGGGCAACTACTCCAAGTACCTCGAGACCAAGGCCACCCGCCTCAAGGTCGAGGGCCAGAAGGACGCCAAGCGGCAGAAGCGCCTGAAGGAAGAGCTGGAGTGGGTCCGCTCCAACGCCAAGGGGCGGCAGGCCAAGTCCAAGGCGCGACTGGCCCGCTACGAGGAGATGGCCGCCGAGGCCGACAAGATGCGGAAGCTGGACTTCGAGGAGATCCAGATCCCGCCGGGCCCGCGTCTGGGCAACGTCGTGGTCGAGGTCGACAAGCTGAACAAGGCGTTCGGCGAGAAGGTCCTCGTCGACGGCCTCAGCTTCACCCTGCCGCGCAACGGCATCGTCGGTGTCATCGGTCCGAACGGCGCGGGCAAGACCACGCTGTTCAAGATGATCCAGGGTCTGGAGACCCCGGACTCCGGTGACATCAAGGTCGGCGAGACCGTCAAGATCTCGTACGTCGACCAGAGCCGCGAGAACATCGATCCGAAGAAGACGCTGTGGGAGGTCGTGTCCGACGGGCTCGACTACATCAACGTCGGCCAGGTCGAGATGCCGTCGCGCGCGTATGTGTCCGCGTTCGGCTTCAAGGGCCCGGACCAGCAGAAGCCGGCCGGTGTGCTCTCCGGCGGTGAGCGCAACCGCCTCAACCTCGCGCTCACCCTGAAGCAGGGCGGCAACCTGCTGCTCCTCGACGAGCCGACCAACGACCTGGACGTGGAGACGCTCTCCTCGCTGGAGAACGCGCTGCTGGAGTTCCCCGGCTGTGCCGTCGTCGTCTCCCACGACCGGTGGTTCCTGGACCGCGTGGCCACGCACATCCTCGCCTACGAGGGCGAGTCCCGGTGGTTCTGGTTCGAGGGCAACTTCGAGTCGTACGAGAAGAACAAGATCGAGCGGCTCGGCGCGGACGCGGCCCGTCCGCACCGTGCCACCTACAAGAAGCTGACCCGGGGCTGATCGAACTTGCGGTACCTCTACCGCTGCCCGCTGCGCTGGGCGGACATGGACGCATACGGTCACGTCAACAACGCCGTGTTCCTCCGCTACCTGGAGGAGGCCCGTATCGACTTCCTGCGCCGCCCGGACAAGCAGTTCCAGCAGGGGTCCGTGGTGGCGCGCCACGAGATCGACTACAAGCGGCAGCTGGTCCACCGGCATGAGCCGGTGGACATCGAGCTGTGGGTCACGGAGGTCAAGGCCGCGTCCTTCACCATCGCCTACGAGGTGAAGGACCCGGACCAGATCTATGTCCGGGCCTCCACGGTGGTCGTGCCGTTCGACTTCGAACGGCAGCGGCCGCGCCGGATCACCGAGGAGGAGCGCGAGTTCCTCCGGGAGTACCAGGACGACGAGGAGGAGGCCGTCGCCGCATGACGGTCCTCCACCTCGTCGACGACGGGGAGGCGGCGGATCTCGCCGCCTTCCTGGCCAGGCTGATCCACTACGACCGCGGCGCCGCGGTGCGTCTGCAGGCGGCCGGGACGACGCTGGCCGTGTTCGGGCGGCCGCCGTCGTTCGAGGTGCTCGCGGTCCGTGCGGTGCGGCTCGCCAAACCGTACGAGAACGGGCTGGACGACGGGCTCGACACGACCGTCTCGGCCGGGGAACTCCTGGAGTCCGTGGACGAGTCGACGGCCACGCTCGCCGTGCCCGCCGCCGTCACCGGACCGCCGTGGGCCGGGGTCCTGCCCCCGCGCGGCGGCTGGCAGCCGGTGTCCGGACTGCCGGCGCCCGACGCGCTGCGGGGGACCGTGGCCGCGGCGGTGGCCGAGTTCCGCTCCCGTGCCGAGGAGTTGGCCCCCGAGCAGCGCACACGCGCCGCGCTCGACCGGGTCGGCCGGGAGATCTGGTCCCGCACGGTGGGGGACACGGGGCTTCCGGTGCGGGCCGTGCACGCGGCCCAGTCACTCGGCTTTCTGCGGCCCGTGCCGCAGGCACCGCGCGACGAGCCGTCGGTCCTGTTCTCGTCGGGGGCGTGGCTCAGACTGCGCACGCCGTACGGGTCGGTCGCCGTGCGCCGGGCGGGACTGGGCGCCCTGGACGTCAGCGTCCGCTGACCGAGCGGGACGGGGCGCCCGCAGCGCCCCCGGACCGGGGAGCGAAGACCCCCGGAGCGTCACTCCGGGGTGTTCACCATCGACGCCGCCGCGTATGTCAGGTAGTTCCACAGCGTGGTCGTGTGCTCCTCGGACAGACCGAGTTCGTCGATGGCCACACGCATACGCCTCAGCCAGGCGTCGTGGGCGGCCTGGTCCACGGTGAACGGGGCGTGCCGCATCCGCAGACGGGGGTGGCCGCGCTTCTCGCTGTACGTGCTCGGGCCGCCCCAGTACTGGATCAGGAAGAGGGTCATGCGCTCCTCGGCCGGGCCGAGGTCCTCCTCCGGGTACATGGGCCGCAGGATCGGGTCCTCGGCCACCCCCTCGTAGAAACGGTGCACGAGACGGCGGAAGGTCTCCTCCCCGCCGACCTGCTCGTAGAAGGTCTGCTCCTGAAGCGTGCCGCGCCGAATCTCTTTCACACGCTCCATGGTCTCAGACGCGGCGACCGAGGTCTCCAGGCCTAGGACCAGCCGCCGGCCGGGCTCCCGCCGGGCGGTCGCCGGGGAGGAGGTTCGCCTCCGGGCCGCCTTCCGCAGCACAGTGGAGACATGGCCGCGCACGCCCTCGATCACGCTCTTCAGGACCTCGCCGCCTCGGCGCGGGCGGAACTCGTACGGGAGATCGACGCGAGCGGAGCCTGGGCCGCCGACCCCGTCTGGCGGGAGGCGTTCGAGGCGGTGCCGCGTCATCTCTTCGTGCCGTACTACTACATCGGTGTCACAGGCGGCTACGAGCGCAGACGGTGCGACGAGTCCGACCCGGAGCGCCGGGAGCAGTGGCTGCGCGGCGCCTACGAGGACGCCCCGCTGGCCACCCGGGTGCACGAGGGGGAACTGCTCTCCTCCAGCAGCCAGCCCTCCCTGATGGCGCAGATGCTGGCCGAGCTGGAGGTCGAGGACGGGAACGCCGTCCTGGAGATCGGCACCGGCACCGGGTACAACGCGGCGCTGCTCTGCCACCGCCTCGGTGACGGGCTGGTCACCACCGTCGACCTCGACCCGGAGATCACCGACGCCGCCAGGCGGCAGCTGGCGGACGCGGGGTACCGGCCGACGGTGGTCACGGGCGACGGCGCGCGCGGCGTGCCGGAGCGCGCCCCCTTCGACCGGATCATCGCCACCTGTGCGCTGCACACGATCCCGGACGCCTGGCTCGCACAGTGCCGCCCGGGTGCGCGGATCCTCGCGCCCCTGGCGACCGGGCTGATCGTGATGCGGGTGCGGGACGCCGGGCATGCCGAGGGGCGTTTTCTGCAGACGCCCGCCTACTTCGTGCCGCTGCGCGACGGCACCCCCTCCGAGCCGGAGCTCCAGGACCTGGGCGGACTGCCGCGCCGGGCCCGCGGCGACGAGCTGTTCCGGTTCCTGCTGGCCCTTACGCGGCACGCTCTCACCGCGTACGAGGCGTACACGCTGTGGGAGCAGGAGCGGCATCCCGAACGGGACCGGTTCGGCGTCACTGTCAGCGGCGACCGCTCCTGGTCCTGGCTGGACGATCCGGAAGGGCCGTACGCCTGGCCGTTGTCCTGAGGACCGACAGGGCAGACGGGGCCGACAGGACCGATGGGGCGGGGCCGCGTACGCGTACGAGGACTTCTCACGTCCCCGTACGCGTACGGGGTTCTGACCCGCCCCGCACGCGTACGGCGACCGTGGTGTCGCTCAGCCCCGGCGGACCGTGATCGTCGTCCACGCGCCCACGTGCACCCGGTCCCCGTCCTGGAGGGGTATGGGCACGAAGGGCTGGATAGGCTCCTCGCCGCCGTTGACCGTGGTGCCGTTCGTCGAGTTCTGGTCGACGACCGCCCAGGAGCCGTCCGGCTGCTGGACCAGCATCGCGTGCTGGTGCGAGACGCCCGGGTCCTCCGGCGGAACCGACAGGTCGATGTCGGGGGTGTCGCCGGTGGAGTGGCGGCGACGGCCGATGGTGACCTGGTTGCCGGTGAGGGTGCGCCGCTGCTCCGGGGAGTACGCCGGCAGGTTCAGGCCCGCGGCCTCGGGGCCGGAGCGCTGCATCATCGCCATGAAGTACTCGCGGTCCGGACCGATGGTCGCGGTCCAGGTCACCGGCTGCTGCTCGTAGGGACCGGGCGGCGGCGGGGCCTGGGCGGAACCGGGCTGCGGATAGCCGTAGCCACCGCCCTGGTTGCCGACGGGGCCGGGGCCGCCGGGCGCCTGGGAGGACGCGGGCGGGGAGATCACCCAGTCGTCGTCACCGCCGCCGAAGGACGGGCCGCCGGACTGCGGCGGGGCGGGCGGCGGGAAACCGCCCTGCGTCGGCGGCGGGGCCTGCCGGCCGGGCCGCTGGAACGCGGTGGGCGCGCCGCTCTGCTGGTACGCTCCGGGGCCACTCTGACTGCCGGGGCCGCCCTGACCACCGAAACCGCCGGGAGCACCCGGACCACCCTGGCCACCGGGCCCGCTGGGGCCAGGGAGACCACCGGGGCCCCGGGAACCACCGGACGTGGGCGCGGGCGGCGGCGGAACCGGACGCGACGGATCCGTACCGAACGGGGACGGCCGCGAGGCGTCGTTCCCGAAGCCGGACGGGCGAGACGAATCGTTTCCGAAGCCGGATGGGCGCGACGGGCCCTGGCCGAAGCCCGTCGGGCCGGACGGCTCGCTGCCGAACGGCGGGCCCGGCGGTATCGGCTCAGCGGGCCGGTTCACCTGGGACGGCCGGGAGCGCTCGTAGTCGAACGGGTCGGCCCCGGGGCCGGTCTGGCCGCCCTGCTGGTAGCGCAGCCCCGGGTTCGGCGCCGGCGGGCGCGGTGCGGCGGGGGTGTACGAGGTCGCCGTGTTGGTCAGGAAGTTCCACCGGCACTCCTCGCAGAAGGGCGCGCCGCCCTCGCGGGGCGTACGGCACTGCGGGCAGAGTTCCGGCTCGGCGGACAGCGGGCGTCCTCCGGGCCGGCCGCCCGCGCCCTGGGGCGGCGAGGCCGGCGGCGGATAGCCGTAACCGGTGGGTGGCGGTGGAGGCGGCGGGGGTACGGCACCGGCCATACGGTGACCGCAGACCTCGCACCAGTCGTCGGAACCCGACTGGTGTCCGTTCGGGCAGGTCGGCATGTCGGCGCTTCCCCCTCTCCTTCCCCGGTCCCCAGGACCGGTGTGGTTCTCCGGCCCCCGGGGGCCGGGCTCGCTGTTGTCGGACGTACTACTTCTTTACACGAACAGTCTTTGTGGACCGGGTCTCGAGTGTCATCTCGTCGGCCTCCGTGACCTTTGTCTTCAGTCGCACAGTACCTGTCGCGGCGTCGACCACGTCCACCACCTTCGCAAGCAGTTTCGCAGTATCCGCGTTTCCCGAGGCGCTGGCGAGTTGAACCGCCCTGCCCAACTTGGCCGTTGCCCCATCGAAATCGCCCGCTTTGCGCAGGTCTATTCCCTGTTGGATGACTTGCGCCAGTTCGGCCTGTCCTGTGTAGTGGGCGACTTGGGCGTTGATGGACGTGGAGGCCGTCATGTCGTCGGTCCACACGGCCCGTACGAGTCCCTGGGCGCCGAGGCTCTCCGCGGTGCCGTCGCTGCGCGGGATCACCAGGGACACCCGGGCGGCCAGCATCTCCTGGCCGATGTTCGCGGCCGGAACCTGGACGCACACGTGGTAGTCGCGGGACTCGTCGCCCCAGGACCCCGTGGGGTAGTCGCCGGCGCGCGGTCCCGCCTCCGTCCGCCGGTCCGTCAGGTCCTCGACGGTGGGAGCCACCTGCTTGACGAACTTGATCTCCGTGCCGACCGGCGTCCACAGCCGCAGCGAGACATCCGCCACCTCCTTGCCCATGGCCGTCTCCATCATCCCCGTGAAGTCGGCGGCCAGGCCGGCCGGATCGGCGACGATGTCGGCGGTGCCGAGCAGCGCGGAGGCGATCCCGGTGACCTCCTTGACCTCCCAGTCGGTGCCCACGCCGCGTGCGTCACAGGTGAAACGGCCGGCGCAGGCGTCCAGCGCGGCCCTCAGGTCCTCGGGCGACTCGTGCTCGTTGCGGCCGTCGGTGAGCAGGATGCCGTGACGTATGGAGACGTCCGCCGAGGACAGCAGCCGGTCGGCCAGCCGCAGCCAGGTGCCGATCGCGGTGCCGCCGCCCGCGCCGAGCTTGCGCAGCGCCTGCTTGGCCTGGTCGCGGGTGGTCGCGCCGGCGACGGCGAGCCGCCCGCCGCCCGGATAGACCTCCTTGGCCACATGGGTGCCGCCGATCACCGCGAAGTGCACGCCGTCGCGCAGGGTGTCGATGGCCGCGGCCGTCGCGTCGCGCGCGTTGCGCATCTTGGTCGGCGGGTAGTCCATGGACCCCGAGCAGTCGACCATGATCGCCACGGCCGCGCTCGGTCCCTGCCCCGCCGCCGTGTGCGGATGGGGCGCCCCGACCGTGCCCGCGGCCGTGCCGCCGCCGGTCGCCGAGACCGTCACGATGGCGTTGACCTCGCGGCCGCCCTCCGGCAGGTACTCGTTCTGGTACACGTCCACCGAGAACTGCGGCACGTTCGACTTCGAGAAATTGGCCATGCCTACTCTGATCCCCCTCGAGGACCCCACCGGTGTGGGGCGATGACTGGTTGCGGACCGGTCCCCTCCGGTCCTGCGCGGCCGGTCCGGCCGGCCGTACGTACGGGCGCCCGGGACACGGGACACCCGTCAGGCGGATCCTGCCCTCTGCGACAGGGCCGGGAACGGGAGGACCGCCACT
Source organism: Streptomyces sp. NPDC002573 (assembly GCF_042889625.1). NCBI lineage: Bacteria > Bacillati > Actinomycetota > Actinomycetes > Kitasatosporales > Streptomycetaceae > Streptomyces > Streptomyces sp. NPDC002573. Next base: position 208,386 of record NZ_JBIARC010000004.1, on the reverse strand, counting down.
GTTACGTTGTCGTGGCCCCCGCCGTCCAGGGCGTGGCCCAGCAGCACCCGGGCGGCGTGCAGCGGCCGGTGCTCCGCGTCGGACGGCACCACCTCGGCCATCTCCTCGGCGGACTCCGCGTAGTTCCACAGACCGTCCGTGCACACGACCACCACACCCGGCCGGTCCGGCTTGAACGCGGCGGTGTGCGGCTCCAGTTCGTACGCGTCCGCGCCGAGCCAGCCGGTGATCGCGTGGGCGCGCTCGTCGGCGTAGGCCTCGGCCTCGCTCATCAGACCCGCGGCGACCATCTGGGCGGCCCAGGAGTCGTCCTCGGTGAGGCGGGCCGGGGGAGCGCCGGGGTCCACCGGGACCCAGTAGGCGCGACTGTCCCCGACCCAGCCGACGACGAGCAGGCTCGCGGTGACCACGACGCTGACGAGGGTGCAGGCGGGGGCGTTCTGGTGCGGGGTGTGCTCCTCGGCCGTCTCCGGCTCCGTGGCCAGCGCGTTGACGGCGTGCGAGGCGGCGACGATCGCGTCGTGCATAGCCTGCTGAGGGTGCGTGCCGAGGGGCAGGGCCGCGAGGAGCGACTCGTTCGCGGTCCGGGCGGCGGCGAGGGAGGCGTCGTCGGGGCGGGTCGCCGAGGACACCCCGTCGCAGACGACCGCGACGAGCGCGGGCGAGCCGTCGGGCAGCGCGGACCGGGAGAGCGCGAAGGCGTCCTCGTTGCGGTGGTGGCGCAGACCTCGGTCGCTGATCGCGGCGACCGGGCCCGACTCCTCCTCCATGTGGTCCCGTTCGCGCGGCTGGGCGTGACCGCAGTGCTCGCAGTAGCCGTCGCCGTCCACCCTGCCGGTGCGGCAGGCCACACAGAACTTCGGCTCGGCGGCGGGGGCCGCGGGCGCCGCCGGGGGCGCCGTGCGCGGGTCGACCGGCTGGGGCGCCGCGAGCGGGTAGTCGTCCGGCTCAGAGGGGCGATCGAACCGTACGCCCCGGGAGGCGCCCTGGGCCGGGGCCGCCGCGGGCAGATGCGAGTCGGCGGAGTCGGTGCCCGCGAGGTCTGTCGGCAGGTGCACCGGGGCGGACGTCTCCGGGCCGCCCGCCGGCGGCGCGCTGGGCCAGTCGACCGGGGCGGCCGGGGAGGCCGGGCGCGGCACCGTGCCGTTCATCGTCAGGGTCGGGGCGTCCGACGGCGGGGCGGGCACCACCGACAGGTCGTACCCGCAGGCGCCGCAGTAGCGGTCGCCCGACTCGAGGGGCTCCTCACAACTGGGGCACCGTGAAAGGGCCTTCGGCTGGGGCATCTGGGTCATCGATCACACCCACGTCCGGGGGCGGTAACAGTTGGCACGTTCCACCAGGTCGATCCTCTCCTCGCCGCCCTGGGCGAGCCTGGCCAGCGTCCGGTACGAGCGCTCCAGGCCGAAGCGGAGGCCGCGCTCGTCGAGATCACTGCCGAGCAGCGCCCGGCCGCCCGCCGCGGACGGTGCGGAACCCTGGCTACCGGAGAGTACCCAGTCCAGGGCGCAGCCGAGGACCTCTGTGGACAACTCCTCGCGGCGTACGGCGTCCAGGCCGTACGCCTCCAGCGCCTGGACCTGCCCCGCAGCGGCCACGAGGTCGTCCAGGAAGGCCGGGTCGGGCCCGTGGTTCGTGCGCTGCCGCAGCCGCGCCCGTACGGCGGCGACCCGGGCCGCGGTGTAGTGGATGGACGCCTCCGGCACGGACTCCAGGGTGCGTACCGCCTCGTGGCGGTCACCGGAGGCGAGCTGGACGCGGGCCAGACCGAACGCCGAACTCACATAGCTGGGGTCGGTGGTCCACACGAGCCCGTAGTACTCGGCCGCGTTGTCGAGCTGGCCGAGGACCTCCGCGCACAGACCGAGCGCCAGCTTCGGGGAGGGCTCGCCGGGGAAGGCGTCGTAGACCGCCTCGAAGGAGAGCGCGGCGGCCTCGTGGTCGCCGGTCACGAGCGCGGTGACCCCGCGGTACCAGACCACCCGCCAGTCGTCGGGGTGGTCCGCCTCCAGGGCCGTGAGCGCCTGCCCGGCGCTGTCCGTCTCGCCCATCTCCAGCCGGGCGCGCAGCTCGCGCAGCAGCAGCTCCGGGGAGGGCACGGGCGCGGCGTTCAGCGCCGTGATCAGCTCCGCGGGAGCGGAGGCCATGAGACCCGCCAGGAAACCGGCGTTGGGGTCGCTCGGGTCGACCAGGGGCACCGGCAGGGCGAGCGCCGTGGCGGCGGTGTCGACGGTCTTGACGGCGACCGAGGATCCGGGATTCCGGGTGCCCGGCCTGCCCGCGCCTGCGTCCCCTCTCGGAGAACCGGCGGCAGGGACAGCGGCCGCGGAGACGACGGCCGCGGAGACCACGGCGGCGGCCGGCGTCCCGGCGGTCCCCGCGACCGCGCCCTGAGCTCCGCTCCCCGGGTGCGCCACCGCGGTCCGCGCGGTGCCGCGGCGCCGCGCGGGCACCACCCGCGCCCCGAGCCGAGAGACGTCCCCGTCCAGTCGTGGGAACAACTCCGTGTCCGTGACCTTCAGTTCGGGCCCGAACAGCGTCGACAGGGCGGGCCGGGGGCGGCCCGTCTGGAGGGCGACGACCTCGCGCAGCACTCCGGTCAGCTGTTCCGACATCTCCTGCGCGGAGGCGAACCGCCGAGCGGGGTCGGGGTCGGTGGCGCGGACCAGCAGCCGGTAGAAGGACTCGTAGCGGCGGAAGACCTCCACGGTCGCGGGGTCGGGCAGCGAGTCCACATGGACGGTGGTGTAGCCCGGGAAGTCGAAGGTGAGCACCGCGAGGGTGCGCGCGACCGTGTAGAGGTCGCTCGCCACCGAGGGGCCGACCTCCGCGACCTCGGGCGCCTGGTAGCCCACGGTGCCGTAGATGGCCGACTCGTCGTCGTCCATCCGGCGCACCGCGCCCATGTCGATCAGCTTGAGCTGGTCCTCGGTCTGGATCGCGTTGTCGACCTTGAAGTCGCAGTACAGCAGGTTGCGGCTGTGCAGATGGCCGAGCGCCTCCAGGGCCTCGATGCCGTAGGCGCACGCCTGCTCCACCGGCAGCGGATCGCGTCGTCCGTCGGAGGCGCGGCGCTCGTTGGCGATCTCCTTCAGCGACTTGCCGCCGACGTACTCCATGACGATGTAGCCGTCGAGCGAGCCGGTGCGCTGGTCGAGATGCTCCACGAAGTTGTAGATGCGCACGATGTTGGAGTGCTCGATCTCCGCCAGGAACCGCCGCTCGGAGATCGCGGCGGCCATCGCGTCCTGGTCGCCGGTGTCCAGCAGGCCCTTGAGGACGACCCACCGGTCGGAGACCGCGCGGTCCACCGCCAGATAGATCCAGCCGAGCCCGCCGTGCGCGAGACAGCCCACGACCTCGTACTGGCCGTGCACGATGTCCCCGGCGTGCAGCTTCGGCACGAACGAGTATGGGTGGCCGCACTTCGTGCAGAACCCTTCCGTGCGTCCCGCGCGGTCGCCGCGGGAGCGCCCCACCGGCACCCCGCAGTCGGAGCGCGAGCAGAAGCGCTTGCGCTCGGGCACCTCGGGGTTCTCCAGCACCATCGCCCGGGGGTCGGGCCGCGGCACGTCCGGGACCTGCACCAGACCGAGACCGAGGCGGCTGCGCCCCGAACTCCCGCTCGTGGAACCGGAGCTGCGCACGGACACCGAGCGGCCGGTGGACCTGCCCGTGAGCCGCCCCGACACCGAGCGCCGGGACTGCGACGAGCGGGACGACCGCGACGACGTACGGGAACTGGGCCGCGAGCCCTCGCCGCCGGGACCGCCGGAGTCCCGGCCGCCCGCGGAGGCACCCGTGGCCACCGAGCCGAGCGCGCCCTTCGCCGAGACGACCGGCGCCAGACCGCACGTGTCGCAGTACAGCTCGCCGCCGCCCATGTCCTCGTACGAGCCCTCGCAGCCGGGCCGCTGGCACGTCTGTCCTGCCTGACTCATGCTTCCCCCCTCCGGTCCACCGGCTCGCCCTGCCGGGGCACACGCTGGCCCAGCTGTTCGGCGGCGGCCTGCTGATAGCGCAGCACCGCCTGCTCGGCGACCCGGAGGTCGCAGGGCGCGCTCCACAGCATGCGGCGGGCCGAGTCGTACCGTTCGATCAGCAGCGGGTCCTCCGCGAGGCCGTGCCGGGCGATCTTCGCCTTGTACGCGTCCAGCCGGCCGCGCAGCTCGGCGCGGACCGCGAGCGGCGCGGTGACCGCGGTCAACGACTCGCGGGCGCGCAGCAGTTCGTCCTCGGCCCGCTGCTCGAGGGACTCCAGGAGCGGTGAGAGACGGTGCCACTGAGCGTGTCTGCGGTACTCGGCGGCGGTCGCCAGCTGTTCCTGCAGCGCGGTCGGCGGGCCGCTGACCACGGGCACCTCCGACGCGGCGATCTTCGCCAGCACCTCACCCCGCGCACTGCGCGCCTCGGCGAGCGTGCGGTCCGCGCGGCTGAGCACGTCGCGCAGTTTGACCAGCCGCGCCTCGGCGTCCTGACGGACCGTCAGTACGGCGTCGATCTCCCGGCGCACGTCCTCCAGGGCGCGTGCCTCACGGTCGTAGACCGCGGTGTCCGGCCGGCCGCCGCCGGGGGCCGAACTGCCCTGCGCGGGGGTCCAGTAGGCCAGCGGGTCGGAGACCACCTGCTCGCGCAGGCGCGTCAGGGTGCGGGTGATCCGCTCCAGGTCGTCGCCCGCCGGGTGCTCGCCGGGGCGTACCCCGACGGAGTGCGCGAGCCGGCGGGTGCGTTGCAGCTCCGCGGCCAGTAAATCGATCCGGGCGGGCAGCGCCGACCACACCGCGTCGGCGGCGACGACCATGTCCAGCGAGGAGGCGTACAGCTCGTTCATCCGTTCCACGAGCTGGACCAGGGTGAACTGCTCGCTCAGCCTGCCGGTGCCGGCCACTGTCGGCGCGTGCGCCGCCGCCGTGGCGCTGCCCGCCACGGTGACGCTCGACCCGCGCAGCAGCTCGGTCAGTTCGGCCAGGTCCTCGCGGCTGGACCAGCGGCGGCGGGCGCGGATGTCGCGCGCGCTGCGCAGGGCGTCCGTGTAGGCGTCGAAGTACGCCCAGAGCAGGGTGATCGACGCCTCCGTCGACGTCCAGCGCTCCTTGGTGACGCCGGTCAGTTCGGCGCCTTCGAGGAGTCTGCGGCCCGCGTGGTCCTGCAGGGCGAGGAGCGAGGTCTCTATGGCCTCGTGCTCCGCGCCGAGCCGCGCCAGCGCACGGTCCACCTCGTCCCGGTCCATCACCGGCCCGGTGGGTCCCGTGACGCCCATCGATCACCTCTCGCTCTCGTCGTGCCCGCGCGATGTCCGGTGCGCCGGGTCAACTCTCCAGTGGTACCAGGTCGGTTGGGTCGCCGGTCAGGAGGATGGTGGCCGGGAGGCAGCCGCGTCGGGACCCAGCGTCGCGGACAGCCACTTGGTGTACGAGGCCCCCCAGCCGTTCGCGAGGTAGCCCACGAGCACCTGGTTGACCCGCTGCACCAGGTCCTTGGCCTCCTTGTTCATCGCCACTCCGTAGTACTCGGTCGTGAAGGGCTTCCCCTTGAGTTCCACGGTCGGGTCCTGGGCGGCCTGGCTCGCGGCCAGCGCGCCGTCGGTGACGACCGCGTCGACCTCGCCCAGTTGGAGTTTGACCAGGCAGTCGAGCTGGTTGGGGACCGTGGTGGAGATGTCGGTGGACGCGGGCAGCCGGCCGGACTTCTTGTCCTCGGTCAGCCTGGTGCCGGCCGTGGAGCCCGAGGCGGAGCAGATCCGCTTGCCCGCGAGGGACTTGTCGTAGCCGGTGATGCCGGAGGTCTTCGGCGCCAGGACCTGCTGGCCGGTGACGAAGTACGGGTCGGAGAAGCGGACTTCGTCCAGCCGGTCGCAGGTGATCGTCATGGTGCGCACCACCATGTCCACCTGCTTGCTCTGGATGGCGGGGATGCGCTGGTTGGTGGGAATGGCGTGGAAGCGGACGGCGTCCGGGCTGCCGAGGATCTGGCGTGCGATCTCGTGGGCGAGATCGATGTCGAAGCCCTCCAGGTCGCTGCCGCGGGTGTTGGGGTCGCGGTAGCCCCAGCGGTAGCTGTTCTGGTCGACGCCCACGGACAGATAGCCGCGCCGCTTGATGTCCTGGACCGTGGGGCCCGTGTCGGCGCCGGACGGCGGAAGGCTCATCCGCTCGGGGTGTCCGCCGCAGTCGTCCGCCTTGGCCTGGGTGGCCTCGGCGAGGCCCGGGCCGCCGGTGCCCGTGGAGCCGTCCCGGCTCGCGCGGGCGAGCGGCAGCGACAGCGCGAACGCCAGAGCGAGGACGCAGGCGACGACCATCGCGCCCACCCCGCCCCAGCCCCTCAGGCTCGCCCTCAGGCGGCGTACGGCCATCGCCGCTCCCCCTCTCACCGGTACTCCGAAAGCCTGCGCGCGATGCCCAGCACCGCGCCCGCCGCGCCCAGCACGGCGAGGACCCCGGCGCCCAGCGGGAGTCCGGTCATCGCGCCCCGTCCGTCGCCCGCCGCCCGCTCGAACTCGCTCTTCTCATGATCCAGCGCCTTCGCCAGGTTCGCGTCCACGCTGTCGAAGCACTCGCCCGTCGGCTGGTCCGCCTTCGAGCCGATGATCTTGTTCAGGGCCGCCTGGTAGTTGCCGTCGTCGTCGGCGGACCGCGCCTGCGCGTGCCGCTGCTGCCAGACCTTCATGTTGCCGGTGGCGGCCGTCACGGGCGCCTTGCCCGCCTGGTCGTCGGCGAGGGACCCGGCCTCGGTGAGCGTGGCGGACAGCGTCCTCATGTCCTGCTGGAAGGCGTAGTCGTAGGCGTCCTCGACCTTGCCGTCCGGCAGTTGCTTGGTCTCGGCGCCACGGCTGACCAGCGTCAGGTTCTCGTTGCCGCGCGCGTTCAGGGAGGCGATCCGCGCGTCGTGCAGCACGGTCAGCGAGCGGACGCCGTGGTCGTAGGAGGAGTCGAGCCGGGCGCGGGCGACGCTGTGGCCGGCCACCAGCCACAGCAGCACGATCGCGGCGGCGGCGGTGGAGGCGACCAGGCCCTGGTTCAGCACCCGGTTCGTGCGCAGGAAGTGGCGGCGCTGGGCCCAGCCGAGGGCGGCCAGCGCGAGCGCACCGAGGACGATCGCGAACCAGGGGTAGGGGGTCGCGTCCGCGTAGTCGGCGCGCAGCCGCTGGTTCTCCTTGGTGTACAGGTCCTGTGCGGTCGGCAGCATCTGCTGCTGCATCACGTCGTTGGCGGCCCGCAGATAGGCGCCGCCCACCGGGAAGCCCTGCCGGTTGTTGGCGCGGGCCCGCTCGATGAGCCCCTTGTACTGCGGGAGCAGCTTGTTGAGCTTGGCGATGGTGTCCGCGGCGGGGGAGCCGGGCTCGGTGCCGGCGGCCGCCGTGACGAGCCCGGCGGCGGCGGTCTCGATGTCCTTCTCGTACCGCCTGGTGGTCGCGACCGGCTCCTGGCCGCCCGACAGGAAGCCGCTGGAGGCCGTGGTGTTGGCGTCCGCGAGGGAGCGGTAGATGTCGGCGGCGGAGGCACTGAGCGGCTGGCTGCTGTGCAGCACGTCGTCTGCGGCGTTCGAACGGTCCGTCATCTGCCAGGCGGTGACGGCCCCGAAGGTGACGACGAGCACGGCCAGCACGGCGCCGATGACCCGCAGCCGGCCGGGCTCGGTGGTGGCGACGGCCCGCAGCCGGTCCACGCCCTCGGCGATGGCCGCGCGGCGCGGTGCGGGCACCGGCGCCGCGGCCGGTGTGACGGATGGCGTCGCGGGCCTCACCGGTGGCGCGCCGACCTGCTGCGGATGTGTCACTTGACCTCCCCCATGGTCATCCGTCGGTCACCTCCGCCCGGGGCGCGAGTACCGGGCGCGGGTGCACGGCGGCAAGTATCGCCGCCGGAACCCGCATCCGAACAGGTCTTTATACGATCTTGTTTCCGGATCGCAGTGTTTGTACGGAACGCCGGGCTCGCCGGGGCCGGCCGGACCACCCCCTCCCAGGAACACGCGATACGCGGGCGTTCGGTTCCCCGGGCCGCTCAGGCGCCCGCCCCGTGCTCGTCGTACGCCCCCTGTGCCCCCTCTGTCCCTTCTGCCCTCTTTTCGTAGTACGCCCGCACGCGCGCATGCGTCTCGGGCGGCGCCCCCACGTGGTCCAGGCCGAGCAGCGCGGCGCCCAGCACCGGTCGGGCCGTGACCACCCGGGGGTCCGCCTTGGGTGCCCGGGCGGCCAGCAGTTCTCCGATCCGGTCGTCCAGCTGGGGATGGCGGGCGGCCAGGATGCTGCCGCCGAGCAGCACCGGGGCCTCCTCGTCGAGCAGGTCCAGCCGGGTCAGCGCGACCGTGGCCATCGCGACCACCTCCTCCGCGAGCCGGTCGACGATCGCGCGGGCCACCGGATCGCCCTCCCCGGCCGTGGCGAACAGCACCGGCGTCAGCTCATGGCGCCGTTCGTGCGTGATGTGCTCCAGATGGAGCGCCTCGATGAGCGCGTACATGGAGCCGAGCCCGAAGTGCGCGGGCAGGGTGCGGGCCAGGGCCGTGGGTCCGCCGCGCCCGTCCTCCGCGCGCGCCGCCCACCACAGGGCCTCCTCCGCCAGGCCCCAGCCGCCGCCCCAGTCGCCGGATATACGGCCGAGCGCGGGGAAGCGGGCGGTGCGCCCGTCGGGACGCATGCCGGCGCAGTTGATGCCCGCGCCGCACACGACCGCCACCCCCCGGGGCTCGGCGACGCCGGCCCGCAGGACGGCGAAGGTGTCGTTGCGCACCTCGACCGTTCTGCCCCACCCCCGCGCTTGCAGCGCCGCCGCCAACTGCTCCTCCTCCACCGGGAGGTCGGCGTTGGCGAGACAGGCCGAGACATGGTCGGCCGAGTCGGCCCGGGCCGCGGCGAGGGCCCGTGCCACGGCGTCGGCCAGGGCGCCCACGGCCGTCTCCACGCCCACGGCCGGCGGCCGGAACCCCCCGCCCCGCGCGGTGCCGAGCACCCGGCCGTCGGCGGCCACGACGGCCACGTCGGTCTTGCTGTTGCCCGCGTCGATGGCGAGGACGCTTGCGGTCAGGCCCACGCGAGGTGCTCCCGGTTGTGCGTGATCAGCTGGTCGGTGAGGGCGTCGGCGTAGGCGTACTGGCCGATGAGGGGGTGGGCGAGCAGCGCCCGGAAGACACGGTCGCGCCCGCCGCGCAGGGCGGCCTCCAGGGCCAGTTCCTCGTACGCGGTCACGTTCGCCATCAGCCCCGCGTACAGCGGGTCCACCCCGGGCACCGGCAGGGGGGCCGGTCCGTGCGCTCCGACGGCGGCCTGCACCTCGATCACCGCGTCGTCCGGCAGGAAGGGCAGTGTGCCGTTGTTGTACGTGTTCACCACCTGGTACGGCGAACCCCCGCCGGCCAGCAGGGACGCGGCGAGGTCCACGGCGGCCTCCGAGTAGTAGGCGCCGCCCCGCTTGGCCAGCAGCGCCGGCTTCTCGTCGAGCGCGGGGTCCGCGTACATCCCCAGCAGCTCCCGCTCCATGGCGGCGACCTCCGCGGCCCGGGACGGCTTGCCGCGCAGCTCCTGTACGACCTCGTCGTGCGCGTAGTAGTAGCGCAGGTAGTACGAGGGGACCACGCCCAGGCGGTCGACGAGGGAGCGCGGCAGGCGCAGATCGTCGGCGACCGAGTCCCCGTGCTCGGCGAGCAGCTTGGGCAGCACGTTGTCGCCCTCGGGGCCGCCGAGGCGCACACCTGTCTCCCAGGTGAGGTGGTTGAGCCCCACATGGTCGAGATGGACATCGGCGGGCGTGACACCGAGCAGCGCGGCGAACCTCCGCTGGAAGCCGATCGCCACGTTGCACAGCCCGACCGCCCGGTGGCCCTCCTGGAGGAGGGCACGGGTGACGATGCCCACCGGGTTGGTGAAGTCGATGATCCAGGCACCGGGGTTGGCGCGGCGGACGCGGTCGGCGATGTCGAGGACCACCGGCACCGTGCGCAGCGCCTTGGCGAGGCCGCCCGCGCCGGTCGTCTCCTGGCCGACGCAGCCGCACTCCAGCGGCCAGGTCTCGTCCTGCTCCCGCGCGGCCTGGCCGCCGACGCGCAGCTGGAGCAGCACGGCGTCGGCGCCCTCGACCGCCCGGTCCAGGTCGTCGGTCGTGACGACGCGCCCCGGATGCCCCTGCCGGGCGAAGATGCGCCGGGCCAGCCCGCCCACCAGCTCCACGCGGTCGGTGGCCGGGTCGACGAGGACCAGCTCCTCCACGGGGAGGGTGTCCCTCAGCCGTGCGAATCCGTCGACGAGTTCGGGTGTGTAGGTCGAGCCTCCGCCGACCACGGTGAGCTTCAATGTTCTAGCCCTTCACTCCGGTGAGCGTGACACCCTCGACGAACGCCTTCTGGGCGAAGAAGAACACGAGGATCACGGGGGCCATGACCAGCACGGTGGCGGCCATGGTGAGGTTCCAGTCGGTGTGGTGCGCGCCCTTGAACGACTCCAGGCCGTAACTGAGCGTCCACGCGGCCGGGTTCTCCGAGGCGTAGATCTGCGGCCCGAAGTAGTCGTTCCAGGCGTAGAAGAACTGGAAGAGCGCGACGGCGGCGATGCCCGGCCGTGCCATGGGCAGGACGACCCTGAGCAGGGTCCGCAGGTCGCCGCAGCCGTCGACCTTCGCCGCGTCCAGGTACTCGTTCGGGACGGTCATCAGGAACTGGCGCAGCAGGAAGATGGAGAACGCGTCGCCGAACGCCATCGGGATGATCAGCGGCCACAGCGTGCCGGACAGGTCCAGCTGCTTGGCCCAGAACAGATACATCGGGATGATGATCACCTGCGGCGGCAGCATCATCATCGAGATCACCAGCATCAGGGACAGATTGCGGCCCCGGAAACGGAACTTGGCGAGGGCGTAGGCGACCGGGATCGACGACACGACGGTCAGGACGGTGCCCAGGCCCGCATAGATGAGGGTGTTCTTCCACCAGGTCAGGAAGCCGGGCGTGTCGAAGACCTTCCTGTAGTTGCCCCACTCCCAGGTGTGCGGGATCAGATCGCGGCTGAGCGCCTGGCTGTCGCTCATCAGCGAGGTCAGGAACACGAACACGAAGGGCAGGGTGAAGAAGAGCGCGGTGGCCACGCCGAGGGAGTGGACCGCGATCCACTCCAGCAGCGCCTTGCGGCGGGCGGTGCGTGCGGCGGGCGAGGCGGCCTCTCTCAACTCCGCGGGCCGGTCGAGTACTTGGGTCATGGTCAGTCACCTGCCAGGTTGAGGCCGCCCCGGCGCCGCATCAGGAACGCGGTGAACACCATCGACAGGGCGAAGAGCACGAGCGCGACCACACAGGCGGAGCCGTAGTCGAAGCGCTGGAAGCCGAGGTTGTAGACGAGCTGGGGCAGGGTGAGCGTGGACTTGTCGGGGTAGCCCGGCTCGAACTGGGTGCCGGCGCCCTGGATGACGCCCGAGGCGACCTTCCCCGCGATCAGCGGCTGCGTGTAGTACTGCATGGTCTGGATCACGCCGGTGACCACGGCGAACATCACGATGGGGGAGATGTTCGGCAGGGTGACGTAGCGGAAACGCTGCCATGCCGACGCACCGTCCAGCTCGGCCGCCTCGTACTGCTCCTTCGGCACGTCCAGCAGCGCGGCCATGAAGATGACCATCAGGTCGCCGACTCCCCACAGGGCGAGCAGGGTGAGAGCGGGCTTGGACCAGGCGGGGTCGTTGAACCAGCCCGGCGCCGGGATGCCGATCTTGTCGAGGATCGAGTTGACCGGTCCGGTACCGGGGTTCAGCAGGAAGGCGAAGGCCATGGTGGCGGCCACGGGCGGGGCGAGGTAGGGCAGGTAGAAGAGGGTGCGGAAGACACCCGTAGCCGTCTTGATCTTGGTGATGAGCAGGCCCACGCCGAGTCCGAAGACGACCCGCAGACTGACCGCGACGACCACGAGCCACAGGGTGTTGCGCAGCGCCGGCCAGAACAGGGGGTAGTCCCGGAAGACGTACGCCCAGTTCTTCGTCCCGCTCCAGGTCGGCGGCCGGAAGCCGTCGTAGTGCATGAAGGAGAAGTAGACCGTCGAGACCAGCGGATACGCGAAGAAGACCGCGAAGCCGATCAGCCAGGGCGACATGAAGGCGGCCGTGCGCAGGGCCGCCCGGCGGCGTTTGGACGCGAGGGTGAGGGCGGTCATCGTCACTTCGCCTGCGCGATGTCCGTGTCGATCTGCCGGGCCGTGCTCGCCAGGCCCGCCTTGAGGTCCTTGGCCTTGCCGCTCTCGTAGTCGTAGCCGAGCTGCTGGATGGTCACGAGGTACTGGCCGCCGTTGATGGAGGCGGGCGTCGTCGTGGAGTCGGGGTTGGCCGCGATGTCCAGGAACGTCTTGAAGCGCGGGTCGTACTTCAGCTTGGGGGACTTCAGCGCGGCCAGGGTGGAGGGCACGTTGTGGATGTCGTTGGCGAAGCCGACCACCGCGTCCGTGTCCGTGGTCATGTACTTCACCAGTTCCCAGGCCGCGTTCTGCTTCTTGCTGGTGGCGGCGATGCCGGCGATCGTCCCGGTGATGTAGCCCTTGCCGTACTGGGACGCCTGGTCGTCGGGCACGGGCAGCGGGGCCACCCCTATGTCGAACTTCGCCCCCGCGTCCAGGGCCATGCCCAGGCGCCACTCGCCGTCGAGCTGCATGGCGACCTGACCGGTGTGGAAGGGGTGTTTCGGGCCCCACTCGTCACCGAGCTTCGAGCGGTACTTCTCCAGCTTCTGGAAGCCGCCCAGTTCGTCCACGAGCTTCTTCTGCAGGGTGAAGCCCTGGGTGAACGCCGGGTCCTTGGCGAGGTTCGACTTGCCCTGCGCGTCGAAGTACGTCGGGGAGAACTGCGCGAAGTAGTGCTCGGTGGTGGTCTCCCAGCCGTGGTAGTCCGGCATGAACCCGACCTGCTCGTAGCCGTCGCCCTCGGGGATCGTGAGCTTCTTCGCGTCGGTCTCGAACTCGGACCAGGTCTTGGGCGGGCCGGCGATGCCCGCCTTCTTGAAGGCGGTCTTGTTGTAGTAGAGCCCGTAGGCGTCGCCCAGCAGCGGCACCGTGCAGCGGTTGCCGTCGAACTGGGTGTACTCGTTCATCGGCTTCGGGAAGGTCGTGGCCGGGTCGATGCCCGACTTCTTGAAGAACGGGTTCAGATCGACCAGGGCCCCGGACGAGCAGAACTTGCCCACGTTGTTCGTGGTGAAGGAGGAGATGACGTCGGGCGCCTTGTCGCCGCCGGAGCGCAGCGCCTGGTTGATCTTGTCGTCGGTCATGTTGGCGACGACGTTGACATGGATGTTGGGATGCGCCTTCTCGAACCCCGAGATCAGCGCGTTCACGGCCTTGGTCTCGGAGGGCGCGCTCCAGGCGTGCCAGAAGTTGATGGTGGTCTCCTTGGACGCGTCGTCGTTCGCGCCGGAGGAGGACTGGCCGGTGCAGGCGGTGGTGAGCAGGGCGACGGATGCAGTCAGGGCAAAAGCCGCTTTTCGGATCACTTCGGGCATGACAGGATCTCCCTGGGGCGGGCGGATGTGAGGCGACCGGGGCGGGTGTCGGGGCCGGGTGTCGGGGCCGGGTGAGGTGCGGGTTGCTCAGCGCGAGGTGTCGAAGACCTCGTCGCGGGTGGTCGCGAGCGCGCTCTCCAGCGCGCCGCGCAGCACGGGGTGTTGGCGTACGTCGCCGACGACGAGGCGCGGCCGGGACGCGGCCAGCTCCTCCAGTTCGGCCTGGAGCAGGGCCCGCAGCGGCTCGCCGCCCGCGGTGAGCGAGGTGCCGCTGAGGACCACGAGTTCGGGGTCGAGCACGGAGACGAGCGCGGCGAGACCCGTGGCGAGCCGGGTCGCGTACGTCTGGAGCAGGCGCCGGTGAGCGCCCGAGGCATGGTCGGCGCCCAGGGTGACGAGGGTGGCCGCGACCTCGGTGTGCGGGCCGGTGGGCACGTCCTCGATGCCGAGTTCGCGGGCCAGTCCGGGCAGCGCCTGGGAGCCGGCCAGTTCCTGGTAGCCGCCGCTGTTGGCCCGGGTCACCTGGCGGACCAGGGGTGCGCCGGGCACCGGCAGGAAGCCGACCTCGCCGGCGCCGCCGGTCCAGCCTCGGTGCAGCCGTCCGCCGAGCACGAGGGCGGCGCCGAGGCCGCCCTCGTTCCACAGCAGGACGAAGTCGCCGTGGCCCCGGGCCGCGCCCAGCCGCTGCTCGGCGAGCGCGACGAGGTTGACGTCGTTCTCGTACTCGACGGGCATCGGCAGGGCGGCGGCGAGTTCGTCGAGCAGCGAGGGGGAGTGCCAGCCGGGCAGGTGGGAGGCGTAGCGGAGGCGGCCGGTGGTGGGATCGAAGGCGCCGGGGGTGCCGATGACGACCCGGTGGACGTCGGCGACGGCGAGCCCGGCGGCCTTCACGGCGCCGCCGAGGGCGTCGGTGACCTGCTGGACGACGGGCTGCGCCGGGCGGCGGCCGGGGGTGGGCAGTTCGAACTCGCCGACCGTTCTGCCGGTGACGTCGGCGACGGCGGCGAGGATGCGCTCGGGGGTGACATCGAGGCCGGCGACATGGGCGGCGGCCGGGTTCACCACGTACAGCTGGGCGTTGGGGCCGGGGCGGCCCTCGCTGGTGCCGGTCATCAGGACCAGCCCGGCGGCTTCGAGGCGGGCGAGGAGCTGGGAGGCGGTGGGCTTCGACAGGCCGGTGAGCTTGCCGATCCGGGTGCGGCTGAGCGGGCCGTGCTCCAGGAGCAGGTCGAGGGCGGCGCGGTCGTTCATGGCGCGCAGCACACGCGGGGTGCCCGGCGTACCGGCGGATCCTGCCATGTGTGTCGCCACCTGCCTTTCAATGCACCAGCTTCTCAGCGGGGCCGTCGGGAAGTCCACCGGGTGATCGTCGCCGGGGCCCGTCCCTGGCCGGGAGGTCCTTCGTAGATCACTGTTAGGAAAGTTTCCAATTGGTGAGAGGAAAGTAGGCCCGGTGTCGTGGGGGCGTCAATACCGCCACGGGCGGCAATCAAGTCGTTACCTGAACGCGCCAGGAGGCGGCTCCCGGATGCTTCGGGAACCGCCTCCTGGCGTACGTACGACCGCTACTTCGCCGGCGGCCGGACCGGCGGGATCGGGGTCGCCGCCTCCGACTGGGGCGAGGCGGTGTTCGCATACACCGACGGGGCCGCCGTCGTGGCCGTCGGGTCGGGCGTCACCACCTCTTCCACCGGGGCCGTGGCGCCGCCCACGATGCGGATGTCCGCCTCGTCGAAGGCCCGCTTGACGCGCCAGCGCAGCTCGCGCTCCACCGTCAGCGCCTTGCCCGGCATCGTCTTCGCGCTGAGCCGGATCACCATCGAGTCCAGCAGCACGCTGTCCAGGCCGAGCACCTCGATCGGGCCCCACAGCAGCTCGTTCCAGGGCTCGTCCTTGCTCATCCGCTCGGCCACCTGGTCGAGGGCCGCCTTCACCCGGTCCAGGTTCTCGCTCGCGCGGACGGTCACGTCCACCCCGGCCGTCGCCCAGCCCTGGGAGAGGTTGCCGATGCGCTTGACCTCGCCGTTGCGGACGTACCAGATCTCGCCGCTGTCGCCGCGCAGCTTCGTCACCCGCAGGCCGACCTCGATCACCTCTCCGGAGGCCACACCCGCGTCGATGACGTCGCCTACGCCGTACTGGTCCTCCAGGATCATGAACACGCCGGACAGAAAGTCCGTCACCAGGTTGCGCGCGCCGAAACCGATCGCCACACCCGCGACACCGGCGGAGGCGAGCAGCGGCGCCAGATTGATCTGGAAGGACGCCAGCACCATCAGCGCCGCCGTGCCCATGATGAGGAACGACGCCACCGAGCGCAGCACCGAGCCGATCGCCTGCGAGCGCTGCCTGCGGCGCTCCGCGTTCACCAGCAGACCGCCCAGCGCCGTGCCGTCCACCGCCTGGGCGGTCCGGCTCATGCGGTCGATCAGCTTGGTTATCGCGCGCCGCACCATCACTCTCAGCACCGCCGCGATCACCAGGATCAGTACGACCCTGAGACCGATCGCGAGCCACGTGGACCAGTTCTGCTCGACCCAGCTCGCGGCGTTCGTCGCGCTCTGCTGGGCGTCCTGGAACGTGGGTACCGCCGGCGTCGTCGTCTGCGAGGGTGACGGGGACGGCATGGCGCCGGCAGTCGATAGGGCGGGCAAGGACACGAGTGGGACCTCCAGGTGCAATACAGCGTCCGCCTCCGGTCTCCGTGGCCGAGGTCACGGAAAGGTCACCGGAGGGCAGGGGCACCACACTAACGGTGCATCGTGTGGGGATTCGGCCGATGTGCCGAGGAGAGACCGTGCTCACTGGGGAAGTAAGGGGGCGCACAACGGGGGATGCTTCCGGTGTGGTCGAAAACACTCCCAGCCCGTTACCGGGACATGGTGGCGCTTCCACCAGGCATGAGGGGAGACTGACTGCAGATCGTCCCGGCGCGAGCCACGCGCCGCCGGCGTACAAGGAGGCATCCGTGCCGCACGTCCTGGTCCTCAACGCGTCGTACGAGCCACTCGGCGTCGTACCGCTCCGCCGCGCGCTCGTCCTCGTCCTCGAGAACAAGGCCGTATGCCTCGAGGAGTCCGGCGCCTACATGCACAGCGCAACCGTCACTGTCCCCGCACCCAGCGTGGTCCGGCTCAAGCGATTCGTTCGGGTTCCCTACCGGGGGCCCGTTCCTCTTACCCGTCGGGCGCTCTTCGCGCGCGACGGCGGCCGGTGCATGTACTGCGGTGGCGTCGCAACCAGCGTCGACCACGTCATTCCGCGCAGCCGCGGTGGTCAGCACGTCTGGGACAACGTGGTGGCGTCCTGTCGCCGCTGCAACCATGTCAAGGCCGACCGGCATCTCTTCGAGATCGGCTGGCGGCTTCGTCACAAACCAGCACCACCGACCGGCCTGGCCTGGCGCATCATCGGCACCGGGCATAGGGACCCGCGCTGGCTGCCCTATCTGCAGCCGTACGGCGCGGACGACGCCTTGGCCCGGATCGACGGCATTTCCGCCTGACGGTCCGGGCTTCTGCGTTCCCCGGGGCGAGTGCCCCGGCAGGCAACGTTTGCCGACGGGGTGAACGTTGCCTGTCGGGGCACTCGCTGCTCGGCCGGCCGCCCCGGAACCACGGGCGGCCGCATGGGTGCGGGCGGCGGTCCAGGGCTCGTCCCGCAGCCGTTCGGCCGCGATCAGCACCGCCGGGTCGCCGGTGCGTTCCGCGAGCCGCCGGCCGATGCGCCGGGAGGTGACCCCGCTGAGCCAGACGGCACACATCCCGGTACCGATCACCACGGACAGCACCAGCGCCGGGGCCGTGTCGAAGCCGCCGTAGGAGGACGGTGCCACGAGGATCCCGGCGACCACCCGACGCCACGAGCGGCAGCAGCGGTCCGGGGCCCCGGCCGGCGCGCGGGCGCATCCGGCGCACCCGGCCCAGCGGCTCCGCGACCACCCGCCGCAGTGCCACCACGCTCACCAGCGCGCCCAGCACCGGCACGGCCGCGGTGAGCAGGGCGCTCACCACCCACAGCAGGGCCGGTGCGGCCGGCCACAGCCGCAGCAGGAGCGGCACGGCGACGACCGTGGCGAGGACCGAGCCCCCCAGACAGGCGAGGCCGGCCTCCAGCGCGGCGATCCGCCGCACCTGGCCGGGCGCGGCACCGGCCAGCCGCAGCCGGGCCAGCCGCCGGTCACGGTGCACGGCGCCGATCCGGGCGCACTGCGCGAGGAAGCCCAGCACGGGCACGAGCAGCAGGAGCAGGGTGGACGACCGCGCTCGCGCACACGGCCCGCGCATGTCGACGGCGGTCAGCTCGGGGATCAGCTGCCCGAACTGGAAGACCACCCCGAACTCCGTGCGCCGCAGCTCGCTCAGCCGGGTCTCCGGAAGCTCGTCCAGGCGTTCGCCCGCGTACTCGACCGTGCCCGAGTCCGGGCGGACGATCCCCGCGAGACAGTGCAGCAGCGTGGACTTGCCGCTGCCGCTGGTCCCGGTCACCGCGAGGATCTCGCCCGCGTGCAGTTCGGCGGAGGCGCCGCGCAGCGCCGGGGTGGAGCCGTGCGCCTTGCGCAGATGACGGCCGGTCAGAAGGGGTGGCGTCATACGGTGTCGACCTCCGCGGTCAGGGTGGTGAGCCGGGCCGCCGTGGTGGTCATCCAGCGGAGGTCGGCGTCGAGGTGGTTGAGGGCGTAGTCCGCCGAGAGCACGGTCGCGAGATCGGCGCTCGGCGCGGTCTTCACCGCGGTCAGCTCCCGCATCCGCGCCTTGTGCGCGTCGCGCTGCGCCGCGAGGTAGGCGGCCGGGTCCGCCGACGCGAGGATCGCGACGACGACCTTGGCGAAGATCTCGTTCGTGACGAAGGGCGCGGGAGGGGTGATCTCCCCGGCCCAGCGGGCCAGTTCGTGCGCGCCGGCCTTCGTGGAGCGGTACAGCGTGCGTTCCGGGCCGCCGTCGGAATCGGTCCCCTCGACCTCGGCCAGGCCGTCGCGGACCAGGCGCTGCAACGTCGTGTAGACCTGCCCGTACGCCAGCGGCCGCGCCTGCGGGAACCGCTCGTCGTGCCGCCGCTTGAGGTCGTAGCCATGACTCGGCCCCGCGGCGAGCAGCCCGAGCAGGATGTGACGGGTGCTCATGAAGATCAGTATGTACTCACTATATGTACTGAGTGAATAGTGAGCGGCGAAATTTCCGGGCGAAGGAGCGTGCGCCGACCCCGGACAAGCGGGTACGGTCTGTGACGAAACGCACGATGACCGTCCTCGTACGTCTGCGGACGCGCCCGCTGGGTAGGCCACTTCTCACCCGCATCCGTCGTACGACGACAAGGAGGCCCCCGTGGCCGTACCGGTACACCCCCCGCTTCCGGCTCTGTCCAAACGCGTCTTCGAACGCGAGGACTCCGACGCCCTGTTGTGCGTCCTGAGCGCGGAGGTCGCCTGCGCAGAGGCGCCGCTCACCAGTGAACCGCCGCTGCCCGACGCCGAACCGCTCACCAGCGAACCCCCGCTCGCCGACACCACGCCGCTGACCAGCGAGCCCCTGGCCGCCGGTCCGGATCCCACGGGGTTCTAGATGGCGCCGGCCGACCCCGGGCGCGACGGGACGCCACTGGCCCGGCTCGCCGCGCTGCACGGCGTCGCCACCTCCTACCAGCCCGCTCCGGACCGTACGGCCCAGGCGTCGGACACCGCGGTCACCGCCGCCCTCGCGGCGCTCGGCGTCGACGCGAGCACTCCCGACGCCGTACGGGACGCCCTGGCCGCCCGCGAGAGCGAACTGCGTGGGCGCCTGCTGCCGCCCACCGTGGTCGGCTGGGGCGGACACCCGCCGGCCGCCTTGGCCTCCCTCCCCGAGGGCACCCGGCTGAGGGTCGAGACCGAGCAGGGGGAGGCACGCGACTCGGCCGCACAACTCCCGCCCGGGGTCCATGCCCTGCACGTGACCGCGCCCGACGGACGGACCGCCGAGGCCCATCTCGTCGCCGCGCCCGACCGGTTGCCCGAGCCGCCCGGGCGCTCCTTCGGACTGCTCGTCCAGCTCTACTCCCTGCTCTCCCGCCGCTCCTGGGGCATGGGCGACCTCGGTGACCTCACCGAGCTGACCGCATGGGCGGGCCGGACGCTCGGCGCCGGATTCGTCCAGCTCAACCCGTTGCACGCGGCCGTCCCCGGCCCGCCCGCGGATCCCTCCCCCTACCGCCCCTCCTCGCGCCGCTACCCGGACCCCGTGCATCTGCGCGTCGAGGACGTCCCCGAGTTCCCGTACGCCGAGGACCAGGCCCGGTTGCGGGCGCTGCTGGAGCGGGCCGCGCGGCTGCGGGAGTCCGTCCTCGACAAGGGCGCGCTGATCGACCGCGACGCCGTGTGGGACCTCAAGCGCGAGGCGCTCGAACTCGTGCACGCCGTGCCCCTCGGGCCCGGTCGGCGGGCCGCGTACGCCGACTTCCTCGCCGAGGAGGGCGAGGCGCTGGAGGACTACGCCACCTGGTGCGCGCTCGCCGAGGTGTACGGCTCCGACCGGCACGCCTGGCCCGCCCGGCTGCGCGATCCGCGCTCGCCCGAGACCGCCCGCGCCCGTGCCGAGCTGATGGACCGCGTCGACTTCCACACCTGGCTCGCCTGGCTGACCGACGCCCAGCTCGCCACCGCCCAGCGCACCGCGCGCGACGCCGGGATGGCGGTGGGGCTGATCCACGACCTCGCCGTCGGTGTGCATCCGGGCGGTGCCGACGCCTGGGCACAGCAGGACCACCTCGCGGCCGGTATCTCGGTGGGCGCCCCGCCGGACGCCTTCAACCCGCGCGGCCAGGACTGGGGCCTGCCGCCCTGGCGCCCCGACCGTCTCGCCGCCTCCGGGTACGCCCCCTACCGCCGGCTGCTGCGCGCCCTGTTCCGGCACGCGGGCGCCCTGCGCATCGACCATGTCATGGGCCTGTTCCGGCTGTGGTGGGTGCCGCAGGGGCAGCCGCCCACGGAGGGGACCTACGTCCGCTACGACGCCGAGGCCGTGCTCGCCGTGCTGGTCCTGGAGGCCGCCCACGCGGGGGCGCTGGTCATCGGGGAGGACCTCGGGACGGTGGAGCCGGGCGTACGGGAGACGCTGCACCAACGCGGGGTGCTCGGCACCTCCGTCCTGTGGTTCGAACGGGACTGGGAGGGCACCGGGCAGCCGCTGCCGCCCGAACGCTGGCGGGCGGACTGCCTGGCCACCGCCACCACCCACGACCTGCCGCCGACCGCCGCCCGGCTCGCCGGCGAGCACGTGGAACTGCGCGACCGGCTCGGTCTGCTGACCCGCCCCCTGGACCAGGAGCGCGCCGCGGCGGCCGCCGACGCCCGCGAGTGGCTCGCCCTGCTGACCCGGCTCGGCCTGCTGACGGGGACCAGCGGCGGGGATCCCACGGCCGCGGAGGAGCTGGAGGTCCATGCCGTCCACCGGTTCCTGCTGCGCACACCCGCCCGGCTGATCGGGGTCTGGCTCCCGGACGCGGTGGGCGACCGCCGTCCGCAGAACCTGCCGGGCACCTGGGACGAGTACCCCAACTGGCGGCTGCCGATGGCGGACGCCGAGGGGCGCCCGATCACCCTGGAGGAACTGGCGGCCGCCCCGCGGCTGCACGCGCTGATGGACGTGGTGCGGGAGGGGGACACCGTCCAGGACGGGAATCCGGGGTGACCGGGTGAGGCCGTGACAGGTGATGACGACGGCCCCCGGGGCACTAGCGGACCCCCGGGCGCGCGGCCTGTCCGGGCGTTCGCTACTTTTGCACCGTGGACAAGAAGAACGCCCTGCGCGCCGGCGCCCTGGCCGCCGGTACGACGCTGATGATGCTGCTCATGTCGTCCCCCGCGCTCGCGCTGACGCGCGACGACGGCGATGACCCCGGCAAGGGCCTGAGTGTGGCCGAGACGCTGGGGCTGTTCGTCGCGGCGCCGATCGTGCTGTTCGCGGTCATCGCGGGCCTCGTCATGGTCACCGACAAGACCCGCAAGCAGGCCAAGCAGGGCTGAGCCCCTGCGGGCAGCCGCGGTCCCGTCCCGGGCCCGTAGGCCGTCCCGCCCTTCCGCACGTCCCGTCGAGGGAGTCCACGCACCGGTGCGTGGACTCCCTCCACGTGTTACAAGTGGGCAAGCGGCATCGACCGAACGGTACGGACACGCCCTCGTCAACCCGCGGACGCCGTAAGCGTCCGTCGGCCGACGACCCTTGGCACCAGGAGGTCGCCATGGCAGGCAAGACCCGCACCCCCGCTTCCGGCGACGGCACCGCCACCGGTGTCATCGTCGTCGGCGCCGGTCCCACCGGCCTCCTCCTCTCGGGTGACCTCGCCACCGCCGGCGTCCCGGTCACCCTGGTCGAGAAGCGACCCCACCGGATCAGCAACCTCTCCCGCGCCTTCGGCGTGCACGCCCGCACCCTGGAGCAGCTCGACGCCCGCGGCCTCGCCGACGAACTTCAGGCGCGGGGACAGGCACTCTCCGAGTTCCGGCTCTTCAACCGGCTGTCCATCCGGCTCAGCCGCATCCCCTCCCGCTTCAACCACATCCTCGTCGTCCCGCAGTACGAGGTGGAGAGAGTGCTGGAGCGACGGGCGGCGGAGGCCGGGGTGCGGTTCGTGTACGACACCGAGGTCACCGGACTGGCTCAGGACGCCGACGGCGTGACCGTCCAGGTGCGCGGGGCCGGGGGCGAGCCCGGGCAGCTGCGCGCGGCGTACGCCGTCGGCGCCGACGGCCTGCACAGTGCCGTCCGCCGGGCGATCGGCCTACCCTTCCCCGGCCGGTCCGTGATCCGTTCCCTGGTCCTCGCCGACGTCCTGCTCGACGAGAAGCCCGAGGAGGTGCTCACCGCCAACGCCGTCGGTGACGCCTTCGCCTTCCTCGCGCCCTTCGGCGACGGCTACTACCGGGTCATCGGCTGGCGCCGGGGCCGCGATCTGCCCGACACCGCGCCGATCGATCTCGACGAGGTCCGGGAGACCGTCCGCCTCGCGCTCGGCCGGGACTACGGCATGCGCGACGCCCGCTGGATGTCCCGCTTCCACAGCGACGAACGCCAGGCGCCCGTCTACCGCGTCGGCCGGGTCCTGCTCGCCGGGGACGCCGCGCACGTCCACAGCCCGGCCGGCGGCCAGGGCCTGAACACCGGCCTCCAGGACGCCGCGAACCTCTCCTGGAAGCTGGCCGCCGTCCTGGGCGGCCACGCCGGCCCCGAGCTGCTCGACACCTACGAGTCCGAGCGCCACCCGGTGGGCAGGGCCGTGCTGCGCAGCAGCGGCGGACTCATCCGGATGGCGATGGCCCGGCGCCCCTGGACCCTCGCCCTGCGTGCCGTGCTGGTCGCCCTCCTCAACCATGTCGGCCCGGTGCAGCGGCGTGCGATCGGCCAGATCACCGGCCTCGGATACCGCTACGCCGCCCCGCGCGGCGCCCACCCGCTGACCGGCCGGCGCGCCCCGGACATCGCGCTGACCACCGGACGTCTCTACGAGGCCTTGCGCGGCGGCAGGTTCGTGCTGATCGCCCCGGACGGCGTCCAGACGCACGGCCGCAAGGACCGGCTCGCGGTGGAGCACTGGGCGAGCGGACGCCGTACGGCCGTACTCGTGCGGCCCGACGGATACGTCGCCTGGGCGGCCGAGGCACCCGACGCGGACCGGATCGAGGAGGCGCTGGTCAGCTGGACGGGCCCGAGCCGGCCGTGACGGTCAGCAACTGGCGCAGCAGTTCGGCCAGTTGGCTGGTCTGCCGTTCGTTCAGGGCGGTCAGGGCCTCCGCCTGGACGGCCAGGCCCGCGCCGACCGCCTCGTCGATCAGCCGGAGCCCCTCCTCGGTGAGTGTCACCCGCAGACCCCGCCGGTCATGCGGGTCGGGGGAGCGGCGCAGCAGTCCGGCCGCCTCCAGCTTGTCCAGACGGCCGGTCATGCCGCCCGTGGTGAGCATCAGGGTGGCCGACAGCCGACGCGGCGAGAGCGTGTAGGGCTCACCGGAGCGGCGCAGGGTCGCCAGGACGTCGAACTCCCCGCGGGAGATCCCGTAGTCGGCGTACGCCTTCTCCATCCGGTCGCCCATCGCCCGCGACAGCCGGAAGATCCGCCCGAAGACCTCCATCGCGGCGGTGTCGAGGTCCGGCCGCACGGCGGCCCACTGCCCGATGATCGCGTCGACGGGGTCCCCGGGGGTCTGGTCCATGCGGAGAGTATCCGTCCGTCTCCAGGTCGCTTGCAAGCAAGTGGGTCGGTGCTGAGTAACTCGCTGCCAAATGACTTGACGCTGATTAGCTTGGTACTAAGTTAATTAGTGTTGAGCCAATGAGGGCTGAGCCGACCCACCGGGCCGAACCACAAGGGGGTCTCATGAAGCGGTACGCCACGGTCCTGCTCACCGGCCTCGCGCCCGTCTCCTGGGGCACGACCTACGCCGTCACCACCGAGTTCCTGCCGGACGGGCGGCCGCTGTTCACCGGCCTGATGCGCGCGCTGCCCGCCGGACTGCTGCTGCTCGCGCTCGGCCGGGTGCTGCCGCGCGGCGCCTGGTGGTGGAAGGCGGCGGTGCTGGGCGCGCTCAACATCGGCGCCTTCTTCCCGCTGCTGTTCCTGTCCGCGTACCGGCTGCCCGGCGGTATGGCGGCCGTCGTCGGATCGGTCGGGCCGCTTTTCGTGGCCGGACTCTCGGCGCTGCTGCTCGCGGAGCGGCCGACCGTCCGCACGCTGCTGACGGGCGCCGCCGCGGCACTCGGGGTCAGCCTGGTCGTCCTGAAGGCGGCCGGCGCGCTCGACCCGGTCGGGGTGCTCGCCGCGCTCGCCGCCGCGGCCTCCATGTCCACCGGCACCGTGCTCGCCAAGCGCTGGGGCCGCCCGGACGGCGTCGGCCCCCTCGCCCTCACCGGCTGGCAGCTGACCGCGGGCGGGCTGCTGATCGCACCGATCGCGCTGCTTGTCGAGGGGACACCGCCCGCGCTCGACGGGCGGGCCCTCGGCGGCTATCTCTACCTCGCGCTCGCGAACACCGCGGTCGCGTACTGGCTGTGGTTCCGGGGCATCGGACGGCTCACCGCCACCCAGGTCACCTTCCTCGGCCCGCTGTCCCCGCTGACCGCCGCCGTCCTGGGCTGGGCGGCGCTCGGCCAGACGCTCACCCCCGTCCAGCTCGCCGGGATGGCCCTGGCGTTCGGGGCCACGGTCCTCGGCCAGCGCCCGACCCCCGCACCGGCAGCCGCCGCAGCGACCACCGCACCGGCCGGCGTCACCCGGAGGAGCGGCGTACCACGGGCGGCAGCCCCCGCCGACTGAGCACGTACGAGAGCGACCCAGGACGCGCACGGCAGAGGGCGCCCGGCAGATGCCGGACGCCCTCGTCGCTCAGGTCGGGGCGGCAGCCGCTACGCCCGGGCGGCGGCCGCGTCCGCGGCCTGTGCCCGGAGCGCGCGCTCGACGCCCGCGCGCGACTCCATGATCAGTCGGCGCAGCGCCGGGGGCGGCTCCGCGGCGGCCAGCCACGCGTCGGTCTTCGCCAGCGTCTCCTCGGACACCTGGACCGCCGGGTAGTGGCCGATCACGATCTGCTGGGCCATCTCGTGGGAACGGGAGTCCCAGATGTCCCTGACCACCTCGAAGTACCGGTCGGTGTACGGGGCGAGCAGCTCGCGCTGGTCGGTCTGCACGAAGCCCCCGATCACCGCCTCCTGCACGGCGTTGGGCAGCTTGTCGGACTCGATGACCGACGCCCACGCCTCCGCCTTGGCCTCGGCGGTCGGACGGGCGGCGCGGGCGGTGGCCGCGTGCCGCTCACCGGCCGCCGTCTTGTCCCGCGTCAGCTCGCCCGCGATCTCCGGTTCGTCGAAGCGGCCCACGGCCGCGAGCCGCTCAACGAACGCCCAGCGCAGCTCGGTGTCGACGACCAGGCCCTCGATCGTCTGCGAACCCTCCAGCAGCGCCTCCAGCAGGTCCAGCTGCTCCGGCGTACGGGCGGTCGCCGCGAAGGCGCGCGCCCAGGCCAGCTGGTGGTCGCTGCCCGGCTCGGCGGCCCGCAGATGGGCCAGCGTCGCCTCGGTCCACCGGGTCAGCAGCGCCTCGCGCGCGGACGGGTCGGCGTACAGGTCGATCGCCAGCTTCACCTGGCGGTGCAGCGACTGCACGACACCGATGTCCGACTCCTTGGCGATGCCGGACAGCACCAGGGAGAGGTAGTCGCGGGCCGCGAGCTCGGCGTCCCGCGTCATGTCCCAGGCCGAGGCCCAGCACAGGGCGCGCGGCAGCGAGGAGTCGAAGTCGCCCAGGTGCTCGGTGACGAAGGCGAGCGACTGCTCGTCCAGCCGGACCTTGGCGTACGACAGGTCGTCGTCGTTGAGCAGGATCACGTCCGGACGGCGCCGGCCCGCCAGCTGCGGCACGGCGGTCAGTTCGCCGTCCACGTCCAGCTCGATCCGGCCGTCCTCGGCGCGCAGCAGCTTGCCGCTGGCGGCGTCGAGGTCGTACAGGCCGACGGCGATACGGTGCGGACGCAGCGTCGGCTCACCCTTGGCGCCGGCCGGCAGCGCCGGGGCCTCCTGGCGGATGGCGAAGGAGGTGATGACCCCGTCCGCGTCCGTCTCCACCTCGGGACGCAGGACGTTGATGCCCGCCGTCTCCAGCCACTTGCTCGACCAGGTCTTCAGATCCCGGCCGGAGGTCTTCTCCAGGGCGCCCAGCAGGTCGGACAGGCGTGTGTTGCCGAACGCGTGCTGCTTGAAGTACGCCTGCACGCCCGTGAAGAACGCGTCCATGCCGACGTAGGCGACGAGTTGCTTGAGGACCGAGGCACCCTTGGCGTACGTGATGCCGTCGAAGTTGACGAGGACGTCGTCCAGGTCGTTGATCTCGGCCATGATCGGGTGCGTGGACGGCAGCTGGTCCTGCCGGTACGCCCAGGTCTTCATGGAGTTCGCGAACGTCGTCCAGGAGTGCGGCCAGCGGCTCTCGGGGTGGTACGCCATACAGGCGGCCTCGGCGTAGGTGGCGAACGACTCGTTCAGCCACAGGTCGTTCCACCACTCCATGGTGACCAGGTCGCCGAACCACATGTGGGCCAGCTCGTGCAGGATCGTGGCGGCCCGGGACTCGTACGCCGCGTCCGTCACCTTCGAGCGGAAGACGTACTGGTCGCGGAAGGTGACCGCGCCCGCGTTCTCCATCGCGCCCGCGTTGAACTCCGGCACGAACAGCTGATCGTACTTCTTGAACGGGTACGCGTAGTCGAACTTCTCCTGGAACCAGTCGAAGCCCTGACGGGTCACCTCGAAGATCGCGTCGGCGTCCAGGAACTCCGCGAGCGACGGCCGGCAGTAGATGCCGAGCGGGACGGTGCGCCCGTCCTTCTCGTAGACGCTGTGCACGGAGTGGTACGGGCCGACGATCAGCGCGGTGATGTACGTCGAGATCCGCGGCGTCGGCTCGAAGACCCAGACGTCGTCCTCGGGCTCCGGAGCCGGCGAGTTGGAGATGACGGTCCAGCCGGTGGGCGCCTTCACGGTGAACTGGAAGGTGGCCTTCAGGTCGGGCTGCTCGAACGAGGCGAACACGCGCCGCGCGTCGGGCACCTCGAACTGGGTGTAGAGGTACGCCTGCTCGTCGACGGGGTCGACGAAACGGTGCAGGCCCTCGCCGGTGTTGGTGTAGGCGCAGTCGGCGACCACGCGCAGGACGTTGCGGCCCTGAAGGAGGCCGGGGAGGGCGATCCGCGAGTCCTTGAAGACCTCGGCCGGGTCCAGGGCGTCGCCGTTGAGCGTCACCTCGTGGACCGTCGGGGCGACCAGGTCGATGAACGACTCCGCGCCGTTCTCCTGGGAGTCGAAGCGCACCGTGGTCACGGACCGGTAGGTGCCGCCCTCCTGCGCGCCGGAGAGGTCGAGATCGATCTCGTACGAGTCAACGGTGAGCAGCTTCGCCCGCTGCTGCGCCTCTGCGCGAGTCAGGTTTGTGCCAGGCACGCGGTCATCTCCTCGTTATGTGTGGGTTGCGCCATCCTTCCATGTCGCCACGGTGTTGGGCGATGACCGAGGGGTCCACCACGGGGCCGGGAAAGGCAAGGGGCGCGCACCCGGCGGTGCGCGCCCCTTATGGCGTGGGAGCCGGTTACTCGGACAGCTCCGCCGCCACCAGCTCGGCGATCTGCACGGCGTTCAGCGCCGCGCCCTTGCGGAGGTTGTCGCTGGAGACGAACAGCGCCAGCCCGTTGTCCACCGTCTCGTCGCGGCGGATGCGGCCCACGTACGACGGGTCCTGGCCGGCCGCCTGCAACGGGGTCGGGATGTCGGAGAGCGCCACGCCCGGCGCGCCGGCCAGCAGCTCGGTGGCGCGCTCCACCGACAGCGGACGGGCGAAGCGGGCGTTGATCTGAAGGGAGTGGCCGGAGAAGACCGGGACACGCACACAGGTGCCGGAGACCTTCAGCCCGGGGATCTCCAGGATCTTGCGGGACTCGTTGCGGAGCTTCTGCTCCTCGTCCGTCTCGTTCAGGCCGTCGTCGACGAGGTTGCCGGCGAAGGGCACCACGTTGAAGGCGATCGGGCGCTTGTAGACCTGGGGCTCGGGGAAGTCGACCGCCCGGCCGTCATGGGTGAGCTTGTCGGCGTCGGCGACCACCTTCTGGGCCTGGCCGTGCAGCTCCGCGACGCCCGCGAGGCCCGAGCCCGACACCGCCTGGTAGGTGGTGGCGACGAGCGCCTCCAGGCCCGCCTCCTCGTGCAGCGGCTTCAGCACCGGCATCGCGGCCATCGTCGTGCAGTTCGGGTTGGCGATGATGCCCTTCGGGCGGTTCACCACCGCGTGCGGGTTGACCTCGGAGACGACCAGCGGCACGTCCGGGTCCTTGCGCCAGGCGGAGGAGTTGTCGATCACGACGGCGCCCTGCGCGGCGACCTTCTCGGCCAGCGCCTTCGAGGTCGCGCCGCCCGCGGAGAACAGCACGATGTCCAGTCCGGTGTAGTCGGCCGTGGCCGCGTCCTCCACCGTCACGCCGTCCAGGACCGTCCCCGCGGAGCGGGCCGAGGCGAACAGGCGCAGCTGCGTCACCGGGAAGTCGCGCTCCGTGAGGATTCTGCGCATGACCGTGCCGACCTGACCGGTGGCTCCGACGATTCCGACCCTCACGGCGACTCCCTCTGCGTATGTGCTGCGTGCGTAGTGCCTGGCCGAGGCCTTTCCATCATGCGGCCGACCCCGGCCCGGCTGTCCAATTCTTTGCGCGGTCCGCCCGAGGAATGGGACGCGCTCGGTCGGACCGCGGTTGCGGATGTTCTGCTTCCACCCCCGCTGACCTGGAGAAAATCGCCAGATGAGGGCTCCGCGCCGCAAGCTGTGCTGCCGCGCCCACTGCCCCCACCCGATCGGCTTACACGACGGTGTGACATACGCCTCTGCCTCGCATCGCGCACCTCGCCGGTACCACGGCGAAGGGCGGGCGCCCGTCGCGGTGCGACAGACGCCCGCCCCCGTCGCGGGCAGGGACCGCAGGGTTACGGCGTGACCTTCTCGATCTTCACGCTGCCCACGCCCGCGACCGTGCCGCGCGCGTCGACCAGCTGGACCTGGCCGAAGAACTCCCGGCCCTCGGGGGCCGCCGCGGCCGCGGTGACCGACCCGGAGACCGTCGCGGAGTCACCCGTGCCGAGCTTCACCGGCGCCGAGCCGTCGACCGTGACCTGGCCGAGGGCGGGGGAGAAGAACACGTCTCGGTAGTCGTAGGCCGTCGAGCCGGACGGGACCGAGTAGCCCACGACCTGGACGGTGTAGGTGCCGGCGGCGGGCGAGGCGATGTGCACCGACTCCTCGGAGTCGCCGTCCGCCGACTGCGCGACCTGCTTGCCGCTCGCGTCGTACACCGTGAGGTCCAGGTCCGCGGCCGTGTCGGACACATTGCCGATGGCCACGTCCAGCGAGGTGGCGCCCGCGGGCACCTCGACCGTGCTGGTCTGGGTCTCGCCGCCCTTGATGGACGGACGGGCCGTCTTCGAGGAGCCGAGCGGGCCGCCGACCAGCTTGCCGTCCAGCGCCGCGTAGCCGTTGGTCACCTTCCAGGAGGCGGTGGCCGGGGTGCCGACCTTGGCCTCGGGGACGGTCACGGTCTGCGGGTCGAAGGCCGCGCCGAGGACGGTGACGTCCAGCTTGTAGGGGTTGTCGAGCATCGGCGAGGTACGGCGCGCCTCGACCTCGATCTCCCAGACACCGGCCTGCGGGTCGGCGTACGAGCGCACGTCGGGCTTGCAGCCGTTGCCGTCGAAGTAGTTGTTGTAGCAGTTGGGCGTCGAGGTGTTGTCGACCGGAACGCCGTACGGGTGGATCGAGATGAACCGGGTCTGGCTCTTGTCCTTCAGCCCGCTCATCGCGACCTCCAGCGACTTCGCGCCCGCGGGCACGGTCAGGAAGTACGACCGGGTGCTGTTGCGCTGCACCGAACTCGACGCGGAGTAGGTGTACTTGACCGGCGTGGAGACCACGACCGTGGTGAGGATCTGCTTGTCGAGGCCCTCGGTCCTCGGGTCGTCGACCTCCAGGATCGCGCTCTTGACGCCCGCGGAGCTCGGAGCCGCCTGGACCTTCACGGTCACCGGCTGGTTCAGCGGCAGCTTCACCTCGTCCGAGCCGAGGATCCGGAAGGTGCCGCCGTAGTTGTTCTCGAAGTGCAGCTCGTGGCGGACCGCCTGGTCCGGGCCGGACGTACGGGTGATCGTGATGTCGTACGTCTTCTTCTCACCGGCCTTCAGCCCGCCCTCGCGGTCGTACAGGCCCGTGCCGAAGCCCGGGGTCTTCAGCGCGTAGTCGATCGCGGTGTCGACCGGGGCCTTCACGGTGTAGTCGTGGGCGGTCGCGTCGTGGCGGATCGCGTCCCAGGCGTCGACGATGTTGATGCTGCCCGCGCCCTCCTCGTACGCCTGCGCACCCTTGATGTGGTCCGCGGTCGAGGTCAGAGCCGTGCGCAGCGTCGCGGGCGACAGGTCGATGTTCTTCTGCTTGGCCGCCGACAGCAGCAGCGCCGAGGCGCCCGCGGCCTGCGGGGACGCCATCGAGGTGCCCTGGAGCATCGAGTAGCCGGCCGGCAGCGAGTAGCCCGCCTCGGCGACCGGGGAGCCCGGCAGCCAGGTCTGGGTGGTGTTGATGGCGGCGCCGGGCGCGACGAGGGTCGGCGTGAAGCCGCCGTCCTCGCGGGGGCCGCGCGAGGAGAACGGCATCAGCTGGTACTTCGTGTCCACCTGCGAGCCGTAGTTGGCGGCCCAGGTCTCCTTGGAGATGCCCGCCCCGACCGAGATCACCTTGTCCGCGAGGCCCGGGTCGCCGATGGTGTTGGCGCCGGGGCCGGAGTTGCCCGCGGAGATGACCAGCTGGACGCCGTAGGTGTCGATGAGGCGCGTGTACAGCTCGGCGCGCGCGTTGTTGCCGTCGTTGAGCGCCGGGAGACCGCCGATGGACATGTTGACGATGTCGACGCCGCGGTTGACGACGAGGTCGATCATGCCCTCGGTGAGCGCGACGTTGGTGCAGCCGCCGGTCCAGGTGCAGGCGCGCGACGAGACGATCTTCGCGCCGGGGGCGGCGCCGTTCATCTTGCCGCCGAACAGGCCGTTGGCGGAGGTGATGCCCGCGACGTGGGTGCCGTGCTCGGACTGGATGACGCCGATGTTGACGAAGTCGGCCTTCTTGCCGACCCAGGACCCGCCGTAGGGGTCCATCGGCACGTCCTTGCGGATCTGCACGACGAACGGCACACGCTCGACGACGTCCGTCTTCGGGTCGTCGGTGCCGAAGTAGCCGACCTGGTAGCCGTCCTTGTACGGCTTCATCGGCGTGTCGTCGCTGAAGTCGTGGTTGTTGTTCAGGTCGACGGTGACCGTGCCGGCCGCCGGGTCGTACAGCACGCCCCAGCTGTCGGTGGTGTCGCCGTCGCGGTTGAGGTCGCCCTTCTCGTCGCCGCCGACGGTGGCGGACTCCTTGAAGGTGCTGATCTCGTACGAGCCCGTCGGCGCCGTCCAGGTCTGGCCGCCGTAGGAGAAGGTGGGCCCGGAGACCGCGGTGACCATCGGGCGCCAGGTCGCGTCGCTGTCGACGATCGGGTCCGTCGAGGTCACCCAGTCGACGATCTTGCGCTCGCCGGTGGTGGTCTTCTGCAGCGCCGGGTGGCCGAGGTCCACGCCCGAGTCGAGGATGCCGATGGTGACGCCCCGGCCGTCCGCCTTCGGGTGCTCCTTGACGAAGTCGACGGCGCCCGTCTCGAAGGAGGGGTTGTACGGGTTCTCGGCGGGGGTGTTCCTGTTCGGGCCGGTGTAGCCGGTCGTCGCCCTGCCCGACGTGTTCTTGGCGGTGTCCGCGCTGGGCGTCGGGTCGTCGAGGGGGATCTCCTGCCGCAGGTCGATGGCGTGCACCGAGGAGAGCTTCGCGGCGGCCGCGATGGCCGAGTCGGCCTTGGCGGTCGGGACGGTGGCGCGGACGTAGCCGAGCTTGTCGTAGCTGCGGCCGACGGAGCCGCCGCGCACCGCGTCCAGCTCCCTGGTGACCTGCTCGGTCTGCCCGGGCGCCGTCGCGATCATCATGGTGACGTTCTTGGCGCCGTCCGCCTTGGCCTCCGCGAGGAGGTCGGCGTCGTCCGAACCGAGCTTGGCGCTCGCGGACTTGACGGTCGGGTCGGTCCCCGCGGGGGTGTGGTCCGCGGCGAGGGCCAGGGGTATCGGCCCGGCGGCGGAGAGCGCGGCCACGAGACCCGCGGCGAACGCTGTGCGGGCCACGCGTCTAACGCCCGGTATCGGGGCGCGGTGAGGGTCGGGGGTCATCGGCATCCCTTGTTGGTAAAGGACCGTGGGTGACGCGGCCGGAAACCGGAGATGTACCGGTTCTGACCGCGGTCGTCCGGATGTCGGGTCCGGGAGACCGCTCAGCTTTACCCAAGGGACATATGTTTGGGGAGAGTTGACCGAGACGGGATTGAGTCATGGCACAATCCCGCCATGCGCCATCGGGGACTTAGTGGAGCACGTCGGACATTTCTGTGAGCCGGCTGTGCGTTCTGCGCGCGTAGTGGACGCTCTCGGCGTTCATGCGTGAGCACTCGGTGACGCCATCCTTTCCGCACCCACCCGCACCCACTTGCGTCCGTTCCCGTGCCGCCCCCGCCGTGTGCGGGTAACGTCCCCGTGTGCGCAAGAAGTTGAGGGTGGCGGCCTACGCCATCTGTGTTCGCGACGGCAAGCTTCTGCTCGCGCGAGGGTGGGACGGCGACGGTACGCCCGAGTGGACCCTGCCCGGCGGCGGTATGGAGCACGGCGAGGACCCCTACGACACCGTCCTGCGGGAGGTGGAGGAGGAGACCGGCTATCTCATCGAACCCATCGGTCTGCTCGGTGTGCACTCCTTCCGCCACGACCTTCTCGACCGCTTCGGCCGGGCCGTCGACCACCATGGCCTGCGAATCGTCTACGAGGGGCGAATCACCGGCGGTGAGCTCCGCAACGAGGTCGGCGGTTCCACCGACCTCGCGGCCTGGCACGAGCTGACCGCCGTGCCGGAGCTCAGGCGGGTCGGGCTCGTCGACACAGGGCTCGCGCTGTGGCGGGAGCGCCCGGCCGCCGGCCGGTCACCGCTCGCCGGTGGACAGTACTGACGCCTCCCGAACCTGCCTCGATACCCCGGAACATGAACGCGGAGTGACCGCCCCCCGGCCGTTCGGCGAGCGGTCGCGAACGCGCAAGGTAGTCCGAGATCGACGTACGGTGATCGGCGCTGCGCGTTGCCGTCGCGTTCACGCGCAGGCCATCCCCGGTGCCAACGATCCAGAGCGAGCGGGGTGTTCGCTTCAGCGATCGTCCCGCGACCACTGCTGACGCGTTCGGACTCGGGGAGATCGCGCCATGTCGCGCATACGCTCTGTCGCCACGGCGGCTGCCATGAATCGTCGCGCTCTGCTCGCCGCCGCCGGGGCCATGTCCCTGACCGCGGGGGTCGGCTTCGCGCTGCGGCCCGAGGAGAGCCGGGCCGCCGACCACGCCACCGGGCCCGCCGCGCAGGGAGAGGCGCCCGTCGCCGCGTCCCGGCAGGTCCCGGCCGCCGCCCCCCTCGCCCCCTACACCAAGGGCACGACCCTCGCCACGGTCGCCGCCCCGCGGAACAGCTCCGGATACCGCCGGCTCGGCGACGGCCCCGGCTGGCAGCGCGTGGTGCGCAGCGAGCTGGCCACGCCCAAGTCCGGCCGCGCCGGACGCCGGACGACGCTCGCCGCCTTCGTGCAGTTCACCGACATGCACCTGATGGACAGCCAGCACCCGCTGCGGCTGGAGTTCCTGCGCTCCACCGACCGGCACGCCTGGCGGCCCCACGAGGCGCTGACCGTGCCCGGCGCGATCTCACTGGTCGAGCGGGTCAACTCGCTGCGGGGCGCCCCCGTCACCGGCTCCCCCCTCCACTTCGTCATGACCACCGGCGACAACACGGACAACAACGCCAAGTCCGAGCTGGAATGGTTCATGAAGATCATGAGCGGCGGTCGCATCACCCCCAACTCCGGCGACCCGCGGCACTACGAGGGCGTCCAGAACAGCGGTCTGAAGCTCTACTGGCAGCCCGACTCCGCCGTCCGCGACGCCGACAAGCAGCTCGGCTTCCCGCACCTCCACGGCTTCCTGGCCGCCGCGATCCGCGAGGTGCGCAGCCCGGGCCTCAACCTCCCCTGGTACTCCACGGTCGGCAACCACGACGCCCTCCCGCTCGGCTGCTACGGACACGGCGACCCGTACCTCGCCGAGTTCGCGATCGGCGGCAAGAAGCTGATGGAGCTGTCCGCGACCGAGGCGAAGAAGCTCCAGGACTCGATCAAGTACGCCAAGGACCCCAAGGGCGTCCAGTTCCGCGACCTGCTCAAGGCCCACGCCCGCGCCATGCGCCCAGTCACCTCCGACGAGAAGCGCGCCCCCTACACCCCGGCGGACTACCTCAAGGCCCACCTCGACCCGGCGTACGCGGGCCGGGGCCCCGTCGGCCACGGCTACTCCTCGGCGAACGTGGACGCCGGCACCCAGTACTACTCCTTCCGCATCGCCGACGACGTCATCGGCATCAGCCTCGACACCACCGACCCGGGCGGGCACTACAACGGCTCCATCGGCACGGCCCAGCTGTCGTGGCTGGACAAGACGCTGCGCGACAACAAGGACTCGTACGCCGTCGTCTTCAGCCACCACACCAGCACGACGATGTCCAACACCCTTCCCGACCCCGCCCGTCCCGGCGAGCGGCGGCACAACGGCAAGGAGGTCATCTCGCTGCTGAGCGGCCACCCCAATGTGCTGGCGTGGGTGAACGGGCACATCCACAAGAACCGCATCACCCCGCACGCCGCCCCGGGAGGCCGCGCCTTCTGGGAGATCTCCACCGCCTCGCACGTCGACTACCCCCAGCTCGCCAACGTCATCGAACTGGTGGACAACAAGGACGGCACGCTGTCGGTCTTCACCACGCTCATCGAGTCCGCGGCCCCGCACCGTACGGATGTCGCCGACCTGAGCCAGACGGGCCTGGCCGCCCTCTACCGCGAGCTGTCCTTCAACGCCCCCGGCGCCGACAAGACGCTCGCGGGCAACCCGTCCGACCGCAACACGGAACTGGTCCTGAAGAAGGCCTGACCGCGGCCGGCCCGCGCCCGGGGCCCGGTCTGTCGGTCCGTCAGGGGGCTCACTCCCGCCGGACCGGCGCCAGTTCCGCCCGCTCGACGGCCGGTTCCCGGGGGCCTGCCGAACGGTTGGCGACGGCCTGACCCCGCGGAGGCGGCCCGGTGAAGCGGAACGAGAGCGAGGCGAGGAAGCGGCGGCCCCGGGGCCAGTCCACCGGGACCGTCGCCGTCACCCGGGTGATGCCGGACGCGGCCGCGCGGTCCAGGAGGGCCCCGGCCACGGCCCGGCCCGTCCCCGTGCCCCACAGCGACGGATGCAGCAGGAACAGCCCCACCGCGCAGGCGTCCGGTGCCGGGTGGTGCCGTACCGCGTCGACGATCCCGACCACCGGGCCGTCGTCCTCGGTGACGACCAGGACCAGCTTGTCGGCCCCGTCCGCGCCCGGCGGCAGGCTGTAGTACAGGCTCTGCAGATCGCCGGGGCCCGAGGGCAGGCCGGTGGCCGCCTCGACATACGCGCCGCCGGACTCGAAGAGCGCCAGGACGCCCGGTTCGTCGGCGGGCTGGGCCTCCCGCAGGGTGTAACGTCGTCCGTCGCCAGTCGTGATCTCGATGGTGGTCGGCTCTGCCATCCGGTCATCGTCACACCGGGGCCAAGCCCCGGACCAGCGAATTCCGGTCCGCGCCCACTCCCTGCGACACACCCCGCACGCTCCGGGATCACCGAATTACGGTGTAAACCGAGCTGACCCGGACATGAGACGCGCCGTTCATCTGGATGAAACATCTGTGCCGCCTCATATCGGACAACCCGCAGTTCACGGGGATGGTTCGAGATGTGTGCAAGGCGGGTGGTCGCGTGCGACTGAGGCACCAACTGCGCGTGCTGTCGGTGTACGACGGTTTCTTCTCCGGGGGCGCCCGGATCCTTCACAGCGATGTCGTCCTGGGGCTCCAGGAGGGCGGTCAGCACCACCGGGTGCTGAGCGTCCATGCAGAGGTGCTTCGTGAGGCAACACGGCAGGCGATGGAGGACGACGCCTGCTATCGCTCACTGACCGCGTCCGGGGTGGAGGTCAGCTCCCTGGGCCGCGTCTCCGGGCTGCCCGGGGGCCTGGACACCGACCCGACGCTGTTCACCGGTCCGGAGCTGGCGACGACCGCCCGGGCCATGGCGGGCGCCGACGTGATCCTGTCGCTCAAGGAGCAGCCGCTCGCCCTGCTCAACCAGGCGGGCCTGCCGCGCCGCCCGGTGATCGTCTCCCTGCACCGCTCGGACCCGGAGAACCAGGGCGGGGCGCTGGACGAGCTGAAGGCCGCCATCGCCGACGGCACGGTCGTCGCCTGCGTCTGCTGCGCCGAGTCGACCCGGGCCGCCTACGAGGCCGCCGGGATCCCGGCCGAGGTGCTGCACGTCATCCCGAACGGGGTCGATCTGCTGCGCTTCCGCCCCGACCCGGCGCGACGGCTCCGGCTGCGCGACACGCTCGGCATCCCGGACTCCGCACCGGTCGTCGTCTTCGCGGCCCGCTACGACGCCATGAAGAACGTCCCGCTCTTCCTGCGCGCCGCCCGGGCCTGGCTGCGGCAGGAGCCCGACGGGCACGTGCTGATGTGCGGCGCGGGCATGGCGGCCGGCCAGCCCGGGCTGCACGCCGACATCGACGCGGCGTTCGAGGGCGACCTCGCGCTCACGGACCGGCTGCACCTGCTGGGTGTCCGGGGCGACATGGAGACCGTGTACGCGGCCTCCGACGTGGTGGCGCTGACCTCGGCCTGGGGCGAGGCGGCTCCGCTGTGCCTGATCGAGGGCATGATGTGCGGCGCCGTCCCGGTCGCCACCGACGTCGGCGACAGCGCCGCGATCGTCGCCGGGCACGGTTTCCTCACCTCACCGGACCCCGACGCGATCGCGTCGGCCTGGGCGGACGCCGCCGCCGCCCGTGCCGATCTCGCCCCGGTCCTCGAGCGCAGCCGCGAGCGCTTCAGCCGCACCCGCATGATCGCCTCGTATGCCACGCTGATCGACCAGGTCCACACGGAGTCGTTCCGGCCGCCCCTGCCGGAGCCTCCGCTGCCCGAGCCGCTCTGACGGACCCGGCGCACGAGGAGGGGCCGCCCACGGGCGGCCCCTCCCCTCCCCTCCTGACGTCCGGTCCCCGCCCCCTACCGGGGCAGCACAATGACGTACGCGGACGGGTCGCGGTCCGCCGACGCCATCAGGGCGGTGCGGACCACCGTCGCCTGCTGCTCGGGGGCGTCCCGCAGCTTCTTCGGCGTGACGTGGACGACCGTGATCCCGAGCCGCTCCAGGTGCTCACGCTTGCGGGCGTACTCCGACCACAGCGCGTCGTCGTCCGGCCGGTCGCCCTGCCGCGGGGCGCGGGTGTCCAGCTCCACCGCCACGGCCTGCTCGGGCCAGTACGCGTCCAGACCGCCGAGGTGGGGGCCGCCCGGGAGCCGGAGATCCACGTTCCACACCGGGTCCGGAAGGCCGTGGTCGCGCACCATCCGGTACAGGCGTTCCTCGGCGATCGCCCGGCCCTCCGCCAGCAGCGAGTCCACCGCCTCCACCACGTGCGGCCGGCTCAGCAGCCGCGCCTGGTTCAGCTCGCGCACCACCGCGGCCGGTTCGCAGTGGCCGCCGCGCACCGCCTCGGTCAGCAGCCGGCGCACCGTCTCCGCGTCCGGCAGCTGGGCCACGGCGTCGGCCAGTGCGCGCGGGACCGGCGCGACGGACAGACCGGCCACCACCCGGGGGGCGGGCAGCAGCGGGGTGCGGATCACCCGCGCGCAGCCGATGCTGCGCAGCCGCCGCGACCGTGGGACGAGGACGTCGATCCGCTTCAGGGTGGGCAGCGCGGGCGGGCAGGAGAAGCCGTGCAGGCCCAGTGCGGCCACGCCCGTGATCATCGCGTCGGGGTAGCGCACCGGGGCGTGCGGGCCGTTGGGGCCCGGCTGCGACGGGACACCGGCGGCCGGGGTGCCGAGCGGGGAGCGGCTCGCGTAGAGCAGGACCGCGTGCAGTTGTTCCTCGACGGTCGGTGGTCCCTGGTGCAGGAGGAACACCCCTGGCAGGAACTGCTGCCAGGGGCCTCCGGGCCGGGCGTGCTCGACGGTCTCGGCGGCCGTGACACCGTGGGCGCGCAGCTGAGCGGTGGTCAGCACCCGGCGCTGGACCTCC
Organism: Streptomyces sp. NPDC002573; assembly: GCF_042889625.1. Classification (NCBI taxonomy): domain Bacteria; kingdom Bacillati; phylum Actinomycetota; class Actinomycetes; order Kitasatosporales; family Streptomycetaceae; genus Streptomyces; species Streptomyces sp. NPDC002573. Next base: position 170,122 of record NZ_JBIARC010000004.1, on the reverse strand, counting down.
GACAGGTGGCGGAGGGGGCGGGGGGAGAGCGGGGTGTTGTGGTTCATGAACCGGGAGTTCCCGCGCCCGATCCGTCCGATAACCGCTGTTACATGCTCGTCGACAAATCCGGACAATATACAGCTAAAGTACGGACGTTCGACTGCCGAAAGGGGCAGGTCCGGGCCGGGGGAACGACGGGTTACGGGTTCCGATACTCGTATTTCGTAACTGCCGTTCCCCGGGACTTCCCCGCGCTCCCGATCTTTAGCGGCCCGCCTCCGCGTCGCACACCTGACCGCGCAGGGCGCGCGCCAGGTCGTCACGTGCCTCCAGGACCAGCCTGCGCAGCGCCGGCGGCGCGTCCTCGTGCGCCGAGAGCCATGCGTCCGTCGCGGCGAGCGTCTCCGGCGAGTCCTGGAACACCGGGAACAGGCCCCGGACCACGTCCATCCCGATCTGGATGGACCGCTCGGCCCACACCCGCTCGATCGCCTCGAAGTACTTCGCCGTGTACGGCGCGAGCAGCTCCCGCTGCGAGGGCTGGACGAAGCCCGCGATGGTCGCCTCCACGAGCGCGTTCGACAGCGTCTCCGACTCGACGACCTGCGCCCACGCCTGGGCCTTGACCGCCGCCGAGGGACGCGCGGCCAGGCAGCGCACCTGGTGCCGCTTCCCGGAGGCCGTGTCGTCGCGGGCCAGCTCCGCCGCGAGCACCGACTCGTCCGCCGCCCCGTGCGCGGCCAGCGGCCCGAGGAACGCCCAGCGCAGCTCCTGGTCCACGTCCAGGCCGTCGATCTGTGCCGTGCCGTCCAGCAGCGCCCGCAGCAGTTGCAGTTCGCTCTCGTCGCCGGCCACCGTCGCGAAGAACCGCGCCCAGGTCAGCTGGTGCTGACCGCCCGGCTCCGCCTGCCGCAGCTCGCGCAGCGCGCCCTGGGCCAGCAGCCGCTCGCCCGTCGTACGCCACTCGGGGGCCGCGTAGTGCGTCAGCGCCGACTGCGCCCAGTTGTGCAGCATCTGGAGCACACCGATGTCGGACTCCCGGCCGGCGAACCGCAGCACCAGGTCGACGAAGTCCCGGGCCGGCAGCAGCGCGTCCCGGGTCAGGTTCCACAGCGCCGACCAGCACAGCGCCCGCGCGAGGGGGTCGGTCAGGGAGCCGAGCCGGTCCTTCAGGGTCGCGAGCGAGGTGTCGTCGAGGCGGATCTTGCAGTACGTGAGGTCGTCGTCGTTGACGAGGACCAGTTCCGGGGCCTCGGCGCCCGCCAGTTCGCCGACCACCGTCCGCGGGCCCTGGACGTCCACCTCGGCGCGCGCGTACCGCACGAGCGCGTCCCCCTCGGTGCGGTACAGGCCCACCGCGACCCGGTGCGGCCGCAGTTCGGGGTGGGACTCGGCCGCCTCCTGGAGCACGGTCAGCTCGGCGATCCGGCCGTCCGTGCTCAGCAGCACCTGCGGGGTCAGCGAGTTGACGCCCGCCGTCTGGAGCCAGGAGCGCGACCAGGCCGTCATGTCCCGGCCGCTCGTCTCCTCCAGGACCGACAGCAGATCGCCGAGGCGCGTGTTGCCGTAGGCGTTCCGCTTGAAGTAGCGCCGCGCGCCCTCCAGGAAGGCGTCCCGGCCCACGTACGCCACCAGCTGCTTCAGTACCGAGGCGCCCTTGGCGTAGGTGATGCCGTCGAAGTTGAGCTTGGCATCCTCCAGGTCGCGGATGTCCGCGGTGATCGGATGCGTGGACGGCAGCTGGTCGGCGCGGTACGCCCAGGCCTTGCGGTTGTTGGCGAAGGTGATCCAGCCGTCGGTGAAGCGGGTCGCCTCCACCAGCGAGAAGGAGCCCATGAAGTCCGCGAAGGACTCCTTCAGCCACAGGTCGTCCCACCAGACCATGGTCACCAGGTCGCCGAACCACATGTGGGCCATCTCGTGCAGGATCACATTGGCCCGGCGCTCGTACGACGCCTGGGTGACCTTGCCGCGGAAGATGTACTCCTCGCGGAAGGTGACCATGCCCGGGTTCTCCATCGCGCCGAGGTTGTACTCGGGCACGAACGCCTGGTCGTACTTCCCGAAGGGGTACGGGTAGTCGAAGTGGTCGTGGAAGAAGTCCAGGCCCTGCTTGGTGACGAGGAAGACGTCGTCCGCGTCGAAGTGCTTGGCCAGGCCCTTGCGGCACATCGCGCCGAGGGGGATCTCCAGCGTCGTGCCGTCCTCGAAGGTGCGGGTGTAGGTGTCCGTGACGTAGTGGTACGGACCCGCCACGACACAGGTGATGTACGTGGAGATCGGCTTGGTCTCCGCGAACCGCCACACCCCGTCGTGCTGCTCGCCGGCGCCGTTGCCCCACACCGTCCAGCCCTCGGGGGCGCGCACCTCGAAACGGAAGGGCGCCTTGAGGTCGGGCTGTTCGAAGTTGGCGAAGACGCGGCGCGAGTCGGCGGGCTCGTACTGCGTGTACAGGTAGACCTCGCCGTCCTCCGGGTCGACGAAGCGGTGCATGCCCTCACCGGTGCGGGAGTAGGCGCACTGGGCGTCCACCACCAGCTCGTTCTCCGCGGCCAGGTCCTCCAGGAGGACGCGGGTGCCGTCGAAGACCTCGCCGGGGTCGAGGTCCTTGCCGTTGAGCGAGACGGCGGTGACGCTCGGGGCGATCAGGTCCGCGAAGCTCGTGGCGCCCGGCTCGGCGCAGCGGAAGCGGATCGTGGTGACCGAACGGAACGTACGGGGCTCGCCGTCCGCGCCGCCGGGTGCCTCGCCCACGGCGGAGCGCAGGTCGAGCGATACGTCGTACCCGTCGACGGAGAGCAGGGCGGCCCGCTCCCGGGCCTCGTCGCGGGACAGGTTCTCACCGGGCACGGGGGGCACTCCCTGGGTCGGCTGGATCGGCGGACAAGGACCGATCCTGCCATGTGCCCCGGACACCTGACATCGGGGCGCACCTCATGAGCGTTTCCGGGAATGGGCGGGGCGGTCTGTGATGTTGCCCGGTAAACGACCGCGTTCCTAGGAGAGTCATGTCCGAGACCGTGACCGCATCCGGCAAGACCCCCGTCGACTTCTGGTTCGACCCGCTGTGCCCCTGGGCCTGGATGACCTCCCGCTGGGTCCTGGAAGTGGAGAAGGTCCGGGACATCGAGGTCCGCTGGCACATCATGAGCCTCGCCGTGCTCAACGAGGACAAGCTGGACCAGCTGCCCGAGGAGTACCGGGACATGCTGGCCACCAAGGCGTGGCAGCCGGTGCGCGTGGTGACCGCCGCCTGGCAGAAGCACGGCGACGACATCCTCGGCCCGCTGTACACGGCCCTCGGCACCCGCTTCCACAACCAGGGCGAGGGCCCGACCCTGGAGGCCATCGCCGCGGCGCTCGACGAGGTCGGCCTGCCCGCGGACCTGATCGACTACGCCGAGCAGGAGGCCTTCGAGTTCGACGCCGAGCTGCGGGCCTCGCACAAGGAGGGCATCGAGAAGGTCGGTCAGGAGGTGGGCACCCCGGTGATCGCGGTCCCGGGCGCCGACGGCGAGCAGATCGCCTTCTTCGGCCCGGTGGTCACCCCGGCCCCCAAGGGCGAGGACGCCGCGAAGCTGTGGGACGGCACCCTGGCGGTCGCCTCCGTCCCGGGCTTCTACGAGATCAAGCGCACCCGGACGCAGGGCCCGGACTTCAGCAACCTGTAGGACACCCGGTGCGGGCCCCGGGGCGTACGGCTCCGGCGGCCCGCACCGCCGTGTTCACTCCAGGACGGGCACCCGGATGGGCCGGGCGAAGGGCTTCTTGTTCCCGCCGGTGCGCAGGTTGCGGCACTGTTTGCCGCTCTCGGTGTCCAGTACGGCCTCGCACATCCGGAACTCGCGCACGGCCGCGCGGCCGAGGCGCTCCTCCAGCCAGGACTGCTCGGCACGGTCGAGCTCGCGATGGGGCTGATCGGTGTCGCAGGTGAAGCAGTACATCAGCATCCGGCCACCATGCCCCGGAGCCCCCGCTACCGGAAGCCCCCCGCGAGTCGTGTCCTCGCGGGGGGTTCCTTTCATCCGCCTGCCGGTGAAACGGTGAGAAGACGATCACGGGCAGGACGCCTCACCCCGCCCTCAGGGCGCGAGCAGCAGCACATCGGCCCGGGACCTGGCCGCCGCGTACCGCCGGGCCACGTCCTGCCAGTTCACCACCTGCCACATGGCCTCGATGAAGTCCACCTTCTGGTTGCGGTACTGCAGATAGAAGGCGTGCTCCCAGGCGTCGAAGACCAGGATCGGGGTGGCCGCCTGGCCGACGTTGCCCTGGTGGTCGTAGACCTGCTCGACGATCAGCCGGCCGCTGAGCGGCTCATGGGCCAGGACGCCCCAGCCCGAGCCCTGCGTGGTGGCGGCGGCCTTGGACGGCTGCGCCTTGAACTGCCGGTACGAGTCGAACGACTCGGTGATGGCGTCGGCCAGTTCGCCCACGCCGTCCTGCTCCAGGGGCTCGCCGCCGCCGTCACCGCTCATGTTCTGCCAGTAGATCGAGTGCAGGATGTGGCCGGAGAGATGGAAGGCCAGGTTCTTCTCCAGGCCGTTGATCGAGGCCCACGCCTCCTCGTCCCGCGCCTCGGCGAGCTGCTCCAGGGTGTCGTTGGCGCCCTTCACATACGCCGCGTGGTGCTTGTCGTGGTGCAGCTCGATGATCTCGGGGCTGATCACGGGGGCGAGCGCGGAGTAGTCGTACGGCAGCACGGGCAGCGTGTAGACCGGCATGGGGGGTCCTCTCCGTACCTCTTATTGCCAAGAAGTTGCAAGTGCACGCTAGCAACAAGAAGAACCGGGCGGGGCCGGGGCGGGCGACAAGGAGGCCCCCACGTGTCGACGTGGGGGCCTGCTCGGTCGGCGGAGGGGACGGCGTCAGCCTCGGGCGTGTGTCCGCTGCCGGGCGTAGCCCAGGACGGCCAGGAACAGCGTCATGCCGCCCGTCGAGTACAGCTGCACCCGGGTGTCCGACTGCCGGGCCATCAGCGCGAAGATCGCCGTCATGCCCGCCAGCGCGACCCAGGTCAGCACCGGGAACGCCCACATCCGCACGGCGAGCCGCTCGGGCGTCTCCCGCTCCAGACGGCGGCGCATGCGCAGCTGCGAGACCGCGATGAAGAACCAGACGACCAGGATCACCGCGCCGATCATGTTCAGCAGCCAGGGGAAGACGTCGTTCGGCCGCCAGTAGCTGAGGACGACACAGCCGAAGCCGAACAGCGACGAGGTCAGCACGGCGGCCCGGGGCACCCCGCCGGAGACCCGGCCCAGCGCCTTCGGGCCCTGACCGCGCTGCACCAGCGAGTACGCGATACGCGAGGAGCCGTAGATGTTGGCGTTCATCGCGGACAGCAGCGCGACCAGCACCACCACGCTCATCAGCCGCCCGGCGCCCGGGATGCCCAGGTGGTCGAGGGCCGCCACGTACGGGCCCTTGCCGACGACCTCCTTGTCGTGCCACGGGACGAGGGTGACGATGACCGCCATGGAGCCGATGTAGAAGAGCGCGATGCGCCACATCGCCGTACGGACCGCGCTCGCCACGCCCCTGACCGGGTCCGGGGACTCCGCCGCGGCGATGGTGACGGTCTCCAGACCGCCGTACGCGAACACCGACGCGAGCAGTCCGATGACGAAGCCCTGGCTGCCGTGGGGCAGGAAGTCGCTGAGGTTAGAGGCGCCCGGGGAGTCGGTGCCGGGCAGCACCCCGGCGATCGCCAGCCCGCCGAGCACCAGGAACAGGCTGATCGCGCCGACCTTGAGCGCCGCGAACCAGAACTCGAACTCGCCGAAGTTCTTCACCGCGGCCAGGTTCGCACCGCAGAAGACCACCATGAACAGCGCCACCCACGCCCACTCGGGCGTCCCCGGCAGCCAGCCGGTCACGATCTTCGCGGCACCGATGCCCTCCAGGCCGACGGCCGTGCACAGCAGCACCCAGAACGACCAGCCCGCGGTGAAGCCCGCCCAGGGGCCGATCGCCCGCTCGGCGTGCGCGGAGAAGGAGCCCGAGGAGGGGTAGGCGGCCGACATCTCGCCGAGCATCCGCATCACCAGCATGACGAGCAGACCGGAGACGGCGTACGCGATCACGATCGACGGGCCGGCGGCGGCGATACCCGCGCCGGAACCCACGAACAGGCCGGCGCCGATCACACCGCCGAGGGCGATCATCGACAGATGGCGCTGCTTCAGTCCGTGGGACAGGGAGACGCCGGTCTCCGGTGGTGTCTCGACTGTGGTGTGGGGCATGGGCGCCTCGTCCAATTGCAAGAGTCGGGCAAAAACCCCCACAGTCTGGGCAGCCTCTCCGCTCCGGCGAAGAGGCTGCCCACTATCCGGACGCCGACTGTACGGAAGGTGAAGCGTCCGTTACGCGGCGATTGTCGTGTAGTGCGAGGCATCCCCCTCGATGACATAGCTCTGCTTGCCCTCGACGCCGACCGGGATGTCACCGGCGACGGTCACCCGGTTCAGCCGGCGCGGCAGGTCGTCGTAGTTGTCGATGGCGTAGTGCTGGGTGATGCGGTTGTCGAACAGCACGAGCTGGTTCTCCGACCAGCGCCAGCGCAGGATGTTCTCCGGCCGGGTGACATACGCCTGGAGCAGGTCCAGGATCCTGCGGGACTCGGGCACCGACAGGCCGACGATCCGCTGGGCGAACCCGCCGATGAACAGCCCCCGCTCGCCGGTCAGGGGGTGGACGCGCACCACCGGGTGGGCGGTGCGGTATCTGATCGACGTGAACTGGGCGCGCTGGGCGGCCTTCTCCTCGTCGATCGCCTCGTCCGCCACCGCGTAGTCGTAGTCGTTGGTGTGCTCCGCCCACAGGGTGTCGGCGAGGCGGCGCAGGGGTTCCGGCAGGTCGCGATAGGCGGCCGCGGCGTCGGCGATCAGGGTCTCGCCGCCGTACGGCGGGACCGTGACCGAGCGCAGGGTGCTGGCCTGCGGCGGATTGAGGACGAAGGTCACATCGGTGTGCCAGTGGTTGGCGCGGCCTCGCTCGCTGTCCACGGGCAGCACGTTCGGGGCGCCCTCGACGGCGGGCACCGTCGGGTGGGCGGAGGTGAGCTCCCCGAAGTGGCGGGCGAACGCCTGCTGGCCCTCGTCGTCGAGGTTCACCTCGTCGAAGACGAGCGCCTTGTGGATGTTGAGGGCCTCCCGGACGGCGGCGGCCGTCTCCTCGTCGAGTGGCTTGGAGATGTCGACGCCGACGATCCGTGCGCCGATGTTCGCGGTGACCTTGTGGATCTCGATGGCCGGCATGGCGGGTCCTTTCAGACGGTGGCGAGTGCGGTCAGGCGGTGGCGAGGGCGGAGGTGCGGTCGGTGACGTACCGGTTGGCGGGCCGCGGGAGGCCGTAGCACTCCCGCAGGGTCCGGCGGGGGCCGTACTCGGAGCGGAGCAGGCCGCGGGCGCGCAGGAGCGGGACGACGTGCTCGACGAAGGCCTCCAGACCGGAGGGCAGCAGCGCGGGCATGATGTTGAAGCCGTCGGCCGCGCCCCGGGTGAACCATGTCTCGATGGCGTCCGCGACCTGCTCGGGCGTACCCGCGAAGGTGAGGTGCCCGCGCCCGCCGCCGAGCCGTCCGATCAGCTGCCGCACGGTCAGTCGCTCGCGCCGGGCCAGCTCCACCACGAGCGTGTAGCGGCTCTTGGCGCCCTCGATCTCGCTCTCGGGCGGGAGGCCGGAGGGAAGTTCGGCGTCCAGGTCGAGGGTGCCGGGCTCCAGGCGCAGCAGGTTCTCCAGCCGGTCGCGGCCGTGCTCGTGGACGATGTGCTCCTCGAGCACCCGCTCGTTCGCTCGCGCCTCGGCCTCCGTGGAGCCGAGCACCGGGACGATGCCGGGCAGCACCTTGATGTGGTCCGGGTTCCGGCCGGCCGCCCGGGTGAGGGACTTGAGGCCGGCGTAGAAGGCCTGCGCGCCGGCGAGCGTCTGCTGGGCGGTGAACACCGCCTCCGCGTACCGGGCGGCGAACCGCTTGCCGTCCTCGGAGGAGCCCGCCTGCACCAGCAGGGGGTAACCCTGGGGTGAGCGCGGCAGGTTGAGGGCGCCCTCGACACTGAAGTACGGCCCCCGGTGCCGCGGCGGATGGAGCTTGGCGTCGTCGCCCCACACGCCCGCCGCCTTGTCGGCGACGATCAGGTCGTCCTCCCAGCTGTCCCACAGCTTCAGCGCCACGTCGAGGAACTCGGCGGCGCGGGCGTAGCGGTCGGCGTGCGCGGGCTCGTGCTCGACACCGAAATTGCGGGCGGCCTCGGCACCGGCGGTGGTCACGATGTTCCAGCCCGCCCTGCCGCCGCTGAGGATGTCCAGCGAGGCGAGCCTGCGGGCCAGGTTGTAGGGCGCGTTGTACGAGGTGGACGCCGTGGCGATCAGCCCGATGTGCTCGGTGGCCGTCGCGAGGGCGGTGAGCAGGGTGAGGGGCTCCAGGGCGCCGGAGGGGCGCTGGGCCACACCGCCCCACAGCTGGGGGCTGTCCGCGAGGAACAGCGAGTCGAAGGTGCCGCGCTCGGCGATCCGGGCGAGACCCACGTAGTGGGCCAGATCCACATGCGCGTACGGGTCGCTCTCCGGGAGCCGCCACGACGCCTCGTGGTGGCCGGTGTTCATCAGGAACGCGTTGAGATGCAGCTGACGGGTCATGCGGGATCCTCCGTGACGCCCAGCGCGGCGAGCAGCCGTTCCCGGTACGCGCCGAGGAGCGGATCCCGGTACGTGCGCGGGTGCGGGCGGTCGATGGTCAGGTCGAGGCCGATCCGGCCCCGGTCGAGGACGAGGACACGGTCGGCGAGCACGATCGCCTCGTCCACGTCGTGGGTGACGAGCAGCACGGACGGCCGGTGGCGCTGCCACAGCTGCCGCAGCAGGCCGTGCATGCGGAGCCGGGTGAGGGCGTCCAGCGCGCCGAACGGTTCGTCGGCGAGCAGCAGTTCGGGCTCCCGGACCAGCGAGCGGGCGAGGGCCGCGCGCTGGGCCTCGCCGCCGGACAGCTCGCCCGGCCAGGCCCGCTCCCGGCCGCCCAGGCCCACTTCGGCGAGGGCGGCCCGGCCGCGCTCGGCGGCCTCCTTGCCGTCCGTGCCCAGCAGGACGTTGTCCAGCACCCGCCGCCAGGGCAGCAGCCGTGCGTCCTGGAAGACCACGGAGACCCGCTCCGGCGCGGTCAGCCCGCCGCTGCCGTCGACCTTGTGGTCGAGTCCGGCGATCGCCCGCAGCAGGGTGCTCTTGCCCGAGCCGCTGTGCCCGAGCAGGGCGGTGAACTGGCCGGCGGGCAGCTCGAGATCGACGGCGTCGAGGACCGTGCGGCCGTCGTACGACCGGGTCAGGCCCCGTATTCGGACGGCCGGCCGGGTCAGCTGCTCAGTGTGCGTCGCCATGACAGCACCCTCCGTTCGACGACGCGGACCGCGCTGTCGGAGGCCAGGCCGAAGATGCCGTAGATCGCCAGGCCGACGAGGATGACGTCCGTCTGACCGTAGTTCTGGGCCTGGAACATCAGATAGCCGAGGCCGCTGGTGGCGTTGATCTGCTCCAGAACCACCAGGCCCAGCCAGGAGCCGGTCACGCCGAGCCGCAGCCCGACGAAGAAGCCGGGCAGCGCGCCGGGGATCACGATCTGGCGGATGAACCGGTACCGCGTCAGGCCCTGCGCCTCGGCGAGTTCGACGAAGCGGCTGTCGATGCCGGACAGCGCGGCATGCGTGTTCAGATAGACCGGGACGTAGACGACGATGGCGATGATCGCGATCTTGAAGGTCTCGCCGATGCCCGGCCAGAGGATGAACAGCGGGATCAGACCGAGGGTCGGGATCGCCCGGTTGAGCTGCACGGTCCCGTCGATCAGCGCCTCACCGGTCCGGCTCAGCCCGGAGGCGAGCGCGAGCAGCACTCCGGCGGTCAGCCCGAGCGCGAAGCCGTAGGCGGCCCGCCGCAGCGAGGTCAGCACATCCGTGGACAGCGTGCCGTCGGTCCACAGACGGACCCCGGTCCTCAGCACTGTCCACGGGGCGGGGATCGCGGCCGGGTCCAGCTGCCCGGCGGCGGAGGCGGCGGCCCACAGGGCGAGCAGGAGCAACGGGCCGACGAGACGTGCGGCGGGCAGCGGCCTGCCGGGGGCGAGACCGCGGCGCCTGCGCCGCGCGGGCGGAGCGGAGGGCGGCGCGGGTGCCGCGGCCGTGGTCGTGGTCGTCGTGGTCACGGCGCTCACCTCCGGTACTCCGCGGACACGGCCTTCGCCGCGAGGCCCTCGAAGCGCCGGTCGAAGAGCGAGCGCACGTCGAACTTCTTCACGAAGCCGCCCTCGGCCAGCAGATCGGCGGTCTCCTGCTCCCAGGCGATCGCCTCGTCCCAGCTCGGCGGGAACAGCGGCTTGTTGGCGAGCCCGGCGACGGACTCGGCCTGGGCCAGGGTCAGGTTCTGCGTCCCGACGTAGAACTCCCGGTTCCAGACGTCCGGGTGTTCCCACTGCCACACCTGGCCCTTCGCCCACTGCGGGACGTACGCGGCGATCGCGGCGGCCTTCGCGGGGTCGTTCAGCACCGAGGCGGGCGCCCACAGCAGATTGAGCAGGTCGACCACGTCGGTGGGGACGGTCCGGGCGCCCTTGGACGCGTAGAGCGCCAGATACGCCGGTGCCTGGCTGTTGGCGAGCGGGGCGATGTCCACCTGGCCGGACCGCAGCGCGGTGAGGAACTGGTTGCTGGTGAGCGGCACCAGCTGGACGTCGTCGTATTTCAGCCCTGCCCGCTTCAGAGCGCGCAGCAGCACGACTCCCTGCGCCTGCCCCGGGGAGAAGGCGAGCTTCCTTCCCCTGAAATCCGCGACCGTGCGGATGTCGCTGCCGGGCTTCGTGGCGAAGAGATAGTTGGGTTTGCGGGTGATGTCGATCGCGACGATTTTCGCGTCGAAACCCTGATAGTGCGCCTGGATCGGCGGGATTCCCGCGTTGTTGGCGAGGTCCAGCGACCTGGCGCGGAAGGCGTTGATCACGTCCGGTCCCGCCCCTATGTTCACCCAGCTCGACACGGTGAACGGCAACGCGGGCAGGTGCGCCAGTTTGAACTGCAATTGCTGGACGTTCTGGTACGAGGCGATCTTCAGGCTCGTACCGGCCGGGACCCGGTCCGCGAGCGGGGCGGAGGAGGCCCCGGCCGCCGAGGTCCCGGCCGCGGCGCTGCTTCCCGCGCAGCCGGTCAGCCCGGCGGCACCGGCGGCGAGACCGAGCACAGAGGTGAGGAAGAGACGCCGGTCGACACCGGGCGCGGGCGGAGAAGGCATGGGAGGACTCCCTGGTTCACAGGACAGGCGTGACGTGGCAGAGGAATTCCGAGCACGGTAAAGCCAGGTAAGGGAAATCGCGGGGCGCGAAGAGAAGGTGAAGCGAAGCGGGGAAAGCAAAGGGGGATGAAGGCGCCGCAAGCATCGCCTGACGAGACGTCAGGGTGTCAATGTGTCAGCAACAGAGGGTGCGACAGATCATGCGCGGGCTCATGAACACGATGCTCCCGGCCCCGCAGAGGCCTGTCAACATTCCGAGTTTCTGAATTAATTCCGCTCAGGTGGAAGCGCCCAGCGGATCCCGGTAGAGCACGTCCAGGGCGACCGAGCCGCCCGCCACGGCCAGCACGGAATCCGGGAAGCTGGTCGGCAGGACGGCCGCGGCCCGGTCCGTCCCGACCGCCTCCCGCAGCGCCGAGAGACAGTCCTCCCGGTGCATCACGCCGACCTCGGTGACCACGACCGTCTCCGGATTGAGCACGTCGAGCAGCAGCCCCGCCGCCCGCCCGGTCGCCCGCGCCCGGTCCACCAGCAGCCGTACCGCTGCCCGGTCACCGGCCGCCGCCGCGGCGACCACGTGCATCGGGTTCGCCCCGTCGATGACACCCGCCTCCCGGGCCCGCCGGCACAGCGTCCGCTCGCTCAGCTCGACCTGGAGGCAGCTGACGCGCCCGCAGTCGCACGGCTCCGTCCCGCCCGGTACCGGCAGATGGGAGATCGCCCCGGCCTGGGAGCGCGGCCCGTAGTGCACCTGGCCGTGGGTGGCGAAGGCCGCGTCGACCACGTTGCCCACGAACAGATGCAGCACGCTGCGGCTGCCGCGCGCCCGCCCGAACAGCCGCTCCCCGTTGACCAGCGCCCGCGCATGCCCGTCGATGTGCACCGGCAGCCCGGTGGCGGCGCCGAGCACCTCCCGCACGGGCACCTCCCGCCAGCCCAGCAGCGCGTGTTCGACGATGGTCCCCGAATCCCGGTCCACCCAGCCGCCGGCCGCCAGCCCCACCCCCAGGGGCGTGCCCGCCCCGCTCTCGGCGAGCAGCGCCCGCAGTCCGTCGGCGGCCCGCGTCAGCACCCGGTCAGGGTCGGCGTGCTCGTGCGCGATCCGCCGCTCGATCAGCACCCGCCCGCGCAGATCCAGCAGGGCCACGGTGGTGTAGGGCACCGCCACATGTACCCCGCCCACCACGAACCGGGAGTCGTCCAGGTCGACCGGCACATGCGGACGGCCGACCCCGCCCGAGCGCCGGGGCGCCGCCGCCTCACGGAGCAGCCCGATGTCGGTGAACCGGGCGCAGTAGTCCGTCACCGACGCCGGCGAGAGCCCGGTGAGCCGGGCGATGGTGCTGCGCGCCACCGGGCCGTGTTCCAGCACCGACCGCAGGACGACGCTCGCGTTCGTCCGGCGCCGGTCGCGGTCGGCGGCACGGGGCACGGGGGAGGGGGCGGGGAGGCTTGCGGTTCGGGGCATGGAGGCTTCCTCAGGGAACGGGTCCGACACTGCGCCGATCTCGAACGCTGGAGGCGCGCCGGAGCCGCTCCGCCCGCCTCACAGCAGGGGGCGACAGGTGGCCGTGCCCTGGCGTCGCAGGTCGACATAGCGACGCGACGTGAGATTCCGGGCCTGGGCAACCATGGGCTCGAAGCTAGCAAAACGGTTCACCACTGCCCAGACGGCGACCGACGGGCGAGACGGATGCCCTGAGGAGGCGCCATGCGGTTGGTGAATCCCTACAGTTGCCCTCGGTCTGGCCTCACCGGAGTCACCGCCGTCACCTCAGTGACCGGAATCACGTCGCATCGCGTGTAAGCCCCAGCTTTTGTCAAGAGCCCACCAACTCCCGGATCCGGCCTTTGTCGAGCGCTGACGGTGATCGGTTCACGGGCCCTGGGATAGCGTCGCGGTGTCCCGAACCGTCCCCGTCGTCGGAGTGAGTTCTCATGAGCACCGCCACCGCCACAGTTGCCCGCCCCGGCGAGGTCCTCGCCGACCTGCTGCCTGCCTCTCGGGTGCGTGACGTCGCCCTCGTGGTCGGCGGTGCCGCGCTCACCGGGCTCGCCGCGCAGCTCTCGGTGCCCGTGCCGGGCTCCCCGGTGCCGGTGACCGGACAGACCTTCGCCGCGCTGCTCGTGGGCACGGCGCTCGGCGCCCGCCGCGGCTTCCTGTCGCTCGCCCTGTACGCGCTGGCCGGTGTCGCCGGCGTGCCGTGGTTCGCCGGCGGCGGATCCGGTGCCGCCGCCCCGTCCTTCGGCTATGTCCTCGGCATGCTGCTCGCCTCCACCGTCGTGGGCGCCCTGGCCCGCCGCGGCGCCGACCGCTCGGTGCTGCGCACGGCCGGTGCGATGCTGCTGGGCGAGGCGATCATCTACGCGATCGGCGTCCCGTACCTGGCGCTGGCCACCGGCATGTCCGCGACCACCGCGATCGCGGCCGGGCTCACCCCGTTCCTGATCGGCGACGCCCTGAAGGCGGCCCTGGCGATGGGCCTGCTGCCCACCGCCTGGCAGCTCGTCAGGAAGTGACGCGGAGCCGCACCAGCTGAGATCCCGCGGTACGGGGGCCGGGCAGCACGCCCGGCCCCCGCGCTTTTCCCGGCCCTGTCCGCCGCGGCGCGGGATCTGCTCACCCCGCAGGAGCCGCAGATCGCGCAGCCGGCCGCGTCCGGGCTCTCCAACCGCGAGATCGGCCGGCAGCTCTACCTCTCCCACCGCACCATCGGCGCTCACCTGTACCGGATCTATCCGAAGCTGGGGATCACCTCCCGTGGTCCAGTTGCGGGAGAAGCTCCAGCTGGACGGCTGAGAAGCGGATGCCGACCCCTCGGACCAGGCACCCGGAGACACGAATAGGGCCCCGCGGCCTTGCGCCGCGGGGCCCTTCCCTTCGCTCAGCTCATCTGCCGGTCAGGCGCCGACCTCGGCCCGCGCCTGCTCCGTGTCCACCGCGGTCTCGGCGGCCCGGCCGCCGCGCAGCTTCTCCTTCACCACGGCGACCACGAGCACGACCGCCGCCACGAGCAGCGACAGCAGCACCGTCTCGCGTCCGTCGTGCTCGGTGTCGGTCAGCATGTAGCCGAGGACGAACACGATCAGTGCGGCAGCGGCCCAGGTCAGGTAGGGGTACAGCCACATCTTCACGACGAGCTTCTCCGGCGCCTCACGCTGGATGATCTTCCGCATCCGCAGCTGCGAGAAGCAGATCACCAGCCAGACGAACAGGGCGACCGCACCGCTGGAGTTCACCAGGAAGAGGAAGACGGAGTCCGGGAACTTGTAGTTGAAGAACACCGCCAGGAAGCCGAAGAGGACGGAGACGACGATCGCCGCCATCGGCACGCCACGGCGGGTGGTCCGGGCGAAGGCCTTCGGCGCGTCGCCGCGCTGGCCCAGTGAGAAGGCCATGCGGGAGGCCGTGTAGAGCCCGGAGTTCAGGCAGGACAGCACCGACGTCAGCACGATGAAGTTCATGATCTCGCCGGCGTGCGCGATCCCGAGGGAGTCCAGGGCGGCGACGTACGAGCCCTTGTCCTTGATCGACGGGTCGTTCCACGGCAGCAGGGAGACGACCACGAGGATCGAGCCCAGGTAGAAGACGCCGATACGCCAGATGATGCTGTTGGTCGACTTGGTCACCGCACGCTGCGGGTCCTCGGACTCGCCGGCCGCCAGCGTGGCGATCTCGCTGCCCATGAAGGAGAAGACGACGAGCAGGACACCGGTGAGGATCGCGCCGGGACCGTGCGGCAGGAAGCCGCCGTGGGAGGTCAGGTTGCCGAAGCTCGCCTTGTCGCTGTGCACGCCCGGCAGCACACCGAAGATGGCGAGGGCACCGACCACGATGAAGGCACCGATCGCCACGACCTTGATGCCGGCGAACCAGAACTCGAACTCACCGTAGGAGCCGACGGAGACCAGGTTGGTCGCGGTCAGCACCATCATCACGATGAGAGCCCAGCCCCACTGGGGCACGGCGGGGATCCAGCTCTGGAGGATCTTGGCGCCCGCGGTGGCCTCCACGGCCAGCACGACCACCCAGAAGAACCAGTACAGCCAGCCGATCGAGAAACCGGCCCAGCGGCCGAGGGCGCGGTCCGCGTGCGCGGAGAAGGAGCCGGAGGTGGGGTTCGCGGCGGACATCTCGCCCAGCATGCGCATCACCAGCACCACGAGCGTGCCGACGAGGGCGTAGGAGAGCAGGATGCCGGGGCCGGCGGTGGCGATTCCGCTACTGGATCCGACAAACAGGCCGGCGCCGATGACGCCGCCGATGGCGATCATCGACAGATGACGGTTCTTGAGTCCGGCCTGGAGGCCGCCGCCGGGTTCTCCGGTGGCGCCGGGGGGATTTCCGGCCTTTGTGGGGGTCGGCTGCGAGGTCATGAAGGAAATTTCCTTTGAGCCGGGTGTACGGGGATGTGGGGGACACACACCCGTACGAATACGGGCCCCGTACGGGGCGGGGGGCGCCGAGAGTACGGGGGCTCATACGAGCGGTGTATGAGCCGGTCCAGTGAATCGGAGGCGAAGGAATTCGGAAACCTTTGAATCCGTATTGTTACTTGAGGTTTTCTTGAGCTTCAATGGTGTAGCTCACATGTATTTCGCCCGGAACCCCGCGAAGCCGACCGACGGCGGGCGTGACACACTCGGACCATGCGCGTGTATCTCGGCTCCGACCATGCCGGCTTCGAACTGAAGAACCACCTCGTCGAGTGGCTCAAGTCCGCCGGCCACGAGCCCGTCGACTGCGGGCCCCACATCTACGACGCCCAGGACGACTACCCGCCGTTCTGCCTCCGCGCGGCGGAGCGCACCGCGGCCGACCCCGGTTCCCTCGGCATCGTGATCGGCGGCTCGGGCAACGGCGAGCAGATCGCCGCGAACAAGGTGAAGGGCGTCCGTGCGGCCCTCGCGTGGAGCGAGGAGACGGCGTCCCTCGGCCGCCAGCACAACGACGCGAACGTCGTCGCGGTGGGTGCACGGATGCACACGCAGGACGAGGCGACGAAGTTCGTCGAGACGTTCCTGGCCACGCCGTTCTCGGGTGACCAGCGCCATGTGCGGCGCATCGACATGCTCTCGGACTACGAGACCACGGGCGACCTGCCGCCGATCCCCGCCCACCACCCGCAGGACTGACCGTCCGCCCGCCCGGCGTCCGGGGTGCCTGAACCGGGGCCGGGGTGCCCCCGTGGCGCCCCGGCGTCCGGTGTGCCGGCGTACCGATGATCTGAAAGGTGGGGCAAGCGTGCCGGAGGGGCACACGATTCACCGGCTGGCCGAGGACTACGCGGCACGGTTCGCGGGCGGCCCCGTCGCCGTCTCCAGCCCCCAGGGCAAGTTCGCCGACGCCGCGGCCCTGCTCGACGGGGCCGCGCTGCACACCGCCGACGCCCACGGCAAGCATCTCTTCCTCGGCTTCCGCGGCGGCGACTGGGTGCACATCCACCTGGGCCTGTTCGGCAAGGTCGCCTTCGGCGACGCCCCCGCGCCCCCGCCCACCGACACGGTCCGCCTCCGCCTCGCGAACCCCGGCTCGTACGTCGACCTGCGCGGCCCCACCACCTGTGCGCTGATCACGGACGAGGAGAAGGACGCGCTGCACACCCGCCTCGGCCCCGATCCGCTCCGCGCCGACGCCGACCCCGCGGCCGCCTACCGCCGCGTCTCCCGCAGCCGTACGACCATCGCCGCCCTGCTCATGGACCAGAAGGTCATCGCCGGAGTCGGCAACGTCTACCGTGCCGAGGTCCTCTTCCGGCACGGCATCGACCCCTACCGCCCCGGCAAGGACATCTCCCCGGCCGAGTGGGACACGATCTGGGCCGACCTCGTCGGCCTGATGCGCGAAGGCGTCCGCAACAACCGCATCGACACCGTCCGCCCCGAACACACGCCTGAGGCCATGGGCCGCCCGCCGCGTGTGGACGACCACGGCGGCGAGGTGTACGTGTACCGCAGGGCGAACCTGCGCTGCCATGTCTGTGGGGGCGAGATCCGCACCGCCGGTCTCGCCGCCCGCAATCTCTTCTGGTGCCCGCGCTGCCAGAAGGGATAGCCGCCCGGCCGGGGCCCGAACCGCCGCCGCGCGCGCCGCGTGCGGCAGGTCGCGGCTCCGGTCAGAAGCCGTGCGGCAGCCAGGGCGCCACCGTCGAGCCGAACGCGAGCGACGCCTCCGCCAGCGCCCCCTGCCGCAGCTCCCGCACCCGTCCGGCCGCCGCCAGTGCCGTGAGCGACACCCCGCCCAGATACGCCGACCCCAGCTCCCGCACCGACAGGGCGAGATCGGCCCCGTCCGTCGTGCGCGCACAGGACGCGCCCTTCGCGTCCCCCATCAGCCGCCAACGCCCCTCGTTCCACGGGCAGAAGGCGTCCGTCACCTCGAACACCACGTCCACCGGCGCCTGATACGTCCGCGCCTGAAGCGCCGCGCCGACGTCGACGAGCCGCACATAGAGCGCGTCCCGCAACTGCGGCGCGCACCGCCGGATGTCGGACACCAGATGCTGCCAGGCCTCGTCCACCGGCCGGCCGCGCACGGTCAGCGTCGTCATCAGATCGATGCCGAACAGGAAACGCCACAGCGCCGCGTCCGTCGCCGGATCGAGCGCGGCCAGTTCGGACAGCGCCACCGTGCCGTTGTGCCCGGTCACCCCCCAGCCGAGCCGGGTGCGGAAGCGCGCGTATCCCGTGATCCCGCCGTCCCGCTCGGCGACCACACACTGTAGCGCCGACGCGCCGTCCCGCTCGCCCGGCGGGTCGAGCAGCGCCACCCGCTCCCAGCCGGGCTGCCGCGCCAGCATGCCGGGGCGGCCGGGCACCAGCCGTGCGTACACCGCCTCGCACGCGTCGAGGGCGTCGGCGGGCGCCGCGTACCGCAGTCGTACGTCATCCGTACCGGGCGGAACAGACAGTTGCACCCGACTCGTGTCGATCTCCGCGCGGAGCTGCAAGGTCCCGACGCCGTACCCGAACCTGCCGTAGATCGCCGGCTCCGACGCGGTCAGCACCGCGAGCGGCTCGCCCCAGTCGCGGATGTCGTCCAGCTGCCGGCGCATCATCGACGTCAGCACCCCGCGCCGGCGGTGCGTCGCCGCGACGCTCACCATCGTGATGCCCGCCGTCGGGACCGAGGCGCCGCCGGGGACCGTGAGGCGGAATCGGTACGCCCCCGCCGTGCCCACGCACATCTCCTCGTCCCATGCGCCCAAGAAACGTCCGAAATCGGTGAGTTCTTTTGAAAGTGCCCGCTCTTCGGCTGATTCCTCCGCCTCGGCGAAGGCCCGGATGAGATTGCCGTACCAGTCGTCCCACTCGTTCTGCCGCAACACCCGTACGTCCGTCGTCATACACCATGCCTACCAGGGCAATGCGGGGCGAGCCAGTGGATTTCGCCCCGGTCACGGGGGCCCGGTTCCTGTGAAGTTGAGCGCTCGGACGGGGGACAAGTGGGACCTCCCGTGCCAAGCACCTGGTCCGATGGATAGGGTCCCGAATCAATGGCAGCAGGACGAGAGCGGCGCGGAGAGGCCGAGACGTTCACGGCCCGGTTGAAGAAGCAGTGGCACCGGGCCCGCACCGGCGTGCGCAGATCCGCCGTGGACTACTTCCGCGGGGACGGCTCGGACTGGGTGGCGCTGGCCGGTCTGCTGCTGATGGTTCCCCTCATCGCGGCCACCACCCTGGTCGATCCCGTGTGGTGCTCCCCGGCCGTCCTCGTCCTGCCGATCGTGGCCGGCGGTCTGCTGCTGCGCCCCTCCAGCCTGCTCGGTCTGTACGCCGCGGCGGCCACCGCGCTGATCGTCGAGTCGGTCAAGCTCGGCCCGTACACCGAGGGCCCGTCCCGGGTCACCCCCGGGATCGTGCTCGTGGTCGCGGCCTGCGGGTTCTTCGGGCTGCTGATCGCGCAGTTCCGCAGCCGGGTCGGCGTGCCCTGGCGGCGCGGCGGCACCATGCTCTTCGACCTGCGCGAACGCATCCGGGTCCAGAGCAAGCTGCCGAAGCTGCCGCTCGGCTGGCACCGCGAGATGGCCCTGCGGCCCGCGGGCGGGCAGTCGTTCTCGGGTGACTTCGTGGTCGCGGCCCGTACCAACGGGGGCCGCACCCTGGAGGTCGTCCTGACCGATGTCTCGGGCAAGGGCATGGACGCCGGCTCGCGCGCCCTGCTGCTGTCCGGGGCCTTCGGCGGACTGCTGGGCTCGCTCCCGCCGCACGCCTTCCTGCCCGCCGCCAACGGCTATCTCCTCCGCCAGGACTGGGACGAGGGCTTCGCGACCTCCATCCATCTGGTCCTGGAACTGGAGTCGGGCGACTATGAGCTGTACTCGGCCGGCCATCCGCCGGGCCTCCAGCTCAGCGCGGGCAGCGGCCGCTGGGAGGAGAAGGCGGCGGACGGCCCGCTCCTCGGGGTCTACGACGGCGCCCAGTTCGACTCCGTGAAGGGCACCCTGCGCCCCGGCGATGTGCTGATGCTGTTCACGGACGGCCTGGTGGAGACGGCCGACCGCGACATCGTCGAGGGCATGGACCGCCTCATGGGCGAGGCCGACCGCTATGTGGCGAACGGCTTCCGCGGGGCCGCCTGGCATCTGATCGAGGCGGTGGCGAAGGACGTCAACGACGACCGGGCGCTGCTGCTGATCTGCCGGGAGGGTCCGACGACCCAGGCAGTGATCCGCTGAATCCTGTGCCCCGTTGGACCCGCTGACCCGCGGAACCCGCTGAACGCGGCGACACATGAAGACCGCCTCCGCGCCCGTGTCCCTGGCGCGGAGGCGGTCCCGTTCTCGGTCCGGCAGCCGCCGGAGGCGGTGCGGGGGTGCTGCGTACGATGCCGGGCGGCGGGCCCTGCGCTCAGGCCCTTGCCCGTTCGCGGGCCAGCGCCGCCGCGTCCCTCCTGAACGCCCAGTCCATCCGCGGCTCCATCGCGAACCGGAACACCCGGCGCACCGGGGACGTGCACAGCAGCGTCACCACCGTGCCCGCGAGCAGCGTCACGGCCACCTCGCCCAGGGGCCCGTGCAGCCAGGCGGCGTCGTACCACCCCTCGTAATCGGCGCCCTTCACGAAGAAGCCGTGCAGCAGATAGCCGTACAGCGTGCCCGCGCCCAGCGTCGTGAACCACATCGCCCGGCGCGGCACCCAGGCGAAGAAGCAGGCGGTGAGGAGCAGCGAGCAGCCCAGCAGCGCGAGCACCATCAACGGGCCGCACCACCAGGGCGCACCCAACTCCTGTGCGCTGTCGCGGTGGTAGAACCAGCCCGGGTTCATCCGCGGCACCGCCCACCACGCCACGGCGAGCGCACCGGCGAACGCCGGCACCGCCAGGATCCGTACGCTGCGGCGCCGTACCAGCTGGAAGTGCTCCTGCTTCATGGACAGGCCGATGACGAAGAACGGCAGGAACTGCAGCACCCGCTGGAGGTCGAGGTCGTCGCCGATGTCGGGGGAGACGGACGCCAGCATGGCGATCACGACGGCCAGCGGGACCGGGTGGCGGACCAGCTTCCACAGCGGGGTGGTCATCCGCCAGATGAAGAGCGCGGCCAGGAACCAGGTCAGATACCAGGGGTCGAGCAGGCTGATCGGCAGGCTGGGGTCCCCGCCGACGGTGCGCTTGAAGAGGACGTACGCCGTCTCGAACAGGACGTACGGCACCAGGACCCCCGTCACCAGCCGTTTCAGCCGGTCGGGGCGCATGTCGAAACTGCGGGAGAAGTAGCCGGAGATGACGATGAAGGCCGGCATGTGGAAGGCGTACACGCACATGTACGCCGCCTGCAGGACCCGGCTGTCGCCCTTCAGCGGCTCCCAGGAGTGGCCCATGGCCACCAGCACGATCGCCAGGTACTTGGCGTTGTCGAAGAAGGCGTCACGCTGCTTCGCGGGCGGCCCCGAGGGTTCGGCGGAGCGTGGACTCGGGACTCCGTCCGCGGGTGACTGCACCGAGGGGAGGGCCTCGCGTGCGGGCGGTGCCGACGATGGGCCTGTTGCTCTTGAGGAGGACGAGGCGGCGTGGAACATCTGAGGCACCCTAGCGTTGTCTGTGGGTTCTCGTAAAACCCTTGATGTGAATAGTGGTTATCCCCTGCGGGTACCCGGGATTTGGGGGAGTCGCCATTGCGGAGGCGTGTTCTGTCACACATCGCCGATCACTCGGGAAACGCTCGGAGTTCCGCCGATTTACCTTCCGTCAACGGGCGTTGTGTCCGCATTCATCCCGACTAGAGAGGGCATATCGCTCGCGGGTGACTCTGGTGGAATGTCTGAAGGTGAGGGCCGTGAGCGGGGCATGAGGATGACATGAGAGGGGTATTCGAATTACCTGCGAACGCGATGTGTGAGTATGGAAACGACCGGAGGCAATTTCTGTCGGTCATCCCTCGAATTACTGTGCGAGAGCCCCGAGTTAACGATCGGCCGGCGATGCGCCCGCGCGGCCCGCGCGGCTGAGGGGGCCGACGATGCCTCACGGGCCGCATAGGGCGGGCCTGTTGGTGGCACGATGGTTCTGGCGGGGGTGCGAGGGTTGGCGCCCCCGGGCCGGGAGAGCGGACCGACCGAGGGTGTGATCAGTTGTGGCCATTTCACTGTCAGTGGTGCTGCTGTTGGCGATCATCCTGGTGGTGTTGATCCGAGGGGGCTCGATCAAGGCCGGTCCGGCGATCGTGGCGATCCTGTTCGGCTTCTTCCTCGCCTCGACGGGCATGGCCCCGTCCATAAACCGCTTCCTGAACTCGATAGCGGAGACCATCAACTCGATCAGCTTCTGATCGGCCGCTGATCGGCTTCTGACCGGACACGGCGGGTGCGGCTCCTACCGGGCCGTCGGCTCGCGGGTCGCGGTCGGCTCTCGTGCTGCCGTCGCGCGTGCCCCCCGGTGGCGCCGGGTCCGGGCTTGTCACGTGGCGTCGTCACGGGAGCGCCGAGGCCGGCCCGGCCCGCCCGATCGGGCACGTGAGGGGCGCGTCGGAGGAGCGTGGTGATCACGGAAGTTCACCGTGTGCGCCGGACGACCAGCACGGCGAGGTCGTCGGAGTGGTTCATCGCGACTGCGGCGTCGAGGACTCGGTCGGCCGTCTCCGCGGCGTCCAGCCCGTTGTGGAGGGCTTGGGCGGCCAGTGTTCCGGTTTGCTCCAGTCCGGTGTCCAGGGAGAGGTCCGGCGCTTCCACCACGCCGTCGGTGACCATGACCAGCGCGGTGTCCTTGTCCTTGTCCAGCGTGAAGGTCTCCTCCGGGTAGTCGGTGTCGGGCAGGATTCCCAGGACCGGACCGCCCGGCAGCCGGCGGATGCCGTGGCTGCCGTCCTCGTGTGCGAACAGCATGGGCACGTGACGGCGCTGGTGCCGGTGACCTGTCCGGTGCGTGGATCGATGTGCAGCATGGTGCAGCTGGCGAACCGTGGCGCGTCCATCGTGACGAGCAGCTCGTTGGTGCGCGTCAGCAGGGTTCCGGGGTCCGGCTCGTGGGCGGCGATCGCACGCATGGCGCCGCGGATCTGTCCCATGAAGGCAGCCGCATCCACGTCGTGACCTTGGACGTCGCCGATCTCCAGAGCCACCGCACCGTCGGGCATGACGAAGGCGTCGTACCAGTCTCCGCCGATGTCGAGCCCGGCGCCGCAGGGCCGGTAGCCGGCGGCGATGTCCAGGCCCGGCAGACGTTCGGGCAACGTCGGGAGCATGTCGCGCTGGACCGCCGTGGCCAGCTCGACGCGGGCCTGCTGCGATCTGATGCGCCCCAGCGCCTGGCCCGCGAGCTCGGCAAGCGTGGTCATGAAGGTCCGCTCGTTCGCGGACGGGTGGTGCTCGCTGTCGTGGGTCACCACCCACACCCCGAGGGGCTCGTCGCCGGCGGGGCTGAGGAGAGTGATCGACATGGCGAGGTCGGGCCCGGGCCACGGCAAGGGCGCCGCGTCCCCGTGCGGCCAGCGGCGGAGAAACTCCTCCTGATCGGCGATGAACAGCGGCTTGCCGGTGCGCATCGCATGGGTCATCGGGAGCCGCTCGTCCACCGACACGCAACGGGCGTCGGCCCGCCACGTGAACCCGGCGTCCGAGGAGACGAAGAGGCGCCCGTCGTCGACGAGCACGAGCGCCGCGCCGATTCCGCCGAAGGCCGCGGCGAGCCGGGTCAGCGCGACCTGCCGCAGTTCCTGCTCCGTGGCCGCGGTGATCAGGGCGGAGGAGAATTCGGTGATCGCGTAGGCACGGCGCCGCGCGGCCCCGAGCGCGGCCAGCATCTCCTCGTGGTGGGTCTCGTGCCCGGTGTCGTCGCGGATCATCCCGAAGACCTGCTCAGGGCCGTCGCACCCCAGTTGGATCCGACGGGTCCGGCAGGCCAGGTGGTACCAGTCCCCCTGGTCGGTTCGGAACCGCAAGCGGGTCCAGGGGCTCTGGGGGGTGGCGTCCGCGTTCAGGAGCCGTCGCAGGGAACCCCGGTCATCGGGGTGGACGTGCCGGAACACCCAGAGCAGAGACTACGAGGCCTCCGGGAACAGCGCGGCGACGGTGGAGGCGCCTCCCAGCCACTCGAGCTGCTGCACCTGAGGGTGGTACATGCACAGGCCGAGGCCGGCGGACCTTGCCGACAGCCGGAACGGGATCAGCAGGCTCTTGAGGTCGTTGTGCACGTCCAGCGAGTGCACCCACACCAGCTGTTCGCCCACGACGGGAGTGATCGGCCGCGCCTCGACGAGGGTGACCAGAGACGCCCTGCCCGGCCGGGGAAGTCCAGCACCCGCATGGCCAACCGCTGCTTGCTCGCGTGGGCCACGATGCACTCGACCACGGTCCGCTGGCTTTCGGGCACCAGATCCCACATGTATCGGCCCACACACTGTTCCGCCGGTCTGCCGAGCGCCGTGGCCATCGCCGCGTTCAGGGAGCAGATGTTGCCGTCCGGGTACAGCAGAGCCGACGGTTCAGCCTTTCGAAGGAGTTCGTCCGAGGCGTCCACCTGTCGCCCCCTCGCGATCGTCGTGCGATCACCCGCATAGCTCCAATCATGGCATTCAGGCCATTCCGGGCGCTCGTGCTCAATGGTGGGGTTCCCGGGCCTGCGCCGGGGAGAGCTGATCGGCTGGCACCGGCGGGGATCAAGGGCCTGCACTTCCATGATCTTCGGCACACAGGCGGCACCCGCACCGCGTCCACCGGCGCGACCCCGGAAACGATCAGGGCCAGGCAGAGGATCAATCCTCTGACCTGGCCCTGAGCCGTACAGAGCGGGCGACGGGAATCGAACCCGCGTAGCTAGTTTGGAAGACTAGGGCTCTACCATTGAGCTACGCCCGCAACGGACGCGCCGCAGGTCAGTGACCGCGGCACAGGAGGCATCGTAGCGGGTCGGCCGCCCCGTAGGCCAACGCGTCGGTCCGTGCCGCCGCCGGTCGGCAAAGCGGCCGACGTGGCCTGTTCGGGCATGTAGCCTACGTGTCGCACCAGACGGGGTGTGGCGCAGCTTGGTAGCGCGTCCGCTTTGGGAGCGGAAGGCCGTGGGTTCAAATCCCGCCACCCCGACCATCCGGCAGGCGCCGTCCGGCCCCGCCTCGCATGATCGCCTTTTGGGGTGTCCCGTGGCTGCGGTTACTATGCAAGCTGCGCGCCCGTGTGTCTGCACTGCCACGTCTCTCAGGCAGCGGCCCGCTGATCCGCCGAAGTCGCGCCCGTCAGGGTGCAGCGTCTCGGCAGAATCCCAAGAAGTCAGCCACAAGGAGACCGAACCGTGAAGAGCGCCGTGGAGACCCTGAACCCGACCCGGGTTCGGCTCACTGTTGAGGTGCCCTTCGAGGAGCTCAAGGACAGCCTCGACGCGGCGTACAAGAAGATCAACCAGCAGGTCACGGTGAAGGGCTTCCGCAAGGGCAAGATCCCGGCCCGGGTCATCGACCAGCGGTTCGGCCGTGGCGCCGTCCTCGAGGAGGCCGTCAACGACGCGCTCCCGAAGTTCTACACCGAGGCGGTCAACGAGGCCGAGCTGAACCCGCTGGGCCAGCCCGAGGTCGACATCAAGGAGCTGAAGGACAACGAGGTGCTGTCCTTCACCGCCGAGGTCGACGTCCGCCCGGCCCTCGAGGTCCCGGACTACTCCGGCATCGAGGTCGAGGTCGACGCGGTCGAGGTGACCGACGAGGACATCGAGAAGTCGGTCGAGCAGCTGCGTGAGCGCTTCGCGTCGACGACCCCGGTCGAGCGCGCCGCCGAGGACGGCGACGTCGTCACCATCGACCTGGAGGCCAAGGTCGACGGCGAGGTCCTCGAGGACGGCGTCGCCAGCGACGTCTCCTACACCATCGGCTCCGGTGAGCTGCTGGACGGTATCGACGACGCCGTGAAGGGCCTCTCGGCCGGCGAGTCGGGCACCTTCGCCTCGGAGCTGAAGGGCGGCTCGGCGGCCGGCAAGGAGGCCGAGGTGACGGTCAAGGTCACCCAGGTCGCCGCCCGCGAACTGCCGGAGCTGGACGACGAGTTCGCGCAGCTCGCCTCCGAGTTCGACACGCTGGAGGAGCTGAAGGCGGACAGCCGCAAGCGCCTCGCGAACATGAAGCAGTACGACCAGGCCACCCAGGCCCAGGAGCGTGTCCTGGACAAGCTGCTGGAGCTGGTCGAGGTCCCGATCCCCGAGAAGCTCCTCGAGGACGAGATCAACACCCGTAAGCACAACCTCGAGCACCACCAGCTCGCCCAGATGGGTCTGACCCTCGACCGCTACCTGGAGATCCAGGGCAAGACGGCCGAGGAGTTCGAGACCGAGACGCGCGAGGCCGCGATCAAGGGCATCAAGACGCAGTTCGTGCTCGACGAGCTCGTCAACAAGGAGAAGCTCAACGTCAACCAGGAGGAGCTCACCGAGCACCTCATGCGGCGTGCGGCCTCCTCCGGCATGTCCCCCGACCAGTTCGCCCAGGCGGTCGTCGAGGGCGGCCAGGTTCCGATGCTGGTCGGCGAGGTCGCCCGCGGCAAGGCCCTGGCGGTCGTCGTCGAGGCGGCCACGGTGAAGGACAGCAACGGCGAGGTCGTCGACCTGGACGACGAGGACGAGGACGAGGACGAGGCGGAGGGCTCCACGGAGGCCGCTGAGACCGAGGCCGCCGCCGAGGAGAAGCCGGAGGCGTAATCCTCCTGGACCACCGGACCCACTCCTTGGGACCATCGGCCGCCGACGGGCCTCGGGACGCACCACGCGTTCCGGGGCCCGTCGCCGTAGGCCGCCGTGGCCCGCCATGAGGCGGCCCAAGGCCGTCGGGGCTACCGTGATCTCACAGGGGTCCGGGGCACGGTTGGTGACGGCCGTCGGCCACCGGTCACCGCACCGCCAACCTCCATGCGCTGACAGCGAACACCCGTGGAAGCGGGATGGCACCCGACTGCCTGCGCGTTAGGGTCCATGAATACGAGGGCAGGGGAGTCCCCGAAGCCGCCCCGCAGAGGGACGCGCGGGGTCCCACGCCCCAGCAGAACACGTGAGACGGCTCCGCGCCGTCGTAAGACGAGCAGGTGGATACGTGACGAATCTGATGCCCTCCGCCGCCGGCGAGCCTTCCATCGGTGGTGGCCTCGGTGACCAGGTCTACAGCCGGCTGCTCA
The DNA here is from genome assembly GCF_042889625.1 of Streptomyces sp. NPDC002573. Lineage (NCBI taxonomy): Bacteria > Bacillati > Actinomycetota > Actinomycetes > Kitasatosporales > Streptomycetaceae > Streptomyces > Streptomyces sp. NPDC002573. The sequence goes on along the minus strand of NZ_JBIARC010000004.1, from coordinate 143,284 downwards.
ACGAGCGGATCATCTTCCTCGGCCAGCCGGTCGACGACGACATCGCCAACCGGATCACGGCGCAGCTGCTGCTCCTCGCCGCCGACCCGGAGAAGGACATTTACCTGTACATCAACAGCCCTGGTGGTTCCATCACGGCGGGCATGGCGATCTACGACACCATGCAGTACATCAAGAACGACGTGGTGACGATCGCCATGGGCATGGCGGCCTCCATGGGCCAGTTCCTGCTCAGCGCGGGCACCCCGGGCAAGCGCTTCGCCCTGCCCAACGCCGAGATCCTGATCCACCAGCCCTCGGCCGGCCTCGCCGGCTCCGCGTCGGACATCAAGATCCACGCCGAGCGGCTGCTGCACACCAAGAAGCGCATGGCCGAGCTGACCTCCTTCCACACCGGCCAGTCGGTCGAGCAGATCACCCGCGACTCGGACCGCGACCGCTGGTTCGACGCGGAGGAGGCCAAGGAGTACGGCCTGATCGACGAGGTCATCACCACCGCTGCCGGCATGCCGGGCGGCGGAGGCACCGGGGCGGGCTCGTAAGGGCTCACCGGGCCTCGTAGGGCCGGCAGAGACGCCGTGGCGCAGCCCGGGTCCCCCTGCCGCCCGGTAGGCCCGTGACGGCCCTACCGGGCCCCGTACGGCCCCAGCGCCCCTCAGCCCCCAGCCACCGCCTCAGCCCTTCTCAGGAGACATCGTGAACGACTTCCCCGGCAGCGGCCTCTACGACCGCGTGCGCGCCGAGTACACCGCCCCCGTGGCCGAGTCCCGCTACGTCATCCCGCGCTTCGTGGAGCGCACCTCGCAGGGCATCCGCGAGTACGACCCGTACGCGAAGCTCTTCGAAGAGCGCGTGATCTTCCTGGGCGTCCAGATCGACGACGCCTCGGCCAACGACGTCATGGCCCAGCTGCTGTGCCTGGAGTCGATGGACCCCGACCGGGACATCTCGGTCTACATCAACAGCCCCGGCGGTTCCTTCACCGCGCTCACGGCCATCTACGACACGATGCAGTTCGTGAAGCCGGACATCCAGACGGTCTGCATGGGCCAGGCCGCCTCCGCCGCCGCGGTGCTGCTGGCCGCGGGCACCCCGGGCAAGCGCATGGCGCTCCCGAACGCCCGTGTGCTGATCCACCAGCCCTACAGCGAGACCGGCCGCGGCCAGGTCTCCGACCTGGAGATCGCCGCCAACGAGATCCTCCGGATGCGCTCGCAGCTGGAGGAGATGCTGGCGAAGCACTCGAACACGCCGATCGAGAAGATCCGCGAGGACATCGAGCGCGACAAGATCCTCACGGCCGAGGACGCCCTGTCGTACGGCCTGATCGACCAGATCATCTCCACCCGGAAGATGAACAACACCTCGGTCCGCTGAGGCGTATCGCCACCGGGCCCGTATCTTCTGCAGCCCCTTGGCACGGTTTGAAACGGTGCACGTCAAAGTGAACCGTGCCAAGGGGGGCCCGAACGGGGGGCCCGGCAAGGTACCGTCGGACATAAGGCAGCACCAGGAGCCGCTGGACCCAAGGCGTCTCCCAGGCGAAGGGGAAGCACACCGTGGCACGCATCGGTGACGGCGGCGATCTGCTCAAGTGCTCGTTCTGCGGCAAGAGCCAGAAGCAGGTCAAGAAGCTCATCGCAGGCCCCGGTGTGTACATCTGCGACGAGTGCATCGATCTCTGCAACGAGATCATCGAGGAAGAGCTCGCCGAGACGAGCGAGGTGCGCTGGGAGGAACTCCCCAAGCCCCGCGAGATCTACGAGTTCCTCGAGGGGTACGTGGTCGGCCAGGAGGCGGCCAAGAAGGCCCTGTCCGTCGCGGTGTACAACCACTACAAGCGGGTTCAGGCCGGTGAGAACGGCGGGGCCCAAGGCCGCGACGACGCCATCGAGTTGGCGAAGTCGAACATCCTGCTGCTGGGTCCCACGGGCTCCGGCAAGACGCTGCTCGCCCAGACCCTGGCCCGCATGCTGAACGTGCCGTTCGCCATCGCCGACGCGACGGCGCTGACGGAGGCGGGCTATGTCGGCGAGGACGTCGAGAACATCCTCCTGAAGCTCATCCAGGCCGCCGACTACGACGTCAAGAAGGCCGAGACGGGCATCATCTACATCGACGAGATCGACAAGGTGGCTCGCAAGAGTGAGAACCCCTCGATCACGCGCGACGTCTCCGGCGAGGGCGTCCAGCAGGCCCTGTTGAAGATCCTGGAGGGCACGACGGCCTCGGTGCCCCCGCAGGGCGGCCGCAAGCACCCGCACCAGGAGTTCATCCAGATCGACACGACGAACGTGCTGTTCATCGTGGGTGGCGCGTTCGCGGGCCTGGAGAAGATCATCGAGTCCCGGGCCGGCGCGAAGGGCATCGGCTTCGGTGCCACGATCCGCTCCAAGCGCGAGCTGGAGTCCAAGGACCAGTTCGAGGACGTCATGCCCGAGGACCTGGTGAAGTTCGGGATGATCCCGGAGTTCATCGGCCGTCTCCCGGTCATCACGAGCGTCCACAACCTCGACCGCAAGGCCCTCCTGCAGATCCTGGTGGAGCCGCGCAACGCCCTGGTCAAGCAGTACCAGCGGCTGTTCGAACTCGACGGTGTGGAGCTGGACTTCGAGCGGGAGGCCCTGGAGGCCATCGCGGACCAGGCCATCCTCCGCCAGACGGGCGCCCGCGGTCTGCGCGCCATCATGGAGGAGGTCCTCCAGGCGGTGATGTACGAGGTGCCGTCCCGCAAGGATGTGGCCCGCGTGGTCATCACCGCTGACGTGGTCCTGTCGAACGTGAACCCGACCCTGATCCCGCGGGACGCCCGCGGCCGGGGGCCGGGGGAGCAGAAGACGGCGTAGGCACCGTCCGGATCGCCGGACAGGGAAGGGGCCCCGGCCGATCGGCCGGGGCCCCTTCGCGTCGCGCTCGCCGCCTCGCGTCCTCGGCGACGCGTCAGGCCTTCACACGCACGTCGTCGCGGAGCTTGGCGGCGAGGCCCGCCGTCTCGTCGACGCTGCCCCCGTCGCCGGCGGCCAGGGAGGCGAAGCTGAACGCCGTGACGTCGACCACGGTGCTGTGGTCGCCCCAGATGCAGATAGGCATGGTGAAGCTCTTCGCGGTGCCGGTGCCCGACGCCCCGTCGTTCTCGAACTGGGCCACCTGGCACTTCATGACGGCGCCGGAGAACCCGGACGGGTGCACCGCCTCGGGGCTGCCGAGCAGTTTGCCCTTGCTCTTCTTGTCCTTCTGGGCCTCTGTCTTGATCTTGGTGAACATGGCGTCCACGACGGCCTCGGGGTCGTCGATGGTGCCGTAGACGCCGCCGAAGGTGAGGTTCTTGACCGAGAGGCCCGTGCCCTTCTCGTATCCGGCGCTGACGTCCTTGGGGTTCTTCACCCCCCACTTCTCGAACTCCGCGAGGTCGTTGTCGCTCATGGTGTCCGGGGCGTCGCTGCTGTCCGCCTTCTTGTACGTGCCGCCGATGACCGCCGCCGGGGCCGTCAGCTTGTGCGGGCCGTCGTCGGCCACCGCAGCGCCGCCACCGCCGCCGCTGCCGAGCACCAGAGACGCGCCCACCGCGATCGCGGCCACGACCGCCACCGCCGCGACGATCAGCACCGTCCTCTTCTTGCCCCCGCCCGGCGCCGGCGGCTGCGGTACGCCGTAGGGAGGCTGCTGGCCGTAGGGCTGGGCCGGGGGCTGGCCGTAGGGCTGGGGCGCGGGCGGCTGCTGGGCGTACGGGTTCTGCTGGGGCGGGACACCCGCCGGGGCCTGCTGGGGATAGCCGTAGCCGGGCTGGGGCGCCTGGGGCGGCTGGCCGTAGGGGCCCGGCTGACCGTACGGTCCGGGCTGCTGGGGCGGTCCGCCGTACGGGCCCGGCTGGTTGCTGCTCATCGTCTGGGTTCCCCTCCAGATGCTTATGCGTATCCGACATCCTGACGCAAGCAGAGGGGAGCCCACGGGGCTGGGGGGCTCACCGTTACCGAAGAATCGCGTTTCGGGACGGGGCCGTGACACCTCTAAACTGACCGCGTGACCGACAACGCTCAGCAGCAGCCCTCAGCGCCCGCCACCGAACTGCCGACCCAGTACGCGCCGGCCGATGTAGAGGGGCCGCTGTACGAACGCTGGGTAGAGCGCGGTTACTTCGAGGCGGACGAGAAGAGCGACAAGCCGCCGTACACCATCGTCATCCCGCCGCCGAACGTCACCGGCAGCCTGCACCTCGGGCACGCGTTCGAGCACACCCTCATCGACGCCCTCACCCGCCGCAAGCGCATGCAGGGCTACGAGACGCTGTGGCAGCCCGGCATGGACCACGCCGGGATCGCCACGCAGAACGTCGTGGAGCGGGAGCTCGGCAAGGAGGGCAAGTCGCGCGACGACCTCGGCCGCGAGGCCTTCGTCGAGCGTGTCTGGCAGTGGAAGGCCGAGTCCGGTGGGCAGATCTCCGGGCAGATGCGGCGCCTCGGCGACGGCGTCGCCTGGTCCCGTGAGCGCTTCACCATGGACGAGGGGCTCTCCCAGGCCGTCCAGACCATCTTCAAGCGGCTCTACGACGACGAGCTGATCTACCGCGCCGAGCGCATCATCAACTGGTGCCCGCGCTGTCTGACCGCGATCTCGGACATCGAGGTCGAGTACCAGGACGACGACGGCGAGCTGGTCTCCATGAAGTACGGCGAGGGGGACGACACCATCGTCGTCGCCACGACCCGTGCCGAGACCATGCTCGGAGACACCGCCGTCGCGGTCCACCCCGAGGACGAGCGCTACAAGCACCTGGTCGGCAAGCTCATCAAGCTGCCGCTGACCGACCGCTCCATCCCCGTCGTCGCGGACGAGCACGTCGACCCCGAGTTCGGCACCGGCGCGGTCAAGGTGACCCCGGCCCACGACCCGAACGACTTCGAGATCGGCCAGCGCCACGGCCTGCCCGCCGTCACCGTGATGGACGAGCACGCCGTCATCACCGTCCACGGCCCCTTCCAGGGCCTGGACCGCTTCGAGGCCCGTTCCGCCATCGTCGCCGCCCTGCGCGCCGAGGGCCGGATCGTCGCCGAGAAGCGGCCCTACGTCCACTCCGTCGGCCACTGCTCGCGCTGCAAGACCACGATCGAGCCGCGCCTGTCCATGCAGTGGTGGGTCAAGGTCGGCCCGCTCGCCAAGGCCGCCGGTGACGCGGTCCGCGAGGGCAAGGTCAAGATCCACCCCCAGGAGATGGAGAAGCGGTACTTCGACTGGGTCGACAACCTCCACGACTGGTGCATCTCGCGGCAGTTGTGGTGGGGCCACCGCATCCCCGTCTGGTACGGGCCGAACGGCGAGGTCGTCTGCGTCGGACCGAACGAGGAGCCGCCGAGCGGCGAGGGCTGGCACCAGGAGACCGACGTCCTCGACACCTGGTTCTCCTCCGGCCTGTGGCCGTTCTCCACGCTGGGCTGGCCCGAGCAGACCGAGAGCCTCGCGAAGTTCTACCCGAACTCCGTCCTGGTCACCGGCTACGACATCCTCTTCTTCTGGGTCGCCCGGATGATGATGTTCGGCCTGTACGCGATGGACGGCACCCCGCCGTTCCACACCATCGCCCTGCACGGCATGGTCCGCGACCAGTTCGGCAAGAAGATGTCGAAGTCCTTCGGCAACGCGGTCAACCCGCTGGACTGGATGGACAAGTACGGCTCCGACGCGCTGCGCTTCACGCTGGCCCGCGGCGCCAACCCGGGTGTCGACGTCCCGATCGGCGAGGACTGGGTCCAGGGCTCCCGCAACTTCGCCAACAAGATCTGGAACGCCACGCGGTTCGCCCTGATGAACGGCGCGACGGTCCAGGGCCCGCTGCCGGACGCCGCGAGCATGTCGGCCACGGACCGCTGGATCCTGTCCCGGCTGAACTCCGTGGTCGCCGAGGTCGACGCGCTCTACGACGACTTCCAGTTCGCCAAGCTGTCCGACGCCCTCTTCCACTTCGCGTGGGACGAGGTCTTCGACTGGTACGTCGAGCTGTCCAAGACGACGTTCCAGGCGGGCGGCGAGCCGGCCGAGGTCAGCAAGCGCGTCCTCGGCGAGGTCCTCGACGTCACCCTGAAGCTGCTGCACCCGGTCGTCCCGTTCGTCACCGAGACGCTGTGGACCACCCTCACCGGTGGCGAGTCGGTCGTCATCGCCGAGTGGCCCCAGGACAGCGGCTTCCGGGACGCGAACGCCGAGCGGGAGATCGAGACCCTCCAGTCGGTCATCACCGAGGTCCGCCGCTTCCGCGCCGACCAGGGCCTGCAGCCCGGCCAGCGCGTCCCGGCCCGGCTGACCCTCGACGGCACGGCGCTCGCCCCGCACGAGGCCGCCATCCGCCAGCTGCTGCGGCTGCAGCCGGAGGGCGAGGACTTCACGGCCACGGCGACCCTGCCGGTCGCGGGCGCCACGGTCGCGCTGGACCTGTCCGGCACGATCGACGTGGCGGCCGAGCGCAAGCGGCTCGCGAAGGACCTGGCCGCGGCGGAGAAGGAGCGGCAGCAGGCCGAGGCAAAGCTCGGCAACGAGGCCTTCCTCGCCAAGGCGCCGGACCAGGTGGTCGACAAGATCCGCACCCGACTCGCCAAGGCGCAGGAGGACATCACGCGGATCCAGGCCCAGCTGGACCGGCTTCCCGCGGCCTGAGCGGCCCTGACCGCCGCCCGACGATGAATCCAAGGCCTCCGGCACCTTACGGTCCGGGGGCCTTGGCCGTGTCTGTCACCAGCGCTCCGTAGACTGGCCTCGTGAGTGACCTGCCGCCGCGCGACCCCAACGAGAGCGATCCCTTCGAGGAGATCGTCGAGGCCGAGACCACCCGTGACCCCGACCTCGCGGTGATCGAGGCCGGCAGCCGCACCCTGCGCACCCAGGGCGGCCAGCCGCAGGCCGACGTGCCCGGGCGTCCGGCCGACCCCGAGGTCGACCGGGCCCTGCGCGAGGTCGAGGCCGAGCTGGCCACCCGCTGGGGCGAGACCAAGCTGGAGCCGTCCGTCAGCCGTATCGCGGCCCTGATGGACGTCCTCGGGGAGCCGCAGCGCTCGTACCCGTCGATCCACATCACGGGCACCAACGGCAAGACCTCCACCGCCCGCATGATCGAGGCCCTTCTCGGCGCCTTCGAGCTGCGCACCGGCCGGTACACCAGCCCGCACGTCCAGTCGATCACCGAACGGATCAGCCTCGACGGCGCCCCCGTCTCCGCCGAGCGGTTCATCGAGACCTACCAGGACATCAAGGCGTACCTGGAGATGGTCGACGCCTCGCAGGAGTACCGGCTGTCCTTCTTCGAGGTCCTCACCGGCATGGCCTACGCCGCGTTCGCGGACGCGCCCGTCGATGTCGCGGTCGTCGAGGTGGGCATGGGCGGCAGCTGGGACGCCACCAACGTGATCGACGGCGACGTCGCCGTCGTCACCCCCATCGACCTGGACCACACCGACCGGCTCGGCGCCACTCCCGGTGAGATCGCCGAGGAGAAGGCCGGGATCATCAAGCAGGACGCCACCGTCATCCTGGCCCAGCAGCCGGTCGACGCGGCCCAGGTGCTGCTGAAGAAGGCCGTGGAGGTCGACGCGACCGTGGCCCGCGAGGGCCTGGAGTTCGGGGTCGTCGCCCGGCAGATCGCGGTCGGCGGCCAGCTGCTCACCCTGCGCGGCCTCGGCGGCGAGTACGACAACGTCTACCTGCCGTTGCACGGCCCCTACCAGGCCCACAACGCCGCCGTGGCGCTCGCCGCCGTCGAGGCGTTCTTCGGCGTGGGCTCCCAGCGCCCCGAGCCGCTGGACATCGACACCGTCCGCAAGGCGTTCGCGGCGGTGTCCTCGCCGGGCCGCCTGGAGGTCGTACGCCGATCGCCGACCGTCGTCCTGGACGCCGCGCACAACCCGGCGGGGGCCCGCGCCACCGCCGAGGCCGTCAGCGAGGCGTTCGACTTCAGCCGGCTGATCGGGGTCGTCGGCGCGAGCGCCGACAAGAACGTTCGGGGTCTCCTGGAGGCGTTCGAGCCGGTCTTCGCCGAGGTCGTGGTCACCCAGAACTCCAGCCACCGGGCGATGGACGCCGACGAGCTGGCCGCGATCGCCGTCGAGGTATTCGGCGAGGAGCGCGTCCAGGTCGAGCCGCGGCTGCCAGACGCCCTGGAGGCCGCGATCACGCTCGCCGAGGAGGAGGGGGAGTACGCGGGCGCCGGCGTGCTCGTCACCGGCTCGGTCATCACCGTCGGCGAGGCCCGACTGCTCCTGGGGAAGGGCTGACTCTCTCGTGCGTACGCTCTGTGCTTCGACCCTGATCGGCGAGTTCTTCGTCATCGGCTTCGCGGGTCTGGTCGCCATGAAGGACCCGAACCTGTCCACGACCACGGTCTGGACCGTCAGCGGCATCGCGATGGCGCTGAGCGTCCTGCTGTGCGGCCTGATCACCCGCCCGGGCGGGGTCCAGCTCGGCTGGGCCCTGCAGATCGCGCTGATCGCCTCCGGGTTCTTCGTGCCGGCGATGTTCTTCATGGGCGCCGTCTTCGCGGCCCTGTGGTGGGCTTCGGTGCACTTCGGGAAGAAGATCGACGAGGCCAAGGCCCGTTTCGCGGCCATGCAGGACCACGAGAGCAGCCCGGCGGCCCCGTAGCGTTGCAGGGCCGGGGCCGACCTGACGCTGTGTGACGGTCACCCGAAAGCGCGCTGTACCCTCTACGCACCGCACCACCTTGATGAAGGAGCCCTCTCGTGACCTCGCGCACCCTCGTCCTCCTCAAGCCCGACGCCGTCCGTCGCGGGCTGATCGGCGAGATCATCAGCCGCATCGAGCGCAAGGCCGGCTGGACCATCAGCGCGCTGGAGATGCGCAGCCTGGACCAGGACACGCTTGAGCAGCACTACGGCGAGCACAAGGGCAAGCCCTTCTACGAGCCGCTGGTCGAGTTCATGGCCTCCGGCCCGGTCGTCGCGCTCGTCGTGGAGGGTGAGCGGGTCATCGAGGGCCTGCGCGCGCTCGCCGGGCCGACCGACCCGATCGCCGCCGCGCCCGGTTCCATCCGCGGCGACTACGGTGTGATCGTCCGCGAGAACCTGGTGCACGCCTCCGACTCGGAGGAGTCCGCCGAGCGGGAACTGAAGATCTTTTTCCCGGGCCGGTTCTGAGGAGTCCCGGACGCTTCTCCGGCGTCCGGATGATGAACTTTCGATCCCGCAATGTGAACAATTCCTGAGGGCTTTTCACGTCACTCGGACGCATGACCAAGGGCGGCCGCGGAAGCCGGTCGAACAAACCCGGTCTCTCCCTGGCATATGCGTGCCGTTCGGGGGAACGGCTACCCCCGAACGCCCGTCTCCAGAAGCGAGGCGACGCGTCATCTGCTGACAATGGCGAAGACCCTCGCGCAGTGTTTCGTGCGGGCGAGACTACGATGTAAGCCTTCACGTCACAGCACCCACTTCGCCGCCCCAACAAAAGCCGTCACACGCTCAACTTGGGAAGGCCACACGAATCCTGATGGGGAACTCAATGTCGTTCATCGGCCGTGACATGGCTGTGGACCTCGGGACCGCCAACACGCTGGTGTACGTCAGGGGTCGCGGGATCGTGCTCAACGAGCCGTCGGTCGTCGCGATCAACACCAACACCGGAGGCATCCTCGCCGTCGGTGCGGAAGCCAAGAAGATGATCGGCCGGACCCCGGGCAACATCGTCGCCGTGCGTCCGCTGAAGGACGGCGTCATCGCCGACTTCGAGATCACCGAGCGGATGCTCCGCTACTTCATCCTGAAGATCCACAAGCGGCGCTACCTGGCGCGCCCGCGGGTCGTGGTCTGTGTGCCCTCCGGTATCACGGGCGTTGAGCGCCGCGCGGTCATCGAGGCGTCCTCCCAGGCCGGCGCGCGCCAGGTGCACATCATCGAGGAGCCCATGGCGGCCGCCATCGGTTCGGGCCTGCCGGTCCACGAGGCCACGGGCAACATGGTGGTGGACATCGGCGGCGGCACCACGGAGGTCGCGGTCATCTCACTCGGCGGCATCGTCACCGCCCAGTCCATCCGCGTCGCGGGCGACGAACTGGACAACGCGATCATCCAGTACGTCAAGAAGGAGTACTCCCTCCTTCTCGGCGAGCGGACGGCCGAGCAGATCAAGATCACGATCGGTTCCGCGTACGACCTCGACGCCGACGAGCACACCGAGATCCGCGGCCGGGACCTGGTCTCCGGACTGCCCAAGACCGTGGTCATCTCCGCGGCCGAGGTCCGCAAGGCCATCGAGGAACCGGTCAACGCCATCGTGGACGCGGTCAAGACGACCCTCGACAAGTGCCCGCCGGAGCTGTCCGGTGACGTCATGGACCGCGGCATCGTCCTCACCGGCGGCGGAGCCCTGCTGCGCGGCCTCGACGAGCGGCTGCGCCGGGAGACCGGTATGCCCATCCACATCGCCGAGGACCCGCTCGACAGCGTGGCGCTCGGTTCGGGCAAGTGTGTCGAGGAGTTCGAGGCGCTCCAGCAGGTGCTGGACGCCCAGCCCCGCAGATGAGGCGACGCGCCGACTCCGCCGTACGAGACGATCGCTTCTCGTGCGGCGGATCGTTGATATAGAGGCATAAGCTCCCCCATACATCCCCGGGTTCCCCTACACATTCCGACAGAGGAAGGCACGGCCGCCGCACGTGAGGGACACACGAGAGAGCCGGCTGCTCCTGGTGCTGCTGATCGCCATCGCGTTCGCGTTGATCACGGTGGACATCCGCGGCGGCCAGGACTCACCGGTCGAAGGTGCCCGCCAGGCCGCCGCCACGGCGTTCGGCCCGATCGAGAACGGGGTGGCGTCCGCCGTCGATCCCGTCGGCAACGCGGTAGCGGCCGTGCGCGACTCCGCCAGGCGGCACGACCGCATCGCGCAACTCGAGCGTTCCAACGCCGCGTTGAAGGCGAAGCTCGGCAGCGACGACCGCAACCGCAGCCGCCTCAACCAGCTCGACAAGATGATCCGGGTGGCGGGCGAGGGACAGTACGGGATCAAGGGCGCCGAGGTCATCGCCATAGGAGCGGCCCAGGGCTTCTCCTGGACGGTCACCATCGACGTGGGCGCCAAGGACGGCATCAAGCGCGACATGACCGTCCTGAACGGCGACGGACTGGTCGGCCGCGTCACCACCGTCGGCCCCGACACCTCCACCGTGCTGCTGGCCAACGACCCCGACTTCACCGTGGGCACCCGTATGGAAGGCAGCGACGAACTCGGGTTCGCCGCCGGGCAGGGCGACCGCCCGCTGCGCGTCCAGCTCCTCAACGGCAAGGCCGACGTGAAGAAGGGCGACCGCCTCGTCACCTTCGGCTCCGAGGCCGACAAGCCGTTCGTGCCCGGTGTCCCGGTCGGCGTGGTCTCCCGGATCGACCCCTCCGGGGGCGGTCTGACCCGCACGATCTATGTGAAGCCGTTCGTGTCCTTCAGCAGCCTCGATGTCGTCGGCGTCGTCGTCCAGGCACCGAAGAAGGACCCTCGCGACACCGTGCTGCCCCCGAAGCCCCAGCCGACACCCATCCCGACCGTGACCGTCACCGTCACGCCCTCGGCGTCCGCCGACAACCAGGCGTCCGGCGACGATCAGTCGTCCGACGTCGAGTAGCGGACGCCCAAGGAGCCGAACCAGATGCGCCTCAACCGGATGCTGCTCTCCACCGCCCTGGTGATCGTCGCCCTGGTGATCCAGGTGAGCGTCCTCGCTCGCCTGCATCTGCCCGGCGCCGTTCCGGACCTGGTGCTCCTGACGGTCGTCGCCCTCGCCCTGGTCTACGGCCACGTCGGCGGGTGCCTCATCGGCTTCGGCGCCGGCCTGCTCTCCGACCTGGCCCCGCCCGCAGACCACGCCGCCGGCCGCTACGCCCTCGTGCTGTGCGTCATCGGCTACCTCGCCGGACTCGCCCGGCCCGAGAACGGCCGGCTGAAGTCCGCCAGCGGCCCGATGTTCGTGGTGGTCGCCGCCGCGATCGGTTCCACCCTGCTGTACGCGGGTGTGGGCGCCCTCGTCGGCGACACCGCCGCCCGCCATGTCGGCCTGACCAGCCTGCTGGCCACGGCCGCCGTGTACGACCTGTTGCTCGCGCCCTTCGTGGTCCCGGGGATCATGGCGCTGGCCCGCCGGATCGACAACGACCCGCTCGCCGAGACCGGCTCCGCCAAGGCCGCAGACGTCTCCTCCGGCTGGCTCTCCTCGGGCACCGGGCTGCGCATCGGCAGCCAGCGCGGGGTCCTGCGGGTCAAGGCCGCCAAGGCCCGGGTGGCCCGGGCCGGACGCATCAAGGGGGTCAAACGGCTGTGACCCCGCCGGAGCCGGCCGCCTGGTCACACAGGTCCACCGTGTACACCTATGACGCGTACGTGCACGGAGCGGGTGCGTAGGCAGTGACCGTCACCCGCCCGTCCTCCGCAACCACCCTCGACCTCAGTGGGCTTCGCCGATGACTAACATCCCCGAGACCGGACGGACGCCCCGCGTCCAGATCCGGCTGGTCGTCATCCAGATCCTCGTCCTCTCTCTCCTCGGCACCCTCGGCGGCCGCCTCTGGTACCTCCAGATCCGCAACGGCGCCGAGTACGCCAAGGAGGCCTCCGGCAACCATGTCCAGCAGGTCGTCCAGCCCGCCGTACGCGGCGACATCCTGGACGCGCGGGGCGTGCCCATCGCCGACAACGAGACCCGGCTGGTGGTCTCCGCCTCCCGCACCGACCTGCTGAAGATGAAGGACGACGGCAAGGCGGTCCTCACCAAGCTGGCCGGCATCCTCGGGATGAAGCCGCAGGACGTCGAGGGCAAGGTCCGCCTGTGCGACGCGAAGACGCCGCAGCCCTGCTGGAACGGCTCCCCGTACCAGCCGATCCCCATCACCGACAAGGCCACACCCCGTCAGGCCCTGCAGATCCGCGAGCGCTCCGAGGACTTCCCCGGCATCACCGCCGAACCCGAGGCCGTGCGCCGCTACCCGGGCCCCGGTGACTCCAACACCTCCCAGGTCCTCGGCTACCTCTCGCCCGTCACCGACGACGAGATCCAGCAGGCCAAGGACACCGACTCGCCCTATCTGCGCTCCGACATGGTCGGCCGCTCCGGCCTGGAGCGCCAGTACGACAAGGTGCTGCGCGGCAAGGCAGGCGTCACCCGCTACGAGGTCGACAACCTCGGCCGCGTCATCGGCAAGGCGAAGAGCGACGCCGCCGAGCCCGGCTCGAACCTGGTCACCAGCATCGACGCCCGGGTCCAGCGGGTCGCCGAGTACGAGCTGGACAACGCGATGAAGATCGCCCGTACCCAGTTCGACAAGATCACCGGCGAGAACTACAAGGCCGACTCCGGTGCCGTCGTCGTGATGGAGGCCAAGACCGGCCGGATCGTCGCCATGGCGTCCGCCCCGACCTACGACCCGAACGTCTGGGTCGGCGGCATCTCCGCCAAGGACTACCAGCAGCTCACCGGCAAGGACTCCGACTACCCGCTGCTCAACCGGGCCATCCAGGGGCAGTCGGCACCCGGCTCCACCTTCAAGGTGGTCTCCACCGCCGCCGCGATCCAGGCCGGCTACCCCTTCGACGGCAACTACCCCTGCACCAGCTCGTACTCCGTCGGTGGCCAGGTCTTCAAGAACTTCGAGGGGGAGAACTTCGGCCCGATCTCGCTCGGCCGCGCCCTGGAGGTCTCCTGCGACACCGTCTTCTACGGCCTCGGGGACAACGAGTGGAAGAAGGACGGCGGCATCAACCCCAAGAAGGGGCAGCCCAAGGACTGGTTCTTCAAGACCGCTCACCAGTTCGGCCTCGGTAAGCCCACCGGCATCGACCTGCCCAACGAGGTCTCCGGCCGCGTCCCCGACCGCCAGTGGAAGCAGAAGTACTGGGAGGCCAACAAGGACGTCTGGTGCAAGACCGGCAAGAAGGACGGCGACTACGTCGAGAAGATCGCGTACGAGAACTGCCTCGAGGGCAACAAGATGCGCGAGGGTGACGAGATCAACTACTCCATCGGCCAGGGCGACACGCTCCTGACACCGATTCAGGAGGCCGACATCTACTCGGCGATCTCCAACGGCGGCACCTTGTGGAACCCGACCATCGGCAAGGCGATCGTCAGCCCCGACGGCAAGCACGTCACCGAGATCAAGCCCAAGTCGCACGGCAAGCTGCCGATCAGCCAGGAGACGCGGGATGTCATGGAGGAGGCCCTCGCGGGCGTCGTCACCCGCGGTACCGCCGCCTGGAAGTTCGGCGGCTGGCCGCAGGACAAGATCCCGCTGCACGCCAAGACCGGTACCGCCGAGGTCTACGGCAAGCAGACGACGTCGTGGCTGGCCACGTTCTCCAACGACTACGCGGTCGTCATGACCATCGCCCAGGCCGGTACGGGTTCGGGCGCCTCCGGTGAGGCCGTGCACAACATCTACAACGCCCTGTACGGCGTCCAGAAGGACGGCTCGATCGACAAGAGCAAGGCGCTGCTGCCCACCCCGCAGCAGGGCCTGCCCAAGATCAACCCCGACGGCTCGATCGAGGCCCAGAAGGTCCAGAAGTACGACCCGAGCGCCGACCAGGCGAGCGAGCAGGACCAGCAGGGGAACACCGACACCGGCAGCCCGGCGGCCACCGTGCCCTCACCCACCGCGAGCAACCGCCGCACCGCCCGGCGCTCGGCCCGCCCGAAGAAGAGGCGGAGGATCCTCGCATGACCGGAGCGAACAACTTCTCCGTCTCCGGGTACGGCCCCGACCGGGCGAGCTGGACCCGGATCTTCGCCCGCGACGGACTGGCCCGCCGGCTCGACTGGCCGATACTGCTGTCGGCCACGGCCCTGTCTTTGATCGGCGCCGCCCTCGTCTACTCGGCGACCCGCAACCGCACCGAGATCAACCAGGGCGACCCGTACTACTTCCTGATCCGGCATCTGATGAACATGGGCATCGGATTCGCCCTGATGATCGGCACGATCTGGCTCGGCCACCGCACCCTGCGCACGGCCGTGCCGATCCTGTACGGGTTCTCGATCCTGCTGATCCTGCTGGTGCTCACCCCGCTCGGTGCCACCATCAACGGCAACCGCAACTGGATCGTCTTCGGCGGCGGCTTCTCCCTGCAGCCCTCCGAGTTCGTGAAGATCACGATCATCCTGGGCATGGCCATGCTGCTCTCGGCCCGGGTCGACGCGGGCGACAAGCCCCACCCCGACCACCGGACCGTGGCGCAGGCCCTGGGCCTGGCCGCCGTCCCGATGATGATCGTCATGCTGATGCCCGACCTCGGCTCGACGATGGTCATGGCCGTCACCGTGCTGGGCGTGCTGCTCGCCTCCGGCGCCTCCAACCGCTGGGTCTTCGGCCTGCTCGGCGCGGGCACCCTGGGCGCGGTCGCCGTATGGCAGCTACACATCCTGGACGAGTACCAGATCAACCGCTTCGCCGCGTTCGCCAACCCCAGCCTCGACCCGGCGGGCGTCGGCTACAACACCAACCAGGCGCGCATCGCGATCGGTTCCGGCGGACTCACGGGCGCGGGCCTCTTCCACGGCTCGCAGACCACCGGCCAGTTCGTGCCCGAGCAGCAGACCGACTTCGTCTTCACGGTCGCGGGGGAGGAACTGGGCTTCGTCGGCGCGGGTCTGATCATCGTGCTGCTCGGGGTCGTCCTGTGGCGGGCCTGCCGGATCGCCCGGGAGACGACCGAGCTCTACGGCACGATCGTCGCCGCCGGCATCATCGCCTGGTTCATCTTCCAGGCCTTCGAGAACATCGGCATGACCCTCGGCATCATGCCGGTCGCGGGCCTGCCCCTGCCGTTCGTGTCGTACGGCGGCTCCTCGATGTTCGCCGTCTGGATAGCGGTGGGGCTGTTGCAGTCGATCCGGGTGCAACGGCCGATGTCGGCGTGAGCTGGGTGGGCGGCCGGGGCGGTCGTGCCGGTCGCGTCGGCCGTGATGGCGTAGGGGAGGACCGCCCCTCGTAGGAGGCATGTGGGGCGGGCCGGGCGGCCGCCCGGCCGCCCGGCCGCCCGGCCGGACCGCGTGCCGTCGTCCGGCCGGAGGGACGCGTTCCGGACGAACACCGATGAACCCTGCCCTCTCGGCCCGATTGCCACTAGATTCGGTCCATGGCGGACACGAAACGCGAAATCGAGCGCAAGTACGAGGCCGCGGTCGGGGACGACCTGCCCGACCTGACCGTCGTCGGCGGCGTCTCGGCCGTCGTCGACCAGGGCATCGCCGAACTCGACGCCACCTATTACGACACGGCCGACGCCAGGCTGGCCGGCGCCTCCCTCACCCTGCGTCGCCGCACCGGCGGCGACGACGCCGGCTGGCACCTCAAACTGCCGGTCGCCGAGGGCGTACGCGACGAGGTGCGCGCCCCGCTCTCCGACACCGTCCCCCCGCACCTCCACGACCTCGTCCGCTCCCGTGTCCGGGACGCCGAACTCGTCCCCGTGGTCCGGCTGCGCTCCTCACGCGACATCCGCCACCTCGTCGACGCCGACGGCACCCTGCTCGCCGAGGTCTGCCTAGACCGGGTGCACGCCGAGCGGCTCAGCGGCGGCACCGGCACCGCCGACTGGACCGAGATCGAGGTGGAGCTCGCGGACGACGGCGACCCCGCCTTCCTCGACAAGGTCGACAAGAAGCTCCGCAAGGCGGGCGTGAACCGCTCCGCCGCCGCCTCCAAGCTGGCGAGGGCGCTGGAGGAGACCGTCGGCCGCCCCGCCCCCGCCGAGACCGGCGAGCGGCAGCCGCCCCCCGCCCCGGCCCGTACGCCGCAGCCCCCCGTCACCGCGGGCGACCACGTCCTCGCCTACGTCCGCGCCCAGCGCGACGCCGTCGTCGGACTCGACCCCGCGGTGCGCCGGGACGTCTTCGACTCGGTGCACTCCATGCGCGTCGCCACCCGGCGGCTGCGCAGCACGTTCCGCTCGTTCGGCAAGATCCTGGACCGCGGGGTCACCGACCCGATCGCCGACGAGCTGAAGTGGCTGGCCGGCGAGCTGGGCCTCGACCGCGACCTGGAGGTCCTCACCGAGCATCTGACGACCGCCGTGTCCGAACTGCCCTCGGCCCTGGTCTCCGGCCCCGTCCGAAACCGCCTGCGCTCCTGGTCCGAGGCCCGGCGCGGCGGCTCCCGGCGCCGGCTGATCGACGTCCTGGACGGCGAGCGCTATCTGGACCTGCTGAACACGCTCGACGCCCTGATCGCCGACCCGCCCCTGCTGAAGGCAGCCGCCAAGGCCCCGGAGAAGGCGCTCGCCAAGGCCGTGCGCAAGGACTTCCGCAAGGTCGCCGGCCTGGTCGGCGAGGCCCTCGACCTGCCCCCGGGCCACGACCGGGACGTCGCGGTGCACGAGGCGCGCAAGAAGACCAAGCGCACCCGGTACGCGGCCGAGGCCGCCGCGCCCGCGCTGGGCAAGCCCGCCGAGACCCTGGTGAAGTCGATGAAGTCGCTCCAGACCCTGCTGGGCGACCACCAGGACAGCGTGATGGTCCGCGACGCCCTGCTGGACCTGTCGGCCCAGGCGAACGCGACGATGGAGAGCACCTTCACATACGGCGTCCTGTACGGGCGGGAGGAGCAGCGGGCGGCGGCCACGGAGGCGGCCCTCCCCGAGACATGGCGGAAGGTCCGTGCCGCGATGGACGTCTGAGCCGCTGGGGCTGGCTGTCGGACCGGTCTCCGGGTCGCCCGGCCGGCCGACCGTCCGGGGAGGAGCCCCGAGCGCGTTAGGCTTGATGGTCACTCCCATCAGTTCCCTCCAGCCCACGAAAGTCGCGAGATGTCTGCCGAAGCCGCTGTATCGGTGTTCCCGCAGCTCGAAGCTCTGCTCCCGCATGTGCAGAAGCCGATCCAGTACGTCGGCGGTGAGCTGAACTCCACCGTCAAGCCGTGGGAATCCTGTGACGTCCGCTGGGCGCTCATGTACCCGGACGCGTACGAGGTCGGTCTGCCCAACCAGGGCGTCATGATCCTCTACGAGGTACTGAACGAGCAGGAGGGCGTCCTCGCCGAGCGCACCTACAGCGTGTGGCCGGACCTGGAGGCCCTGATGCGGGAGCACGGCGTCCCGCAGTTCACGGTGGACAGCCACCGCCCGGTGAAGGCCTTCGACGTGTTCGGCCTGTCCTTCTCCACGGAGCTGGGCTACACGAACATGCTGACGGCGCTGGACCTGGCGGGCATCCCGCTGGAGGCCAAGGACCGCACCGTCGACGACCCGATCGTGATGGCCGGCGGACACGCCGCCTTCAACCCCGAGCCGATCGCCGACTTCATCGACTGCGCGGTGATCGGCGACGGCGAGCAGGCCGTCCTGGAGGTCACGAAGATCGTCCGCGCCTGGAAGCAGGAGGGCCGCCCCGGCGGCCGCGAGGAACTCCTCTTCCGCCTGGCGAAGACCGGCGGGGTCTACGTCCCCGGCTTCTACGACGTCGAGTACCTCCCCGACGGCCGTATCGGCCGCGTCGTCCCCAACAAGTCGGGCGTCCCGTGGCGCGTGTCCAAGCACACGGTCATGGACCTCGACGAGTGGCCGTACCCGAAGCAGCCCCTCGTCCCCCTCGCCGAGACGGTGCACGAACGCATGTCCGTCGAGATCTTCCGCGGCTGCACGCGTGGCTGCCGCTTCTGCCAGGCGGGCATGATCACCCGCCCGGTGCGCGAGCGCTCCATCACGGGCATCGGCGACATGGTCGACAAGGGTCTGAAGGCGACCGGCTTCGAGGAAGTCGGCCTCCTCTCCCTGTCCTCCGCGGACCACTCCGAGATCGGCGACATCGCCAAGGGCCTCGCGGACCGGTACACGGAGGACAAGATCGGCCTGTCCCTCCCCTCCACCCGCGTGGACGCCTTCAACATCGACCTCGCGAACGAGCTGACCCGCAACGGCCGCCGCTCGGGCCTCACCTTCGCCCCCGAGGGCGGCTCCGAGCGCATCCGCAAGGTCATCAACAAGATGGTCTCGGAAGAGGACCTGATCAGGACGGTCGCCACGGCGTACGGCAACGGCTGGCGCCAGGTGAAGCTGTACTTCATGTGCGGCCTTCCGACGGAGACCGACGAGGACGTCCTGCAGATCGCCGACATGGCGACGCACGTCATCCAGAAGGGCCGCGAGGTCTCCGGCTCGGGCGACATCCGCTGCACGGTCTCGATCGGCGGCTTCGTCCCCAAGCCCCACACCCCCTTCCAGTGGGCCCCGCAGCTCTCCGCCGAGGAGACGGACGCCCGCCTGGAGAAGCTCCGCGACAAGATCCGCGGCGACAAGAAGTACGGCCGCTCGATCGGCTTCCGCTACCACGACGGCAAGCCGGGCATCGTCGAGGGCCTCCTCTCGCGCGGCGACCGCCGCATCGGCGCGGTGATCCGCGCGGTCTACGACGACGGCGGCCGCTTCGACGGCTGGCGCGAGCACTTCTCGTACGACCGCTGGATGGCCTGCGCGGACAAGGCGCTGGCGCCCTTCGGCGTGGACGTCGACTGGTACACCACCCGCGAGCGCACCTACGAGGAGGTCCTCCCCTGGGACCACCTCGACTCGGGCCTCGACAAGGACTGGCTCTGGGAGGACTGGCAGGACGCCCTCGACGAGACAGAGGTCGAGGACTGCCGCTGGACCCCGTGCTTCGACTGCGGGGTGTGCCCGCAGATGGATACGGCCATACAAATCGGTCCGACCGGTAAGAAGCTGCTGCCTCTGACGGTCAAGAAGGACGCCCCGACCAGCGGACACTCTCACTGACGTGACTGAGGCGTTGCGGCGGATAGTGGAAGCCTTGGAGGGCGGCAGCGAGGAAGAGCGGTTGCCGTCCTGAACGTCCTCGGCGCTCAGGGCAAGCGGCAGAGGCCCGCGCGCGATGCGCCGAGAACGCCGCTGCCGCCCCCTGGAGGCTCTCCGAGGATCCATTCTGAGGTGGAGAAAACCCGGGTGCGTGCCGCGGGTTGGGTGGGACTGGTGTCTCCTGCCACACTGGGGTCGCCTCTGTGGAAGGCTGATCACGGTCGAGAGAGCGTGTGCGGGCAGAGCCTTCTTCTCATGAAGGCAAAGGCCAGTGTTGTCATGCCTGCAAGTCGCAGACTCGGGGTGCGGTCCATTCGTTGCAGGCGTGCCCGCCGCTCCTGGCCCCCAGGCTGCGTCGTGGTGCCTGAACCGCTGGAGTGCCTTGCCGGATGTACCACGAGCCGCCGGACAGAGGCCCAGCCGCTCGGCCTGCCGGTCCAATAATTTACTTATCACATTCTCTCGGAATTTTATCCTGTGAGGGTGAAGAAAGATGGACCTCAAGCTCGAAGTTATTGTGCTCCCTGTCTCCGACGTCGATCGCGCCAAGAGTTTCTATGAGACAGTGGGGTTCCGTATGGACGTTGACAATACGTTCAGTGACGACTACCGACTGGTACACCTCACGCCCCCTGGTTCGGCATGCTCGATCATCTTCGGCAAGGGCCTGATTGACGCTGCACCCGGCTCGGCTCAGCCGGAGGGCTCCTTCACCACGGCCACGAGGCCGGGGATGCCGTGCATCACGGCGCCGGGCAAGAACGCATCGCGGGCCCGAGCCCTGACCGGACGTCCTACGCCTCCTTCGCCACCTTTAGCGACCCAGACGGAAACGGCTGGGTGCTTCAGGAGATCACTCAGCGGCAGCCCGGCCGGTGACTTCCGGCGTCGCCGACGCGTCGCAACAACCGGCGCGCCGGCGATCGGAATCGTCTACGTTTGACCCTGCCGCAGATACCGGCTCCGCATCGCACGCATGCGGCTGCAGCTATGGACGGGCTTACCGGCTACGGTCGAGGCGCGACTTTCAAGAAAGCAGTCATAACAAGTGCATGGTGACTGGCCTCTCTAAGTTGAAGCTCGCTACCATAATAGACTTGCTCCGTCTAATGCGCATCAGCAGGTCGATCTCCAGCAATTTGGAAACTATGCGGCTGCTGGCACCTCTCTTGGAAATTCGTTGGCTTCCGGCTGAGGGGTCCGCCGCCGGCAACTCCTGCGGCTGTCAAAAGGGCGGAAGGATTACAGGGGTTGCAAGAGTGATACCCAGGACTCGGTCGATGGGAAGAGGACCCTTTCAGGCCGACGAGAGCGGGGGCTGCGGCGGCACCGGTTATCGCTGGTCTTCTGTTCGTCGCGGTGGTGGGTCCGGCTCGACCAGTCCGGTGAGCGCGTCGACAAGCTCGTCCAGGTCGGCTCCCAGAGGGGTGTCGCAGTTCCAGACAGCCTCGTAGGCAAGTTCAACCGGCGTTCCGGCCTGCAGGAGGGGTCGGCAATTCGCGTGCTCATAGGTGATCTTGGAGCGGGGCAAGAGGGCCGCGCCCAGACCTATGGCCGCCCACTCGTCCACGGCCCGGAAGCTGGCGGCCTCGCCAGGGTAGGGCCGCAAGGTCAGGTTGTTGTCGTGGAAGAGGTTCGTGGTGAAGGTGGTCAGTCCGCAGGTGCGCGGACCGAGGATGTAGGCCGCGTCTGCCACCTCCTTCAGTTCCACCGCGCCGTCCTCCGCCGTGGATGCGGTGTCGACGACAACCACCGGTTCACGGGCGATCACGCGGTGCCGGAACCTGGGCAGACCAGGCACGGCGGGGACAAGGATGATGTCCAGGCGGCCCGCCTCAAGGTCGTTGGCCAGGGGCTCGTGGTCCGCCTCTCGCAAGATCAGGTCGCTCGGACGGTTGAGGCTACGCGCCGCCTGGTACGCCCGCCCCACCAAGTCGGCGCCGATCAGGGGCGACACACCCATGCGGATGGGCTCGGTGACCGGTTGGGCCAGTCGCTGAGTTTCGGCAAGGAGGGTGTCCAGGGCATCGAGGACACGGTCGATCAGCGGCAGAATCTGCGCTCCGTGTCGTGTGGGCTTGACTCCTCGTGGCGAGCGGTCGAAGAGTTTGACTCCGAACTCCTCCTCCAGTCGGGCCACGCCGTTGGACAGAGAAGGCTGCGTAACCCCGTAGGCCCGCGCGGCGGCACTGAAGGAATTCGTGCGGGATACGGCCTGGGCATAGCGCAATGTCTCGATGTTCACGACTGCGGCTCTCTCCTCAAGGCATAGGCATCCGCTATATCCGCATTCGCTCTGATCCTCTACCCCCTCCACTGGGAGCGCCCTACAGTCGAGGCATCCTCCGAAGCAGAGGGACGGTCCGGCGCCGCGAGGTCCCGGGCCACGGCGCCGAGGCGGCACCTTCCGTAAGGGTCAGCAGCTCGACAATCCTGAGCACGTACTTGCGTTTCGCAAACAAGTGAGTTTATCGCCCGCGTCGGGGACGGGCGCCCGCCAGTCCCCGCGCGTAGGCCACACCTACACAGTCCCTTTTATCCGCATGCCTAGCAATTCGCGATCCCCACCAGATTCGCGATGCACCTGAGGAGCGCCCCAGCATGTCCACCAACACTCTCGACTTCACCGGACGCAAGGTCGTCGTCATCGGCGGCACCAGCGGTATGGGGCTGGCTTCCGCCCGCCGCGTGCTCGAAGGCGGCGGCACCGCCGTCGTCACCGGCCGGAGCCAGAACAGCGCTGACAAGGCCGTCGCCGAGCTGGCCGACTACGGCAAGGCCGTCGGTCTGGCATCCGACCTGTTCGACCGCGCTGCCGTGGATCGCCTGCGTGATGAGCTGACGGAGCAGCATCCTGACGCGACGCTGCTCGTCAACGCCGCCGGTGTCTTCCAGCCCAAGTCATTCCTGGAGCACAGCCAGGAGGACTACGACCGCTATCAGGCCATCACCCGCGCCTTCTACTTCGTCACCCAGACCATCACGGGCAACATGATCGCCCGCGGCAACAAGGGTGCCGTAGTCAACATCGGCGGCATGCTGGCGCACCAGGCCATGGCCGCGACTCCGGCCTCGGCGTACTCGGTAGCCAAGGCGGGACTGCACTCCCTCACTCAGCACCTCGCCATGGAGCTGGCTCCGCACGGAATCCGGGTCAACACGGTGGCTCCCGCGGTGGTTCGCACACCCATCTACGAGGCCTTCATCCCGAAGGACGAGATCGACTCCACGCTCGACGGGTTCAACAGCTTCCACCCCCTCGGCCGGGTCGGAACCCCCGACGACGTCGCTCCCACGGTGGCCTTTCTTCTGTCCGACCAGGCCGACTGGATCACCGGCGCCACCTGGGACGTCGACGGCGGCGTCCGGGCCGGCCGCAACATCTACTGACACGGCGGTCATCCGCCGACTACCCCCACACACACCGGTTAGGGACGCACACGCCCCCGACCGGCCGATACAGCAGGAGCATCGTGTCCTACCACGAGCACACCGACCACCAGTACGCCAAGCACATCCGCGCCGGCGCCCCTGACGCGTTCAAGGCATTCGTAGCCTGGGACAATCAGGTCCTACGCGGCAGCAACAACGTCATCCCGCCCAAATACACCGAGCTCATGGCCGTGGCAGTTGCGCTGACCACTCAGTGCGCGTACTGCATCGAAGCGCACACCAAGGCGGCGCGCTCCGCCGGTGCTACCCAGCAGGAACTCGCGGAGACGATCATGACGGCCGCGGCTCTGCGCGCCGGCGGCAGCTACGCCCACGGGTTCATGGCCATGAAGTTCTTCGAACAAGACGGTGCCACCACCACTCCGTGACCTGCTCCGAGAGCTTAGAGAGCCGACCACTGCATCGGCCAACGGTGAGAGCGCCGCGCCGGGACGTACGCCCCGCATCCCAGCCGCAGGCACGACGGCCGGCGCCCGTCTGTGACCGCATCCCCTACTCAGAGAAAGGTGACACCGAACTTGCTGCTTCCCCTCGCTAACCCCTTCTGAGGAACGTGTGTCATGAGCGACTCCACTCCGCGCCCCTCCGTTCTGTTCGTCTGTGTCCGCAGATGGACACCCACATCCAGATCGGCCCGACGGGCAAGAAGCTCCTGCCCTTGACGGTCAAGAACGCGGCCCCGACACCTGCTGCGAGCGGGCACGCGCACTGAGGTGGGCAGGGCACTCGATCGGGTGGTTGAGGCGCTGGCGGGGTGAGCGAGGAGGAGGTGGTCGCGGTGCTGACTGCGGTCGGCGCTTCGCGACCTCGCCCGCCGACGGCGACGGCGTCCTCTCGGACGCCGCTGCCGGCCCCTGGAAGCGCCGCGCACATCGTCTCCGAGTCGGAGTGGGTCTGAGGGTCGTCCCGGTTTGTGGGCGACTGCATGGCTTCGCGCCCCCTTCCTGACTGGGAGTGGGCTCACTGATGTGCGGTGGGTGTCTGCTCGCCTGGCGCTGGGAGCCCCCGACGCAGCCGAGTTACAACGTGCTCCACGTCATCAAGCCCCGGCTGCGCTCCACTCCGCCGTGCACGCTCCCGGCTCCGCTGCGGGCTCCGCTCTTGCCTTCGGCCCGCAGCCACTTCGGCGCGAGCCTCGAAGATCACGGCCGCGACGTCGTGCTCTACCGGGCAGGTCCACAGACCGCCCGACGCGCCGGAAGCTCACGCGAAGTGCCGCCAGCGCGGGTACCGGGTGTACAGCTCGGCGAGGGTAGGGGTGGGGTGGGAGATCTGCCAGAGGTAGGCGGTCTGTCCCAGTGCGACTGTGGTGAGGTCGCGGACCGCGTCTGCGGACATCGTGCCCGGGGCGGTCAGGGCGTCAATGATGGCGTCGCGTGCGGCGGAGGCGTTCGTCTTGTACCGGTACGCCCGGTCGATGCCGACGTGCCGTGGGCGGCTTCTCGGAAGTCCTGGCGACCGAGGTCGCACCCCTCGGCATCAAGGTGACCGTCCTCGAACCCGGCGGCATGCGCACCGACTGGGCCGGATCATCGATGTACAACGCCCCGGTCAGCAAGCCCTACGAGCCCACCGTCGGCGCGGCCGTCGAAGCGATGCGAGACTTCACCGAAACCGCCCACGGCGATCCCGAGAAGGTCGCGCAGGTCGTACTGGAGATCGCGCACCTCGACGATCCGCCCCTGCGCCTGCTCCTGGGCAAGGACGCCTACTCCTACGGACGTGCCGCATGGAACAGGCGCCTGACGGAAGACGAGAACTGGCGGCACCTGAGCCTCTCCACCGACTTCGACGACGTCGATGGCGAAGGCGAGCGCTGGCTCGAAAACCAGGTGGGCGTCCCGCGGCGCTGGTAGCCCGACCTTGTCCTCCCCCGGACAGCCCGGGGGCGTCTCTGGGCCGTCCGGGGACGCTCAAGGGCGACCACGAGTGACAGATGACGACCAGTCAGCCGCAGCCGAATCGCACTCGCTGAGGTGCCACTCGCCAGCCCACCGGACCCCAGCGGCCGACCAGCCGGCAGTTCGGGACGAAAGGCTCCGACGCAGGCGTGACTCCGGCCCTGGGCAGATCGGCCGCCATGGCCTCTGTACCGCCTTCGTCCCGTCGCTGACGCGAGAGCGCGACCCCGGCACCCGCTGCGGCGCCCGGACTGTCGTGACCTGCTGGAACGACCGATTCTGGTGGCTTTGGCAAGTTGATGTCCGGGGCGACAATTGCTGGATACAGTCGCCTTGTCACTACTGGTTGTGGGGGTAACCAGAGCTTGGTCGGCGGTGCCGACGTCCTGGGGAGGGCCTGTAGCGGATGAGTCGTCGCTCTGCTGGTTTTGTCGGTGGCTGGGCCGAGATGCAGCGTCAGCATCAGCGGCAGGTGGAAGCCGAGGCGAGACGGCTCCGGGAGGAAGAGCGACAGGCGCGGGCCCACCAGCGGCTCGCCGCTCAGAGTCACCGAGAGTACCGGCAGGCGGAGGCCAGGCGGCGTACGGAGGAACTGGAAGCCCAGGTGGCGACCTTGCAAGGCCTGCTTGCCACGGGCTGCCGGGTGCCGGCCTTCAGGGCGTCGTCCCTGATGCGCCCGGAAGAGAGCCCGCCGTTCGATCCGGGGCAGTTGGCGTGGCCTGTGCGGATGCCCGACCAGAGCCAGTACCAGGCGCAGGGAGGCTGGACCGCCAACCGGAGGGCGCAGGCGCAGGCCGAGGCCCGGGCTCGGTTCGAGCGTGACTGGCATGCGGCGCAGGCTGCCGAAACGCAGAGGCAGCAGCAGTTGGCCGGGTTGCGGCGCGATCACGAGCGGAGGGCGGAGGCTCAGCGCGCCGAGATGCGCCGGCACAATGCCGGGGTCGTCGAGGTGACCGAGGGCGTCCGGCGTGGCGACGCCGACTCCGTGGTCGAGTACTGTTCCGCCGCTCTCTACTCGTCGACGGCGTGGCCGGAGGGATTTCCGCGGCAGGCTGCCGCGGCCTACGACGCGGCGGGGCGGCAACTGGTTCTGAACTGGGAGCTTCCCGGGTACGACGTGGTTCCCGAAGCCAAGTCGGTGAGGTACGTACCCGCCCAGGACCAGGACAAGGAAACGGCACGTCCTGTGACCCAGCGCCGTGCGCTGTACCGGGAGGTGTTGGCGCAGAGCATGCTGCTCGTGCTGCACCAACTCTTCGCGGCGGACGAGTACGGCGCGCTCGATTCGGTGGCCGTGAACGGGTACGTGGATGCGCACGATCCGGCGACGGGCAGGCGAGGGCAGATATTCCTGGCGACCGTCATGGCTCCCCGAGCGGTGTTCACCGATCTGCATCTGGAACAGGCGGACCCGGTCAGCTGCCTGACGGACGCGCTGAGAGGCCAACTCGCCACCCGGCCCGACCATCTCACGTCGGTACGGCCGAGCCGGCAACCGGAGGATGTCGGGAGTCATGGCGCCACCCATGGCGGTGATGAGGAGCCGGACCTGTATGACATGGACCCGATTGCCTTCGAATCCCTGGTGGCCGACCTGTTCCGTGCCATGGGTATGCAGGCCGTGACGACTCAGCGCTCGAACGACGGTGGCGTGGATGTGGACGCGCTGGATCCGACTCCTATCCGAGGGGGGAAGATCGTCGTGCAGGTGAAGCGCTACCGCAACACGGTGCCACCCACGGCTGTGCGCGACCTCTACGGCACGGTCCAGGACGTGGGTGCGAACAAGGGCGTCCTCGTGACCACCTCGGGCTTCGGACCCGGGTCACGCACCTTCGCGCGCGGCAAGCCCCTGGAACTCATCTCGGGCAACGAACTGGTCGACCTGCTGCGCAGACACGGGCTGCACGGGCGCCTGGGAGAGGCAGGACCAGCCACACCGGCCCGGCATGCACCCGGTCCGGCGACCCCGCCCGGGGACCACAACGTGCTGGGCATGATGTGGACCGGCGACGTCGCGCTGGACGTGTGCGCACTTGTCTGCCAGGGCAACCGGGTGCTCAGCGATGACCACTTCGTCTTCTTCAACAACCCGCAGACCCCGGACGGATCGGTACGTGCGGTGCCTCCCGCCGCGCCGGACAGGGCAGCGATCCGTGTGGCCTTCGACGCGCTGCCGGACACGGCTGACCGTTTCGTGCTGGTGGCGGCTGTCGATCCGGAGGCGAACCCGGAGGCGGACCTCTCCGGGTTCACCGATGCGAGCATTCGACTGCTTGACCCGGCGATGAAGGAACTCGGGCGGCTGGAGGTCTCTGACGGCCGCCCACGAGAGACGGCGTTGGTGCTTGGATCATTTCGCCGCAGGTCTGGCGGAGATTGGGACTTCGTACTCGGGGGGAAGGGTTATACGGGCGGCCTGGAGCAACTCGTCCGGGACTACGGCATCGAAGTGGAATGACACACCGTTCAATCCCACGTCATGGTTCGAGTGACAGGAGACAGGAGACAGGAGACAGGAGACAGGAGACCGGAGATGTAGCGGCGGGGACTGGAAACGGAGCGTCAGCTACCGTGCCAGTCCCCGCCCCTACTCAGGTTGGCTCCCCGTTCAAGGTGACGTCGACATCGCCGTCGAAATCGCGTCCAACCGAAATATTGTTGGTCTGATAGATGATCAGGCTCTCATCATCATCGCCGAATTGGCAGGCGACCTGCGAGGATCCGTCGTCATCGCACAGGCTGGCCCAGTCGGGGTCGCCCTCGTCGTATGAGCATGCGCTGGCCGTTGTGGCACCGCCGAGCAGGGCAACGACTGCAGCGGCCGTTGCGACTCCAAGCTTCACGGAATGACGCACTTGAGCCTCCATTGTTTTGACTTTTTGGTTGGCAGGTTGATTATCGTTTAAGTGCGGCCGCAGTCCTGTTGTGATCGGTGCGCAAACGAGTGAAAAATAATATGGGCCTGATGGTGCGTCAGCTCTGTGGTTCGGGAGGCTTCGGTGAACTCGCCGTTGGGGAGGGGCTCAATGGTGCGTGTGACCAGGCCCGCCCCACTGGCGACAGGCCGCCCTTTGCTATCGGCGTGCCCCGTGGCCAACAATCGTCCGGGAAGTCGCCTCCATCGCCGCCGAGCGTGGCGTCTCCCGGGCTCAGGTGGCGTTGGCGTGGGTCTCACGCAACCCCGTGGTCTCGGCACCGATCGTCGGCGCCACGAAGCCGCACCACCTCCAGGACGCGATCGGCTCCCTCGGCGTACCCCTGACCGATGAAGAGGTGGCGCGCCTCGAGGCCCCCTACGCGCCGCAGCCCCCCCGCCGGCTTCTGAACCCTCGTACCAACAGGAAAACGACATGACGCACGACCGCATCACCAGCTCGTTCGACGCAGCCTCCACCGCAGCCGAAGTCGTCGACGGGATCGACCTCCACGGCAAGCGAATGATCGTCACCGGCGGTTCCTCCGGCATCGGGAACGAGACCGCACGCGTACTGGCCGGTGCCGGTGCCGACGTCCTGAGCGCCGTGCGCGACCCGGAAGCCGGCCGCAGCGTGGCCGACGACATCAACACCGGCCTCGACTCCCCCGGGTCACGGTCGCTCAGCTCGACCTCGCCGACCTTCCCTCGGTACGACGCTTCGCCGCCGAGTGGGGCAGGACGCCCGTGCACGCCCTGATCGACAACGCCGGCATCACGGCGACCCCGCTGACGCGGACCGCATCCGGCTGGGAGGTGCAGTTCGCCACCAACCACCTCGGCCATTTCGCGCTCGCCAACGCCCTCCACGACGCCCTGGCGGCCGCGAACGGCGCCCGGATCGTCTCGGTCAGTTCCCGCGGCCATCTGCGCTCGCCCGTCGTGTTCGACGACATCGACTTCACCGAGCGCGAGTACGACCGTGGCTCGCCTACGGGCAGTCCAAGACCGCCAATGCGCTCTTCGCCGTCGACGCGACCCGGCGCTGGGCCGACGACGGGATCACCGCGAACGCGCTGCACCCGGGCGGGATCTGGACAAATCTGGTCCGCCACCTGCCCGAGGACGTGCTCGAGGGCCTGCGCACGGACCCGACGGCCGTGTACAAGACCCCGGAGCAAGGAGCCGCGACGTCTGTGTTCGTGGCAACGTCGCCCCTGCTCGACGGTGTCCGCGGGCGTTACTTCGAGGACTGCAACCAGGCCGTGCCGTATGAGGGCGGCCCGGAGCGTGTCGGTGTCGCCGACTACGCCCTCGACCCCGAGGCCGCACAGCGCCTCTGGGATCTCTCGGCAGACGCCATCAGCAACTGAAGCCACGGGCGAGGGCGGCCCGAGCACCGGTCCTGGGGGCCGGCCCCGGTTCGACGTGATCGGTGGCGCCCCCTTCCCGATGGGGAGGGGGCGCCGGGACGGAGGACTCGTGCCGGCCCACCGAGGCCGCCCGCTCGTCCGCCGTGAGCGGTTCAGTCTCCGCCCGAACCCGAGCCGTAGAGCGCGGCGATGTCCTTGGACGTCGTCCACCGGCTGTAGGTGGGCGACTGGGGCCAGCCCTCCGGTGAGTCCTGCCATTCCTCCTGTCGTCCGTACGGCAGGAGATCGACCAGCGCGAAGGTGTGACCGAGCTGCTCCGTACCACGGCCGTTGGTGTGCCAGGTGCGATAGACGGTGTCGCCGTCGCGCAGGAACACGTTGACCGCGAACCCTCCGTCGGGCGGTGCGCCGACATCGGCCCCGAACGAGCTGTCGGCCGTCGAGTACCACGGCATCCGGTTGCCGACCCGCTGCTTGTAGGCGAGTGCCTCTTCGATGGGGCCCTGGGTGACGATGACGAATCGCGCATCGTAGTTGTCCAGGAACTCCAGGCGGGTGTACTGCGAGGTGAACCCCGTGCAGCCCGGGCACTGCCACTCCTGGCCGGCGAACCACATGTGGTTGTAGACGATCAGTTGCCTCTTGCCTTCGAAGA
Organism: Streptomyces sp. NPDC002573; assembly: GCF_042889625.1. Lineage (NCBI taxonomy): Bacteria > Bacillati > Actinomycetota > Actinomycetes > Kitasatosporales > Streptomycetaceae > Streptomyces > Streptomyces sp. NPDC002573. Next base: position 113,203 of record NZ_JBIARC010000004.1, on the reverse strand, counting down.
CGTCCGCCAGCCGAACGGGGCCGTCCTCACCCTCGAGGGTGTAGTCGGGCATCTCGACCATCGGCAGGCGGCGACGCTCGGCGGCGATGGCGTCGAGCTCCCGCGTCGCGGCCTTCTCCCGGGCACGCAGTGCTTCGAGCCGCTGCTCCCAGGTCGCGGCGTCGACGACGGGTGGTAGGGCGTGGGTGGTCATGGTCCCCTCACAGAGTTCGTGCGCGGCTTTCCCTTGTGCAGAGGCAGACCCCACCGGGCTCCGGAACTCATCGGTCGCCCCGCCCGATCTCATCCGCACGCGCATCACGGTCATGGTGGACATCACCACGCTGCTGCTCGTACGAGGTCGGCTCGGCCTGGCATCGGGCCCGGCCGCGTGAGAGCCTGGGCGGCGTGGTGGCGGCGATGCGCCGCCCGGCCGTGTTGTCGTTGTGCGTGCGTGCCACCCGCGTGGGGTGGGGGAAACCCCCGTGAGAACAGGGACGTTGCCCGGATGGGACGGGCGGGCGTGATCCGCGAGGCTCGTGTGTATGAAGAAGAGCATGCGCACAAGGGCCGCCTGGACGGCCGTCTCCGCCGCTGTCCTCGGCCTCGCCGCCCCCTTATCCATGTCCCCACCCGCGTCCGCGGCGCCTCCCGCCCCGGTCTCCTCCCTGCACTGGACCCGCTGCGCGGACACCGGGCTCGATCCGCGTCAGGAGTGCGCGTCGGTGAAGGTGCCGATGGACTACGCGCACCCGGGCGGCCGGAAGATCGACGTCGTCATCTCCCGGATACCCAGCGAGAAGCCGGCCACCCGCCGGGGCGCGCTGCTGCTGATCCCCGGCGGCCCCGGCGGTTCCAGCCTCGACGACCCCTCGGGCAAGGGACAGAAGCTGCCGCAGTCCGTACGGGACGCCTACGACCTGATCGGCTTCGCCCCTCGCGGCCTCGCGCCCTCCACCTCGGTCAACTGCGGCCTCGACCACGGCGACCTCGCCGTCTCCAAGCTGCGGCCCTGGCCCGCCCCGGACGGGTCCATCGGACAGAACATGGTCACCGCCCGGCGGATGGCAGCCGCCTGCGTGCGCAACGGCGGCGAGCTGATACGGCACATCAGCACGGCCGACGAGGCCCGCGACATCGACCGCATCCGGGCGGCACTCGGCCAGCACAGACTCTCCGCCTGGGGCGTCTCGTACGGCACGTATGTCGGCGCCGTCTACAGCCAGTTGTTCCCGCACCGCACCGACCGCATCGTGCTCGACAGCAACGACGACCCTGACCCCACCCGGGTCTCCCGGGGCTGGCTCGCCGCCTACGAGACGGGCGTCGAGGACAGTTTCCCCGAGTTCGCCAAGTGGGCCTCGGCGTCCGGCAATCCGGACCGAGTGGCGGTGTCGGCGGCCGAGGTGCGGCCCCTGTTCCTGCGCCTCGCCGCGCACCTCGACCGGGCACCGATCCCCTGGCCCGGTGCCAACCCCGAGGAACTGAACGGCAACGTGCTGCGCCAGACCATGCTGGACAGCCTCTTCTCGCCCAACCGTTTCCCGGCCCTGGCGAGGTTGATACGGGCGGCCCGGCACGGCACCGTGCCGCCCGCACCCACGGCGCCTTCGGACGCGGCGCGGCAGAACGTCACAGCGGTCGCCGCCACGACCATCTGCAACGACGTGGCATGGCCCAAGTCGGCGGCCGAGTACCGCAGCGGGGTCGCTCGGAGCCGCGAGGAGCACCCGCTGACGGCGGGCATGCCGCGGAATGCCATGGTGTGCGCGGCCTGGCCGTACCCGCCCGAGCACGCGCCCGTACGGATCACCGCCCAGGGGCCGTCCAACATTCTGCTCGTGCAGAACGAACGCGATGTCGCCACGCCGCTGAGCGGTGCCATGAAACTGCGCGACGCTCTGGGCACCCGTGCCGTCATGGTGGCCGTGGACTCCACCGGCCACGGTTCCTATCTCGCCAACGGGAACGCGTGCGGCGACGACACCGTCTCCCGTTTCCTGGCGACCGGAGAGCGACCCGACGGGGATATTCGCTGCGCGGTATGACTTCAGGTTGAACCTCCGGCAGATCCGGCAGCGCATTCGAGCGGGGGCGGCCGGGAATCCGTCAGGTCGATACTTTCACACGATGATAGATGGATTCATGTGAGGGAATGAATTCCCTCACATGGTCGAGAAATCCGCTGGCGGGTGGCGGGTGGCGGGGTGGGTGCCCGCTCCCGCGGCCCGTGGGCGGGGGAGGAGCAGCCTTGTGGGTCACGGAGATGGTCAGGGGTGGCTTCTGTCAGGGGAATATGCGCGAGTGCGGTCGCAGCTGCGAGGACCTCTTTCCTGGAATCTCTTAAAAGTAGTGCAATCTCGGCGCGTTCCCGATTGGGGCGGGCTGGCCGGGTGATATTTGGGCGGACGCTCCTGGGCGGTGTTCGCGTGAAGCCTTCTGCGGGCCGATATTGGCGCTTCATGGCAGAGCGGGGCGGGTGTGTTCTGCGCATGCGCAGGGCGCCACAGGTGCGCAGGGCGAGACCGGCGCTCAGGGGCCGTCCGGCGGTCCGCAGGGTCCGCAGGGAGCGGCAGGCACTCAGGGGCCCGTCGGCGGGCCGCATGGTGTTCAGGGTGCCGACGGCACACAGGGTCCGCAGGGCCTCCAGGGAATCACCGGCGCTCAGGGTACGAGCGGGGCGCAGGGCACGGCGGGTACGCAGGGCTCGACCGGCGCTCAGGGTTCCGTCGGTCCGCAGGGCTCCAGCGGCGTCCAGGGCGAGGCCGGTGCCGATGGCCCGCAGGGTGTCCAGGGCGCGACCGGTTCGCAGGGTTCCACCGGCCCGCAGGGTTCCACCGGAACTCAGGGGAGGACGGGCGTTCAAGGCGCGCAGGGCTTCCAGGGGTCCGCCGGTGCGCAGGGCTCCCGGGTGCGCAGGGCACGCAAGGTGTCCAGGGCGCGACGGGTGCGCAGGGTGCGCAGGCAAGCAGCGGTGCGAACGGAGCGCAGAGCGTCGTGGTGTTCCGTACTCTCGCGGGCGGTCAAGGCGCCGGTACCTTCAACACGGTGACCTGCCCCGCGGGTTCGTACGCCACGGGCGGCGGCGCGTATGACCTCAACACGAGCACAGGGAGCGTCTCCGACTTCCGGGGAGGATGGCGTCCGATCGGTTCGCCCCCCACCGGCTACCAGTCACAGCTCTCCAGCAACACCAGCAGCAACGAAAGCACCGTGGTGTTCGCGATCTGCCGGCCGTAGGCCCACGGAGCCGATGATCCGTATCGCATCGCCGAGCGCCCTCCGCGCCTGGAGGGGGCTCGGCGCTTGCTTTTCCTGCGCGGTTCCTCGGGACCCTCTTCCGGTGGATCTTCTTGGAGCGGGTGCAAGAGGGACATGAACGGTGCCCACGCCCGTCGGGCGCATCGTCCCTGGGCACGGTCCCGGAACCCCGCGAGTTCCGGAGGATCTCCCTCCGGGAACCGATGGCCGGGCGGACACGTAGTCTTGGTAGCAGGATGACCGCTCTCACGAAGGACTGAACGACACTGGGCAAGCGACAGCCCGAAGGCCCGCCGCCCGCACCCGCGGTGCAGCGCATCCGACTGCGCTACACAAAGCGCGGCCGCCTCCGGTTCACCAGCCACCGTGACTTCCAGCGCGCCTTCGAGCGTGCGCTGCGCCGTGCCGAGGTGCCGATGGCGTACTCGGCGGGGTTCACGCCGCATCCGAAGGTGTCGTACGCCAATGCCGCACCCACCGGCACGGGCAGTGAGGCGGAGTATCTGGAGATCGCGCTCACCGAGGCGCGCGACCCGGACAAGCTGCGTGAGCTCCTCGACGAGTCGCTGCCCGCCGGGCTCGATGTCATCGAGGCGGTCGAGGCCCACACCTCCGGGCTCGCCGACCGGCTCACGGCATCGGTGTGGGAGCTGCGCCTGAACGGCGTGGACCCCACGGACGCCGAGCGTGCGGTCGCGGCCTTCAACGAGGCAGGCACCGTCGAGGTCCAGCGCATGACCAAGAACGGTGTGCGCACCTTCGACGCCCGCCCCGCGGTCGTGAGCCTGGAGAGCGTGGACACACACAGTTCGCATGCCGATAGGCCGACCGACCAGCCCTGTGCGATACTGCGGCTGGTTGTTCGGCACGTGACGCCTGCCGTACGACCCGACGACGTCCTGTCCGGTCTCCGCGCCGTGGCCGACCTGGCGCCGCCGGTCCCCGCAGCGGTGACCAGGCTGGCGCAGGGGCTGCTCGATGAAGAGACCGGCACGGTGACCGACCCGCTCGCGCCCGACCGCGAGGCAGCAGCGACCGAGCCGGTGACGGCCGGTGCGACTGCCGCCGCGACGGCGCCGGCGTAAGGGAGGTCCCGCGTAGGGACGGACGTCGTAGCGCCACCCTTGTACTCGGGAGCCACCTGGGTCGGGCAGCGCATCGACCAGAAGACTTTCGCCAGGCCGTGCGCACATGGGCGTACGGAACCGGTGAGACAAGACACAGAGAGCTCCCGTGCGGCGCCCGCGCCCCGGACGGCGGCACCGCGCATCGCGCGAGCCGCGGACGTCACCGGCGATGCCGGACCAGGCACGGCGCCCGGGAGCCTGACGGGAGAAACGCCCGCATGCTCGAACCGACCGAGCCCACCGAGGGCTCCGAGAACAACACCCCCAGCGACACCCTGCCGCCGCGCCGTCGGCGCCGTGCCGCGTCGCGTCCGGCGGGCCCGCCGACGGCCGCGGCCGACACCGTGACCTCCGAGGCCACGACGACCGAGGTCGTGACCGGGGCGGCATCGGCCATACCGACCGGGCAGCCCGCCGAGGCCGCCCCGGCAGCGGAGGCCGTCGAGGCCACTGGGGCAGAAGAGAACGAAGAGACCGAGGCCGCGACCGCCGTCACCGGTGGGGCCGAGCCGACGGAGCCGGTGGCCGAGGAGGCCGCTCCGGCTCGTACGCGCCGCCGCGCCACGCGCCGCGCGTCCGCGCCGACCGGTGCGCCCGAGTCCGCCGAGCCGGTGGAGGTTGTGATGGCCGCTGGTGCGGAGGGTGCCGAGGCGCCCGCGCCTGCCGTGGAGACCCCGGCCGAGGCCGAGGAGGCCGCTCCGGCTCGTACGCGCCGTCGCGCCACGCGCCGCGCGTCCGCGCCGACCGGTGCGCCCGAGTCCGCTGAGACGGTGGAGGTTGTGATGGCCGCTGGTGCGGAGGGTGCCGAGGCGCCCGCGCCTGCCGTGGAGACCCCGGCCGAGGCTGAGGAGGCGGCGGTTCCGGCTCGTACGCGCCGTCGCGCCACGCGCCGCGCGTCGACGCCTGCCGGAGCGCCCGAGTCCGCCGAGGTGGCGGAGGTCGTGGTGGCCGCTGGGGCTGAGACTGTCGAGACGCCCGCGGCCGCTGCGGAGACCGAGCCGTCGGTTGAGGAGGCCGCCCCGCGCCGTGCGCGTCGCCGTGCCACGCGCCGCGTGTCCGCGCCCGCCGGAGCGCCCGAGTCCGCCGAGATCGTCGAGGCTCCCGTCGCCGAGGAGGCCGCCCCCGAGGCACCGGCGGCCGCCGAGGAGACCACCCCCGAGACTCCCGCCGCCGAGGAGGCCCCCCGTCGCGCCCGTCGGCGTGCCACCCGTCGGGTGTCGGCGCCCGCGGACGAGACCGCCGCAGCGCCCGAGGAGGCGCCCGTGACCGCCGCCGAGGCCCCCGAGGCACCGGCGGCCGCCCCGTCGCAGGCGGAGCCGGTCGCCGAGGAGGCCGCCTCGCGCCGCTCCCGCCGTCGCGTCGTGCGCAAGGCCGCCACCGGGTTCTCGGAGCCCGCGCGGTCCGCCGGCGACGAGTCGTCCGAGGCCGCACAGCGCCCCGCGCGCCCCGCCGTGGCCGTCTTCCAGGCGCCGGTGTTCGCCGAGCCGATGTTCCAGACTCCGGAGCGGGCCGCCGCCGCTGCCGCCGCCGAGGCCGCGGAGCAGCACGAGACGGTCGTCGAGGAGGAGCCGGCCGGTCAGCGCCGTCGCCGTCGTCGCCGCGGTGGTGACGAGGAGCCGGTGGCCGTGGCGCCCGAGACCGCCGACGAGGCGGAGGAGGCCGAGGAGCCGGAGGAGTCCGCCGAGGTCGAAGAGGCCGACGAGACGGAGGAGACCGGTTCGCGCCGTCGTCGCCGCCGTGGTGGCCGTCGCCGCCGTCGGGGCGAGGCCGCCGAGGGCGAGGAGGCCGAGGAGCTCACCGCCGAGCAGGCCGCGCAGGACGCCGAGGACACCGCCGAGCAGCTGGACGAGGACGCCGAGGACGCCGAGGACGCGTCTGAGGAGCACGGCGAGGAGTCGTCGGCCGGCGGCTCCAGCAGCAGCCGTCGCCGCCGTCGGCGCCGCCGCCGGGCCGGTGACAGCGGCGTCGACAGCGAGCCGTCGTCGGACGACCCGGAGCGCACGGTCGTCAAGGTGCGCGAGCCCCGCAAGAAGGACGAGCGCTCCGGTGACGGCACCGACGAGGTGCAATCCATCAAGGGCTCGACCCGTCTCGAGGCCAAGAAGCAGCGCCGCCGTGAGGGACGCGAGCAGGGCCGTCGCCGTGTGCCGATCATCACCGAGGCCGAGTTCCTGGCCCGGCGCGAGGCCGTCGAGCGTGTGATGGTCGTGCGGCAGAGCGGTGAGCGCACGCAGATCGGCGTCCTGGAGGACGGCGTGCTCGTCGAGCACTACGTCAACAAGGAGCAGTCGACCTCGTACGTCGGCAACGTCTACCTCGGCAAGGTGCAGAACGTGCTGCCGTCGATGGAGGCCGCCTTCATCGACATCGGCAAGGGCCGCAACGCCGTCCTGTACGCCGGTGAGGTCAACTTCGAGGCGCTCGGGCTCTCCGGCGGCCCGCGCCGCATCGAGAGCGCCCTCAAGTCCGGGCAGTCGGTCCTGGTGCAGGTCACCAAGGACCCCATCGGACACAAGGGTGCCCGTCTGACCAGCCAGGTCTCCCTCCCGGGCCGCTACCTGGTGTACGTCCCCGAAGGCTCCATGACCGGCATCAGCCGCAAGCTGCCCGACACCGAGCGGGCCCGGCTGAAGACCATCCTCAAGAAGATCGTCCCCGAGGACGCGGGCGTCATCGTGCGCACCGCCGCCGAGGGCGCGAGCGAGGACGAGCTGCGCCGGGACGTCGAGCGACTGCAGGCGCAGTGGGAGGACATCCAGAAGAAGGCGAAGAACGGCAACGCGCCGACGCTGCTGTACGGCGAGCCGGACATGACCGTCCGGGTCGTGCGCGACATCTTCAACGAGGACTTCTCCAAGGTCATCGTCAGCGGTGACGAGGCATGGGGGACGGTCCACGGATACGTCGCGCACGTCGCGCCCGACCTGGCCGACCGTCTGCAGCGGTGGACCAGCGAGGTCGACGTCTTCGCCACGTACCGGATCGACGAGCAGCTCGCCAAGGCGCTGGACCGCAAGGTCTGGCTGCCCAGCGGTGGTTCGCTGGTGATCGACAAGACCGAGGCCATGGTCGTGATCGACGTCAACACCGGCAAGTTCACCGGCCAGGGCGGCAACCTCGAAGAGACCGTGACCAGGAACAACCTGGAGGCGGCCGAGGAGATCGTGCGCCAGCTGCGGCTGCGCGACCTCGGCGGCATCGTGGTCATCGACTTCATCGACATGGTCCTGGAGTCCAACCGCGACCTCGTGCTGCGGCGTCTGCTGGAGTGCCTGGGCCGCGACCGTACGAAGCACCAGGTCGCCGAGGTGACCTCGCTGGGCCTCGTGCAGATGACCCGTAAGCGGGTCGGCCAGGGTCTGCTGGAGTCCTTCTCCGAGACCTGTGTCCACTGCAACGGCCGTGGCGTGATCGTGCACATGGAGCAGCCGTCCGCCACCGGCGGCAAGCGCAAGAAGCGCGGCCGGGGCGGTGCTGAGGCCGAGCCCGAGACGCACGAGGCCGTGGCCGCGGAGGTCGAGGAGGCCGTCGAGGCGGTTCCCGCCGTCGCGGAGTTCGAGGCCGAGGTGGCTGCCGAGATCGCGGCCCCGGCCGCCCTGCCGGAGCCGGCGTTCGCCCCCGACGAGGAGCTGTACAGCAGCGTCGCCGAGGCCGAGGCCGCCGCTTCCCGGGGTCGTTCGCGGCGCCGGGCGACCCGGCGGGCATCGGCTCCCGCGGGCGCGCCGCGCAGCGAGGAGCGGGCGCCGAGGTCCCGTAAGGACGAGCGTGCTCCGAAGCCGCGGCAGGACGCCGAGGCGGAGCCGGTGGCGGTCGAGGACCCGGTCGTCGAGGCGCCCGCGCCGGTCGAGGAGGAGGCCGCGCCCAAGGGCCGTACGCGCCGCCGTGCGACCCGCAGGGTGTCGGCGCCCGCAGGTTCGCCCGCGGAGGCCGTGGTGACGGTCGGCGAGGCCGCACCGCAGGCCGAGGCCCCTGTCGCGGCGGCTGTGGCGACCGTCGAGGTCCCCGAGGCGGTCGAGACGGCCGAGGCCGCGACTCCGGCCCGTCCGCGCCGTCGCGCCGTGCGCAAGTCCACCGCGCCCACCTCCTCCGAGGAGGCGGCCGTCGTGGTCGTCCCGTCGGCGGCCGAGGAACCGGCTCCGGCCGGGGAGCCGGCGGCGGAGGCGGAGGCCGAGGCCGAGGCCGAGGAGTCCGCGCCCGCCAAGAAGGCGGCCCGCAAGACCGCCAAGAAGGCGACGGCGAAGAAGGCCGCCACGAAGAAGACGACGGCCAAGAAGACGGCTGCCAAGAAGACCGCCGCGAAGAAGACCACCGCCAAGACGGCGGCGGCCAAGAAGACGGTCGCCAAGAAGACGGCCGCCGCCGAGCAGCCGGCTCAGCCGACGGTCTCGGTGACCACGGAGGACTGACCCACCGACCCCTCCACGGTCACGGCATCGCACGACGGCGGCCCGCCCCGGTACCTCCCGGGGCGGGCCGCCGCGGTGTGCGACGCGCCGTCAACGTGGCCGCTGCCGCTGCCTTCGAGGAGTCGCCGGCCGCTTCGTACGTCGTCAGGCCGAGCCCGGTTTGACCCGTCAGGCCCGTCCCCGTAACCTTGACCGTCGGCGTGTCCACTGATGCGCCACATCCCCGTAAACCTCTTCCTTCCGGGCGCCGGGCGCCTCGGGAGAGGCCGTTCGCGGTGTCGGACGGCTGGACTGCGGGGGTGCCGTTTCCCGAGTGATGAGAGTGAGATCCGCGTGTACGCCATCGTGCGCAGCGGTGGTCGCCAGCACAAGGTTGCTGTCGGCGACATCGTTGAGGTTGACAAGATTTCCACTGCCAAGGTTGGCGACACGGTCGAGCTCTCGACCCTGCTCGTGGTCGACGGCGACGCTGTGACCAGCGACCCGTGGGTGCTGGCCGGCATCAAGGTCCAGGCTGAGGTCGTGGACCACCACAAGGGCCAGAAGATCGACATTCTGCGCTACAAGAACAAGACCGGCTACCGTCGTCGGCAGGGCCACCGCCAGCAGTACACGGCGATCAAGGTCACGTCGATCCCCGCGGCTGCGAAGTAAGGGACTGAGGAGAAATGGCACACAAGAAGGGCGCATCGTCCACCCGGAACGGTCGCGACTCCAACGCCCAGCGGCTCGGCGTGAAGCGCTTCGGCGGTCAGGTCGTCAGCGCGGGTGAGATCCTGGTCCGCCAGCGCGGCACCCACTTCCACCCGGGCTCGGGCGTCGGCCGCGGCGGCGACGACACGCTGTTCGCGCTGCAGCCCGGTGCGGTGGAGTTCGGTACCCACCGCGGCCGCAAAGTCGTGAACATCGTTCCGGTCGCCTGAGACATCCCCTTTCGGGTTCAGGCGCCGTAGAGCGTTGCGTGAGGCGGACCTCACTTCCCGGTAGGGAAGGCGGGTCCGCCTTTCGCTTGTTACTCAAGCACACCCCGTACGTTTCTGGAGGCACCCACCATGACCACCTTCGTGGACCGCGTCGAACTCCATGTCGCCGCGGGTAGCGGAGGCCACGGCTGTGCCTCCGTACACCGCGAGAAGTTCAAGCCGCTCGGCGGCCCCGACGGGGGCAACGGCGGCCGGGGCGGCGACGTGATCCTCACCGTCGACCAGTCCGTCACCACGCTTCTCGACTACCACCACTCCCCGCACCGCAAGGCCACCAACGGCAAGCCCGGCGAGGGCGGCTTCCGCGCCGGCAAGGACGGCCAGGACCTGCTCCTGCCGGTGCCGGACGGCACGGTCGTGCTCGACAAGGCGGGCAACGTGCTGGCCGACCTGGTCGGGCACGGGACGTCGTACGTCGCCGCCCAGGGCGGCCGCGGCGGCCTCGGCAACGCGGCGCTGGCCTCCGCCCGCCGCAAGGCGCCCGGCTTCGCGCTGCTCGGCGAGCCCGGCGATCTGCAGGACATCGTGCTGGAGCTGAAGACGGTCGCGGACGTGGCCCTCGTCGGCTACCCCAGCGCGGGCAAGTCCTCGCTGATCTCCGTGCTGTCCGCGGCCAAGCCGAAGATCGCCGACTACCCGTTCACCACCCTCGTCCCGAACCTGGGCGTGGTCACCGCGGGCGAGACCGTCTACACGATCGCCGACGTGCCGGGGCTCATCCCGGGCGCCAGCCAGGGCAAGGGGCTCGGCCTGGAGTTCCTGCGGCACGTCGAGCGGTGCAGCGTGCTCGTGCACGTGCTGGACACGGCCACCCTGGAGTCCGACCGCGATCCCGTCTCCGACCTCGACATCATCGAGGCCGAGCTGCGCGAGTACGGCGGGCTGGACAACCGCCCTCGCATCGTCGTCCTCAACAAGACCGACGTTCCGGACGGCAAGGACCTGGCCGAGATGGTGCGACCGGACCTGGAGTCGCGTGGCTACCGCGTCTTCGAGGTGTCCGCCGTGGCCCATCTCGGGCTCAGGGAGCTCTCGTTCGCCCTCGCCGACCTGGTCGCGAGGGCCCGCGCCGCCAAGCCGAAGGAGGAGGCGACGCGGATCGTCATCCGGCCGAAGGCCGTGGACGACGCGGGCTTCACGGTGACGCGCGAGGACGAGGGGCTGTTCCGGGTGCGCGGCGAGAAGCCCGAGCGCTGGGTGCGGCAGACCGACTTCAACAACGACGAGGCCGTCGGCTACCTCGCCGACCGGCTCAACCGACTCGGTGTCGAGGCAGCGCTGATGAAGGCGGGCGCCCGGTCCGGCGACGGCGTCGCCATCGGACCCGAGGACAACGCGGTCGTCTTCGACTGGGAGCCGACGGTCACGGCCGGTGCGGAGATGCTCGGCCGACGGGGTGAGGACCACCGGTTCGAGGCGCAGCGGCCCGCCTCGCAGCGGCGCAAGGACCGGCAGGCTGAGCGGGACGAGGTCCTCCAGGAGTTCGACGACTTCGAGCCGTTCTGACGGACGGCGGGTTCCGCGGAACCCGCGGACCTGTAGCAGGGCCGGGGTGGTGGCCGTACTGACGGCCGCCACCCCGGCCTTTGCGTACGTGCCCCCGGTCGCCCTTCATGCGGTTGTCATGCCCGCGCTGTGCATCGTTCAGCGGTCGGGTCGCCCCGCCGGTGAGCCTCCCTCTGTCCGCGAGGCCACCGACGCAAGGGAGTTCGCCCATGACCGGACCAGCCCTGCCCGATCGCCGACGCCTTCTCGCGGCGGGCGCCGCGGTACTCGGTGCCGGCGCCACCGCCCAGTTATGGCGGCCGCGGTCCGTGCGCGCCGCGGAATCCCCGCTGCCCGACGGCGTGTTCAGCCTCGGCGTCGCCTCCGGGGACCCGTTGCCCGACGGCATCGTGCTGTGGACCCGGCTCGCCCCCGCCCCGCTGAACGGCGGCGACATGCCCGCGCGGCCGGTCCTGGTGGAGTGGGAGATCGCCGAGGACGAGCGGTTCCGCACCGGCGTACGGCGCGGCACCGCCCCGGCGCTGCCGGAGAGCGGCCACAGCGTCCACGTCGACGTCCGCGGACTGGGGGCCGGCCGCACGTACTGGTACCGCTTCCGCGCCGGCGGCCAGGTCTCACCCGCCGGGCGCACCCGGACCGCTCCCCCCTCGGACCGCTCCGGCGGACATCTGCGCATCGCGCTCGCCTCCTGCCAGAACTGGCAGTACGGCTACTTCACGCCGTACGCCGACATGCTCGACCAGGACCCGGACATCGTGCTGTTCGTCGGCGACTACATCTACGAGTCCCGACCCTCCGCCACTGCGGTGCGCCGTCACGAGGGCGGCGACGAACCGTACAGCCTGGTCCAGTACCGCAATCGCCACGCCCAGTACCGCACCGACCCGCACCTCGCCGCGATGCACGCCGCCGCGCCCTGGGTGGTGACCTTCGACGACCACGAGGTGGACAACGACTACGCGGGCCAGGTCCCGCAGGACCCCGGCAAGCAGTCGCACGACGCCTTCGCGGCCCGGCTGGCCGCCGCCTACCAGGCGTACTACGAGCACATGCCGCTGCGGGCGAGCGCGATCCCCACGGGTGCGCACATCCAGATGTACCGGCGCCTGGAGTTCGGCCGCCTGGCCCGGCTCAGCGTTCTGGACACCCGGCAGTTCCGCAGCAACCAGGCGACCGGCCAGGAGGGTGCCGAGGACCCCACGACGACCATGCTGGGCGGCCGGCAGAAGCAGTGGCTGCTGGACGGACTGCACCGCTCGCCGGCCCACTGGAACCTGGTCGCCTCGCAGATCATGATGGCCGAGACCGACCTCCGGACCGGCCCGGGCAAGCTGTGGTACTACGACGCCTGGGACGGCTACCAGCGCGAACGCAACTCCCTGATGCAGGAGTTCACGACCGTCCGCAACCCGGTGGTGCTCTCCGGCGACCGCCATCTGACGATGATCAGCGATCTCAAGCGGGACTTCGCGGATCCCGGCTCGGCCGTGGTGGGCGCCGAGTTCGTCGGCACCTCGATCTCCAGCGGCGGCGACCAGAACCTGGACGCCTTCCATCGCGCGTGGGATCCGCGGATGGCGGACAACCCGCACTGGAAGCTGATCGACGCCCACCGCGGCTACCACCTCTTCGACATCCGCCCCGACGGCATCGACGCGGCGGTGCGGGTCCCGGAGACCGTGCTGCGACCGGAGGCCGCCTCCAGCACCTTCGCCCGGCTGCGGGTCGAGTCGGGTGTGCCCGGCGTGCGACTGCTGTGAGTCGCGGCACACAGGCCCGTACGACAGGAGCCCGGGACGCGTCCGTGTCCCGGGCTCCTCTCACCTTTGTCTCAGGAACGCCTCTTACTCTTTCTTCGACCTCTGCCCGTCGACACGACGGCCCATCCCGCACTCGGTCACCGAACGCTCAGGCGTGGCTGCCCTCGGTGAGCAGCCCCTGCTCCCGTCCGTCGTGACCGGAATGCAACACGGGTAAAGGGCGGCGATATCGCGTGAGAAACGTGTGGAGTCACTCACGGCAAATCCGGGCAATTCGCCCCAGCCTCTCGGCAATGACGGACGGTGCAAGGTAAATAACAGGTTGCGCGTACATATGCATCAGACGGCGCTCACCTTGCACTCCGCTTACCGAAAGTGGGACCATCCGACGGTTCCCTGAAGCCCCGAGGTAGGTCACCTGTGTCTGAGCGCATAGCCAAGCCCCGTACCACCGCAGTGATCCTGGCTGGTGGCACCGGTCAGCGCGTGGGTCTGTCGATTCCGAAGCAGCTGCTGAAGATCGCCGGCAAGGCGGTGATCGAGCACACGCTGACCACCTTCGAGAGCGCCGACTCGATCGACGACATCATCGTGCTGATGGCTCCGGGCTATGTGGCGGACGTCGAGAAGATCGTCGCCAAGGCGGGCGTCACCAAGGTGAAGCACATCATCGAGGGCGGAACGACCCGCAACGAGACAACCGAGCGTGCCATCGCCGTGCTCGGCGAGGGCCTGGCCGAGGGCGAGGACCGCAACGTCCTGTTCCACGACGCCGTGCGCCCCCTGCTGTCGCAGCGGGTCATCGACGACTGCGTCGCGGCCCTGGAGCGCTACCAGGCCGTGGACGTCGCCATCCCCTCCGCGGACACCATCATCGTCACCCGCACGCACGGCGAGGACGGCGAGTTCATCACCGAGATCCCGGACCGCTCCCGGCTGCGCCGTGGCCAGACCCCGCAGGCGTTCAAGCTGTCCACGATCCGCCGCGCCTACGAGGTCGCCGCCGGCGACCCCAACTTCCAGGCCACCGACGACTGCAGCGTCGTGCTCAAGTACCTGCCGGACGTGCCGATCCATGTCGTGGCGGGTGACGAGTACAACATGAAGGTCACTCAGCCCGTCGACGTCTTCATCGCCGACAAGCTGTTCCAGCTCGCCTCCACCACCGCGCCGGAGCAGAACGGCGAGGAGGTCTACCGGGAACTCCTCACCGGCAAGACCGTGATCGTCTTCGGCGGCTCGTACGGCATCGGCCAGGACATCGCCGACCTGGCCCGCTCCTACGGTGCCACGGTGTACGCGCTGGGCCGTTCCACCACCGGTACCCATGTCGAGAACCCGGAGGAGGTCGACGACGCGCTGTCCAAGGCGTACGCCGAGACCGGGCGCATCGACTACGTCGTCAACACCGCCGGCGTGCTGCGCATCGGCAAGCTCGCGGAGACCGACAACGCCACCATCGAGGAAGCGCTGAAGGTCAACTACCTGGCGCCGGTGCAGATCGCCCGCTCCTCCTACAAGTACCTCGCCGAGAGCGGCGGCCAGCTGCTGCTGTACACCTCCAGCAGCTACACCCGCGGCCGCGCCGAGTACAGCCTGTACTCCTCGACCAAGGCCGCCATGGTGAACCTCACCCAGGCCCTGTCCGACGAGTGGGCCGCCGACGGCATCCGCGTCAACTGCATCAACCCGGAGCGCACCGCCACCCCGATGCGCACCAAGGCCTTCGGCCAGGAGCCCACGGGGTCGCTGCTGTCCTCCGAGGCCGTGGCGCGCGCCTCGCTCGACGTCCTCGTCTCCGAACTCACCGGCCATGTCATCGACGTGCGCCAGCAGGACCCGACGGCCGGCGCGGGCAGGGCGTCCGGCTTCGAGGCGGCCCTGGCCGCCGTCCTGGACCGTCAGGACGGCGTGGCGTAATCAGCGGTTCACCGGTGTTCCGGAACTCAGGCCTCTGTGATGGCGCGGCGAACGTGCGGGCACAGGGGCCTGAGCCGTAGAACTCCGGTCCGGAAACACCGCAGAGATTCCGTTCCGGATTCCTTCCCCGGGCATTTCAGGAGCTCCTTTCCGAGCCTCATTCAAAGTCTCTCTCCGAACCGCTTTCCCTAGTCCTTTCCATCGCTTTCCCACTGCTTTTCGAATCGCTTCATCCGTACTTCCACCGGCACTCCCCTTCAAGAGCAGGTTCATCCGTGATTTCCACCGCTATACGCGTTGCCCGGGTGGGCAGTGCGGCCGAGCTGGCCGCGGCGGCCCTCATGATGCTGGGCTATCCCGCGCTCATGCTGGCCGCGCTCCTCCCGAGCGTCGGTGCCTTCGCGGCCGCGGCCGCAGTGACGTACCTGGCGGACCACTATCTGCACCGGCGCGGCAGCTATCTGATCAGCCGCCTCAGCAAGGTGCGGGCCGGTCTGTCCATCCGGTTCCTGATCCGGCAGCTGTTGCTGGTCCTGCTCCTGGCCCGGGCCCCCCTCGCGGACCTGGTCTTCTATGTCGCGATCGCGTGCTTCCTCGCCTTCTACGCCTTCCAGGCCCCGCACGGCGCCCTGGTCACGCTGATCCGCAACCGCCGCCGGATGCCGGTCGCCACCCGTAACGTGGACCTCGGCTCGCGGATCCGCATCCCGGACGCCCCGCCGCGGGGGCTGCTCAACCGCGCCGCGGAGAAGATGCTCCACCTCGACCTGGTGGCGGTCGCCGGTCTGCTCGTCACGGCGGCCACGGGCACGAACGTCTACGGCTACGTGGGCGCCGTGGTCACCCTGGCGCTGGCCTTCCTCTACGTCGCCGCGCTCGTCCCCTATGTGCGCGGCAAGAAGTCCCCGCCCAGGGCGGAGCGGGTGCTCGCGGCCGTCGACGGCTGGCTGCGCGAGTACCGCCCGCAGACGGTGTTGTACTTCTCGGGGTCCAAGGACTCCGCGTACCAGGTGAACATGTGGCTGCAGACGATGGAGCAGCTGGAGACCCGCCCGCTGATCCTCCTGCGCGAGCGCGCCATCCTGCAGAACCTCGCGCCGACCACGGTCCCCGTCGTCTGCGTGCCCGGAGGGGTGCACCTGATGAACATGGACCTGTCCAGCGTGCAAGTCGCGCTGTACGCGGCGAACGTCGGCAAGAACATCCACATGCTGCGCGTGCCCACCATGAAGCACGTGTTCATCGGCCACGGCGACAGCGACAAGCTCGCCAGCGTCAACCCGTTCAGCAAGGTGTACGACGAGGTGTGGACCGCCGGCCGCGCGGGCCGCGACCGCTATGCCATCGCCGACGTGGGCGTCCGCGACGACGACATCGTCGAGGTCGGCCGGCCGCAGCTCGCGCCCATCCGGCCCGCGGCGGGTGCGCCCGAGGACCGCATCCCGACGGTCCTCTACGCCCCCACCTGGGAGGGCTGGGACGACAACCCGGGCAACACCTCGATCCTGCTGGCCGGCGAGAACATCGTCCGCGCCCTGGTCCAGGCCGACCCGCCGGTCCGCGTCCTGTACAAGCCGCACCCGTTCACCGGCACCCGCAGCACCAAGGCGGCCGCCGCCCACCGGCGGATCACCGCCCTGGTCGAGAAGGCCGCCGCCGAGCGCGCCGCCGACGCGCGCTTCACGACCGACGCCGCCGCCCAGGCGCAGGCCAAGGCCGAGCTGGTGCGCATCGAGGCCCGCCTCGCCGAGCTGGCCGGGCCCACCGGGGACAGGGGCGACGAGGCCGAGGCGACCCGCGACGGCGTGGTCGACGTCGCGCGGCACGAGGGGATCGCGCGGCTGCGCGACGAGTGGAACGACGCCTACTGGCGCTCCTTCGGCAGCTGGGAGCACCGCGTCATCACGGGTGCCGAGCCGCGCCTGTACGACTGCTTCAACGTCTCCGAGGCGATGGTCTCGGACATCTCCAGCGTGGTCTCCGACTTCATCGCGAGCGGCAAGCCGTACGCCGTCACCGACTCCGCGGAGCTGGGCGTCGAGGAGTTCAAGCTGCAGAACACCGCGGTGCGCGCGGCCGTGATCCTGTCGAACTCGGCGCGCGAGCTGCCCGAGCTGCTGGCCGCCGTGCGCGCGCCGGAGGCCGACCCGCTGGCCGCCGAGCGCCAGGAGCTCAAGCGGTATCTGCTCGGACCGGACGAGCCCACGTCCATGGAGCAGTTCAACTCCGCGGTGCACCAGCTGGCGCAGAAGGCCGAGGCCCGCAACCGCGGCCAGGAGGCCGGCGGCCGGGCGGCCGCCGCCGGGAACGCGAACGCGGTGCCCGGCCAGCGCACCGCCGACCAGGCGAGCGACGCGATCAAGGGCTGACCGCGACGGGACACCGGGCCCGGTTGCCGAGGACTCCTCGGCAACCGGGTCCTTTCCCGTTTCTTACCGAAGTCGCATACGGTGTTTTCTGTATGTTCACCATGTGACCTGCGCCACGAAACCTTCGGGCGAAGGCAACCCCAGTCCGCCGATGGCTGTCTTGTCGTCAAGCGATCGATGCGATACGGGGAGATCCCGTGACGAGGGGGAAGTGTGACCGTTGCGCAGCCTGATGTGAGTGTGATCATCGGGGCGTACGAGGCGATGCCGTACCTGGTGGAGTGTCTGCGGTCCGTCGAGGACCAGACCCTCGATCCCGCACGCATCGAGGTGATCGCGGTCGACGACGGTTCGACCGACGGCACCGCGGACTACCTGGACGAGTTCGCCGAGCGGGCCCCCATGACGGTCACCGTCATCCACCAGGAGAACTCCGGCGGCCCCAGCGGTCCCCGCAACGTCGGCCTCGGCAAGGCGCGCGGACGCTACGTCTTCTTTCTCGACGCGGACGACCGGCTCGGCACCGAAGCGCTGGAGCGCATGGTCGCCATGGCCGACGAGCAGCGGACGGACGTCGTCCTCGGCAAGGTCGTCGGCGTCAACCGCACCGCCCCGAAGTCGATGTGGGGCAAGACCCTGCCGCGCACCGACGTCTTCTCGTCGCAGATCAAGTTCACGCTGAGCGCGCAGAAGCTCTTCCGCCACGAGCTGCTCACCCGGCACGGCATGCGGTTCGACGAGACGCTCAAGACCGGCGAGGACGCGCTGTTCACGCTGGAGGCGTACCTCCGCGCGGACGGCGTCTCCGTGATCTCCGACTACACCTGCTACTACCTGGTGGGACGCGACGACGGCAAGCACGTCACCAAGAGCGGCAGCTACACCCTGCGCTTCGACTCCGCCCGCGCCCTCATGCGGCTGATCGCCGACATGGTGCCGGCCGGGCCGCGCCGCGACTCCCTGATGCTGCGCCCCTTCCTCATCACCCTGCTTCCGCAGTTCGGCCCCGGCTTCCTGACGGACAGCGAGGAGGTCCGCGCCCACAAGCTCGAACTGGCGAAGCCGCTCATGGACGCCTACTGGCACGAGGGCATCGCCCGCCGGCTCAAGGTCAACGAACGGCTGCGGCTGCACCTGGTGGCGCGGGGCCGGGCCGATCTGCTCGCCGACGTCGTCCAGTTCGTGAAGGCGAAGAAGGCCCCCACCGCCCATCTGGACGCCCGCGCCGGCAAGGCGTATCTCGCCTACCCGCACTTCCGTGACCGCGCGGCGGGGCTCCCGGACGACTGGTTCGTGCCGACGACCCGCGAGACGGTCACCATCGAGGCGTTCAAGGCGACGACGTCGGTCGCCTTCCCGCGGCTGCGCAAGGCCGCCCGGAAGGTGCTCAAGGTCCGCCGCGCGGCCTGAGACCGGGCGTGAGCCCCCGGTCACTCCCCGATGGTCCGCCCACTGGACCGATGCACGGTGCCCGGCCCCCTTCGCGTAGATTGCGGGGCGGGGCAGGCGCATCGACGTGAGGGAACCGAGGGCAAGGTGTCAGGGGCAAGGCAGGCCGTGAGCGAGGCCCACAGGATCGTCGTCAAGGTGGGCTCGTCGTCGCTGACCACGGCCACGGGCGGGCTCGACGCCGATCGTGTCGACGCCCTCGTGGACGTCCTTGCCAAGCACCGCAGCGGGGGAGAGAAGGAGATCGTCCTCGTCTCCTCCGGCGCCATCGCGGCCGGCCTCGCCCCGCTCGGGCTGCGCCGCCGCCCCCGGGACCTGGCCCGGCAGCAGGCCGCCGCCAGCGTCGGACAGGGTCTGCTGGTGGCCCGCTACACAGCCTCCTGCGCCCGCCACGGCATCCGTGTCGGCCAGGTGCTGCTCACCTCCGACGACACCAGCCGCCGCGCCCACCACCGCAACGCCTCCCGCACCCTCGACAAGCTCCTCGCGATGGGCGCCCTGCCGGTCGTCAACGAGAACGACACGGTCGCCACGGACGAGATCCGCTTCGGCGACAACGACCGGCTCGCCGCGCTCGTCGCCCACCTCGTCCACGCCGATCTGCTGGTCCTGCTGTCGGACGTGGACGGTGTCTACGACGGGGACCCGAGCAGGCCCGGCACCTCACGGATAGCGGAGGTGCGGGGGCCGGAGGACCTCGCGCACGTGGAGATCGGCAGCGCGGGCAAGGCGGGCGTCGGCACCGGAGGCATGGTCACCAAGGTCGAGGCGGCCCGGATCGCCGCGGCGGCCGGCATCCCCGTGGTGCTCACCTCCGCCGTGCACGCCGCCGACGCCCTCGCGGGCCGCGACACGGGCACCTACTTCCATCCGACCGGCAAGCGCTCCGCCGACCGGCTGCTGTGGCTGCAGCACGCCTCCACCCCGCAGGGCGCCCTCGTGCTCGACGACGGGGCCGTGCGCGCGGTCGTCGAACGCCGCACCTCGCTGCTGCCGGCCGGCATCGCGGCGGTCGAGGGCGAGTTCACCGCCGGAGACCCCGTGGAACTGCGTGACAGCCAGGGGCGGGCGGTGGCGCGCGGGCTCGTGAATTTCGACGCCAAGGAGATCCCCCGGCTGATCGGCCGCTCGACGCGGGAACTGGCGCGCGAATTGGGTCCCGCCTACGAACGTGAGGTCGTCCACCGGGACGACCTGGTCCTCCTGCACCCGTAACGGCTCGAAAAGCCCGCATTGCGGGGCGGTCCGGTGGGGGACGTTCCGTAAAACCGCCCCGCGGACCCGTGCGGCCTGCTCAACTTTGTCTCGGGAACCCATTCCGCACGAGCACGGACACGAGCACTGCAAAGGAGGCCGTCGTGAGACGAGTGCGCCCTGGAGCGGCGACGTCCCGCGGTCGTGGCACCTCCGGCACCGTTCGCGGCGGTGCCCCCCGTGCGGCGGGCGAGGAGCGCGCACTGACCAGCGTCGCGGCCGGTCACGCCTGCGAAGAGCCCGGCGATGTCCCCCGCCTGTGGCATGTCACGCTCAGCCTCGCCGGAGACGAGGCGCCGCTGACCGAGGTACGGCGCGCCCTGGAACAACTCGCCCACGACCACCCCTTCCTGCTGACCAGCCGCTACGCGGGCGACCACGCGGAGATCCGCTACTGGGAGGAGGCCCGCGACCTGCACGACGCCGCCGCGGTCGCACTGCGGCTGTGGGGCGAGCACCGCCGCAGCGCGGGACTCCCGCCCTGGGAGATCGTCGGCCTGGAGGTCATCGACCGCGACACCTACCATCAGCGGGTCGCCGAGGGGCAGGGACCGCCGCGGGCGACACCGGTCGGAGTTCACCCGTTTTGAGGGCGTCTCGGGGTGCAAGACGTACGCCGGTCGGCCGCGCCCGCGCACTACCCTTCCCTCATGACCACGCTCCTGCCGTACGACTCCATGTCCCCGGTCGCCCAGACCGCCTACCGGGCCCGGGCCGCCGCCGCCGACCTCGCGCCGCTGCCGCGTGCGGACAAGGACGACGCGCTGCTCGCCGTCGCGGACGCCCTGGAGGTCCGTACGAGTGAGATCGTCGAGGCGAACGCCAAGGACATCGCCAAGGCCCGCGAGGCCGGCACCAGCGAGGCGATCATCGACCGGCTGACCCTCACGCCCGAGCGGATCCGTGCCATCGCCTCCGATGTGCGGGACGTCGCCGCCCTGCCCGACCCGGTCGGCGAGGTCGTGCGCGGCTCCACCCTGCCCAACGGCATCGACCTGCGCCAGGTCCGCGTTCCGCTCGGCGTCGTCGGCATCATCTACGAGGCCCGGCCGAACGTGACGGTCGACGCCGCCGCCCTGTGCCTGAAGTCCGGGAACGCGGTGCTGCTGCGCGGCTCGTCCTCCGCCTACGAATCGAACACCGCCCTCGTACGGGTGCTGCGTGACGCGGTGGGCGGCGCGGGGCTGCCCGCCGACGCCGTCCAGCTCGTCCCCGGGGAGAGCCGCGAGTCGGTGCACGAGCTGATGCGCGCCCGCGGCCTGGTCGACGTGCTCATCCCGCGCGGCGGCGCCTCCCTGATCCGCACGGTGGTGGAGGAGTCCACGGTCCCGGTGATCGAGACCGGCACCGGCAACTGCCATGTCTACGTCGACGCCCAGGCCGACATCGACATGGCGATCGAGATCCTGATCAACTCCAAGGCCCATCGGGTGAGCGTGTGCAACGCCGCCGAGACGCTCCTCGTCCACCAGGACATCGCCCCCGAGTTCCTGCCGCGCGCCCTGGACGCCCTCGCGGACGCCGGGGTCACCGTGCACGCCGACGCGCGGGTGACGGCCTACGCCAAGGACTCCCGGGCCACGGTGGTGGAGGCCACGCCGGAGGACTGGGACACCGAGTACCTGTCGTACGACATCGCCGCCGCGGTCGTGGACTCCCTGGACAAGGCCGTGCAGCACATCCGGCTGTGGAGCTCCGGTCACACCGAGGCGATCGTCACCACCTCGCAGCAGGCCGCCCGCCGATTCACCCAACTGGTCGACTCGACCACGGTCGCCGTGAACGCCTCGACGCGCTTCACCGACGGCGGCCAGTTCGGCTTCGGCGCGGAGATCGGCATCTCCACGCAGAAGCTGCACGCCAGGGGCCCGATGGGCCTGCCGGAGCTGACCAGCACCAAGTACATCGTCACCGGCGACGGGCATGTACGGCGCTGAGCGGGCGCTCGGCCAGGGGCGGTCCCTCGCCCCTGGCAACCACCTGTGAATCCCGTCTCGCCAGGCGGTTGAATTTCCTTACCGTCTGCCCAAATTGACCCCTCAGGTCTACTCTGGATCCGTGCCGGAGGACGTGGGGGGCACGCCGTTCGCTGACGGCCGGGAGCCCGACGACGACCGCGACCGCGGAGGTATGGACGAAGAGTTCGCCTCCGTGGTCTTCGACGAGGCCTTCGTACGGGCGGCCGTGGTCCACGAACCGACAGCCGTGGAGAGACTCCTCGCCGCCGCACAGGCCCGCGCGGAGGCCCAGGAGGCCGAGGCCCGCCGGGCGCACAGCCGGGGCACCCACGGCGACGAAGGGTTCGACCCCGACGAGGACGCCGTCTTCGCCCACCACCGCGAACTCGACGACCTGGACGACGCGGAGTTCCTGGAAGGCCGCTACGGCCCCTCGGGCTACTGGGGCAGGCCGTACGGCAAGGGCGCCCGCTGGCACCGCCCGGTCGCCTGGATGCTCGCCCTCGTGATGGGCATAGGCATGGTCGCGCTGGCCTTCACCGCGGTCTACCGGGGCGGGTCCGCGGGCCGGCAGGAGGTCCCGCCGACCGCCCCGACGGGTCTGGAGCAGGGCCAGGGCACCAGAGTCGCCCCGGGCCCCTCGATCTCCGCGGAGAGCTCGCCCCCGGCCTTCTCGGCCGTACCGCGGACGCCCTGAGGTCCGCTCGGGATTCCGTTCGAAAACCTGGTGAGAACCTGTCAGAAGTTGTCGTGTACCAGGGCGTTTACCGGAGCTCCGGGAGACCTACTCTGAAAGTATGGGCGGGCCTGGAGACCCACCTGAGGGGACGCCCGAGGGTGCTCCCGGTGGTGGCGAGGACGAGTACCGATCCGTCGTGTTCGACGAGTCGTTCGTCCGGGCTGCCCGCCTCCAGGAGTACTCCGCGCAGGAGCGCATGGCCGACCACGCCCCGGCCGTCCGCCGCCGCCCGCCGCTGCACCGCGGACTGCCCCGGCAGGCGCTGCTCCTCGTCCTGCTGGTCGCCCTCGCCTTCGGCACGGCCGTCTACATGGGAGTGCGCCACCCGACCCAGCTGCCCAAGGCCCAGATCGTCGAACAGCTGCGGATGACCGTGATACCACTGGCCCCCCAGTCCGCCGTGCCCGGCGCCACGAACCCCGAGGCCCTGTACGACCACAGCCCCGCAGCCCAGTTCCGCATCGGCGCCGAGGGCTTCACCCTGCCCCCGGTCCGGCGCACCGCGCACTTCTCCGAGAGCCAGGTCGTCGCCGCCGTCACCATCGCGAAGGACTACCTCGTGGCGTCCTCGCTCGACCCGGACGTCCTCACCGGCGACACCGTGCGCGGGGTGCGCCTCCTGGTCGCCCCCCAGCAGCTCGACCAGTTCGACCAGAGCTTCTACCGCCCGGCCGCGGACGGGCGGCACTCGCCCACCGGCTGGCTCGTCCGCTTCGACCCCGCGCACGCGCAGCTGGCCGACCACCGGATCCGCGTCCAGGGCACGCTCCAGGCGGTGGAGCCCAGCTCCGACGCCCTGGAGGTCACCGCCGACCACACCCTCGTCTACGCGCTGAAGCCGGCCGGCGCGGATGCCAGGGCGAAGTCCTCGCTGGTCACCGTGCGGCGCGAGCTGACCTTCCGCTTCGACCGCGACGACCTGCGGACGCACCAGGCCGAGCTGCTCACCTCGTACGTCCAGGCGGGCCCGCTCGCCTGCGGCGGGGACACCGCGGACCACCTCAGCCCGCTGCTCGCGGGGCAGACCGCCAAGGCGGGCGCACCGCCGGGCACCAACCCGTACGAGAAGGACAGCGCCACGGCCCTGTGCGGCACCCTGTCCTCCAGCGCGCAGCCGAGGGTCTGAGGCCGGGGGAGACCCGCGGGCGGCCTCCGGGCCCCGGTGGCCCCCAGGGGCCCCAGCGGGCGGCCAGAGCCCCGGGCGGGCCGCCGGGAGCCGTGCCCGGCCCGCGCGGGCGGCTCAGCCCTTGCCGCCGCCGGTGTCGTCGTCCGGGTGGCCGTCGCCCGGGCGGCTGTCGTCGGGGCCGCCGTCCTCGTCACGGTGGTCGCCGTGGTCGTGCGGGGCGTCCTTGGGGGCGCCGCCCGCGAAGCCCGTGAAGCCGCGCCGTACCCGGCCCCCGAGATCGCCCGCGCCGCCCGCCAGGTCGCTGACCAGCTTCATCAGCGGGTCCTTGGACTGCTTCACATCGTTCGCGTAGTGGGCGGCCGACTGGCGGAAGGAGTCCGACACCGAGGTGTCCTTGTCCTCGCTGCGCCGGTCGTAGTGACCGTCCATGATCCGCTGGTGGTCACGGGACTCGGCCCACAGCTTCAGCTCGGCCGCGCGGACCGCCGCGAAGGGATGCGTACGCGGCAGGACGTTCAGGAT
The DNA here is from genome assembly GCF_042889625.1 of Streptomyces sp. NPDC002573. NCBI lineage: Bacteria > Bacillati > Actinomycetota > Actinomycetes > Kitasatosporales > Streptomycetaceae > Streptomyces > Streptomyces sp. NPDC002573. Next base: position 88,844 of record NZ_JBIARC010000004.1, on the reverse strand, counting down.
CTTCAGCACGGAGTCGCGCAGATCGCCCCCGGCCTCGTACTCCGCGGCCTGCTCCAGGAAGGCGTCCACGTTCATCTCGTGCAGATGGTTGCCGCCCGCGATCTTCATCAGCCCGCGCATCGAGGCCTGAAGATCCTGGCCGACCAGGAGTCCGGCCCGGTCGGCCGACAGCTCCGACTTGCGGAACCACTCCCGCAGCGCGGTCACGATCGCCATGATCGCGAGGTTGCCCAGCGGGATCCACGCGACCCGCACCGCGAGGTTGGTCAGGAACAGCAGGATGGTCCGGTAGACGGCGTGGCCGGAGAGGGCGTGCCCCACCTCGTGGCCCACGACCGCCCGCATCTCCTCCTCGTCCAGGAGCTCCACGAGCCCGGTGGTCACGACGATGATCGGCTCGTCCAGGCCGATGCACATCGCGTTCGGCTGCGGGTCCTGCGTGACGTACATCGGCGGGACCTTGTCCACGTCGAGGATGTGACAGGCGTCCCGCAGCATGTCGTTGAGGTGGGCGAACTGCGCGTCCGAGACCCGCACCGAGTCGGAGAGGAACAGCAGCCGCAGGCTCCGCTCGGGCAGCAGACCGCTGAGCACCTTGAAGACCGTGTCGAAGCCGCTCAGCTTGCGCAGGGCCACCAGGGCCGAACGGTCCGCCGGATGCTCGTACGTGCGTGAGGAGATCCCCGGAAAGCGCCGGCGCCGCCTGCTCGGCACGGCTCCGTGCCCCTGGCCGGACGCGTTCTGCCCAAGACCGTCGTCGGACATGTGTTCCCCCATGTGTCTGAAGGCCGGATGGTTCGTGGGTCCCTCGCGGATCGCGACCGCGCGACGAGCGACGACCCTGTGTGCCCCCGAAGCGGAGTCCAGCCTAGGCGGAGATACCGTGGCAGGGCAGCACACCGTAAGGAGCGATCCCATGGAGCACATGCCAGCCGCCTGGCTCACCGAGGCCGCGCAGGCCGCCGAACGACAGGGTGCGGGCGATCTGCTCCGTGTCGTGCTGATCGTGATGATCCTCGGCTGCATTCTCACCGCGTGGTTCCTGCTGCGCGGCTACAAGCGCAAGTGACGGCCCGCGGGCGCACGGCCACCGACGGCCCGTGCCCCGTTCCGGCGCCGGAGCCGCCTGACCGGAGCCGACCTGCCCCGGAGTCGGCGCGCGACGGCGGCGTCGGCCTGAACGGCGGAGTCGGCGTGATCGACGCGACGGCACCCGCATACGATGAGCCGACGTCTTTATCCCGCCCACACCGGATAGGTTCTGCTGAAGATGAGCTTCCACAGCACCGCTGCCCAGTTGGCCACCCTCGCCGAGGGCGAGACCGAGCGCCACGCGAGCATCAGCCCCTTCATGACGGGCGGCGCCGCCCTCGTCATCCTTCTTCTGCTGCTGTGGATCACCACCCGCTTCAACCGCGACCGCTGAGATTGGCCCCGGGTCCGGCCCCGGCCGCCCGCGGGGACCTGTCGGCCGGTACCCGTCGGCCGGGCCGGTAGGGTCTGCACGCATGGGAGAGCACCACATGCCCACCGGTCTTGCGAAGGGCACGAGAACCGGCCCCGGCAGCGGCCCGTCCAACCCGGGCAAACGCCGGCTCGGCGTCATGGGCGGAACGTTTGACCCGATCCACCACGGGCACCTTGTCGCGGCCAGTGAGGTCGCCGCGCAGTTCCACCTCGACGAGGTGGTGTTCGTGCCCACCGGGCAGCCGTGGCAGAAGACCGACCGCAAGGTCTCCGCGGCCGAGGACCGGTATCTCATGACGGTCATCGCCACCGCCGAGAACCCACAGTTCTCGGTCAGCCGCATCGACATCGACCGCGGCGGTCCCACCTACACCACGGACACCCTGCGCGATCTGAAGGCCCTGAACCCGGACACCGACCTCTTCTTCATCACCGGTGCCGACGCGCTGGGCCAGATCCTCACCTGGCGCTACACGGACGAGTTGTTCTCGCTGGCGCACTTCATCGGCGTCACCCGCCCCGGCCACACCCTGGCCGACCCGGGCCTGCCCGAGGGCGGCGTCTCGCTGGTCGAGGTTCCCGCACTGGCCATCTCGTCCACAGATTGCCGTGCGAGAGTCGCCAAGGGCGATCCCGTCTGGTACCTGGTGCCGGACGGTGTGGTGCGTTACATCGACAAACGCCAGCTGTACCGCGGCGAGTGAGCCGAGAGGGGCACCGGTGAACGACCGATACGACGGGTACGCGGGCGGCGACCAGTACGAACTCGTCGGCTACGACGAGTTCGGGCAGCCTGTGTACCGGCAGGTGCCGACCCAGCGCACCCCGCAGGGCTACGACCCCTACGGCACGCAGGCGCACCAGCAGCCCCAGGGCCATCAACAGCCCCAGGGCTACGGCTACGACCCCTACGCGAGCGGCCCCCAGCAGCCCCAGCCGCCGTATCACCACGGTCAGCAGCAACCCCCTTACGACACCGACACCGGCACGCAGCCGTCCACCGGGCCGTACGACTCCTACAACCCGTACGGCACCACCACGGCCGGCGGCTACGACCCGTACGGCCGGGCCTCAACCAGCGGACGGCAGCCGCGTGTTGCCGAGCAGACCGCCTACATCCCCCAGCAGGCGGGCCCGGCCGACAACGACTCGGCCGACCCCGCGGGTGCCCCCGAAGGCGGCGCGAGCGGACGGTCCGGGAGCGCCCGGAAGAAGCCGCACGGTGACCCCGACGCGGGCGACGGGCAGTTCGCCTTCGCCGAGGAGCCCGACGGCGACTCCGAAGACGTCATCGACTGGCTGAAGTTCACCGAGAACCGCACCGAGCGCCGCGAGGAGGCCAAGCGCCGCGCCCGCAGCCGGGTCGTCGCCCTCGTCGTGGTCGTCGCCCTGGCGGCCGTCGGCGGCGTCGGCTACCTCTGGTACTCGGGCGTCTTGCCCGGCACCTCCTCCGGCGGCAAGTCCGCCACGACCACGGCCACCGGCGCCCAGAACCGTGACGTGCTCGTCGTCCATCTGCACAACACCCAGGGCGGCGGCACCTCCACCGCGCTGCTCGTCGACAACACCACCCTCAAGCAGGGCGCCACCGTCCTGCTGCCCAACTCCCTCGGGCTGACCTCCGACGACGGCTCCACGACCACCCTCGCCAAGTCGGTCTCCGACGACGGCTCCTCGGGCACCAGCGACGCCATCGACTCCGCCCTGGGCACCAAGATCGAGGGCTCCTGGCGCCTCGACACCCCGTACCTCAACAACCTCGTAGAGCTGGTCGGCAACATCGAGGTCACCACCAACGCCGACGTCCCCGACCCCGGCGGCAAGAAGAAGGGCGGCTCCCCCCTCATCCACAAGGGGGAGGACCAGACCCTCAGCGGCAAGACGGCTGTCGCCTACGCCACCTACCGCGCCCCCGGCGAGTCCCAGGACGCCCAGCTGGAGCGGTTCGGCCAGGTGATGCAGGGCGTGCTGCGCAAGCTGTCCTCGGACCCGCAGGCCGCGACGACCACCGTGCAGACGCTCGCCCAGATCCTCGATCCGCCCCTGACCGACAAGGACCTCGGCAGCTTCCTCGCCAAGCTCGCCGACCGCGCCAAGGAAGGTGCCTACAAGACCGCGCTGCTGCCGGTCGGGTCCGACGGCACCGTGAACAACAACGACTCCGTGGTCAAGACGCTGCTCGGCGGCACCGTGAAGAGCCCCCAGGCCGGCGACGCCGTCCGGGTCGGCATCCAGAACGCCACCGGCTCCAAGGCCACCGCGGCACAGGCCCGCGTCGCCCTCGTCAACGGCGGCTACAGCTTCGTCGACGGCGGCACCGGAGCCGTCCAGGCCGCGTCCCGGGTCATCTACGCCGACGACGGCGACAAGGAGAACGCGATCGAGGTCGCCAAGACCCTCGGCCTGCCCACCAGCGCCGTGCAGAAGGGCAAGGTCACCTCGAACGCCAACGTCTCCGTCGTCCTCGGCCAGAACTACAAGGCGGGCTCGTGACGCGGGCCACACTCCGGGCGCGGGGCGTGCCCCGTTAATCACATGCGGTGCCGTCGGCGGTCCGTGAGACCCTTGAGGTATCACTGACCGCCGACCGAAAGCCTCGTAGTGACCGCCACGGACCGTTCTCTGGAGCTCATCAACGCCGCCGCCCAGGCGGCGGCCGACAAGCTCGCGCACGACATCATCGCCTACGACGTCAGCGATGTGCTGTCGATCACCGACGCCTTTCTGCTGGCCTCGGCGCCCAACGACCGCCAGGTCAAGTCGATCGTCGACGAGATCGAGGAGCGGCTGCTCAAGGAGCTCGGCGCCAAGCCGGTGCGCCGCGAGGGCGACCGCGAGGCCCGCTGGGTGCTGCTGGACTACGTCGACATCGTCGTGCACGTGCAGCACAGCGAGGAGCGCGTCTTCTACGCCCTGGAGCGGCTGTGGAAGGACTGCCCCGAGCTGGAGCTGCCCGCCGACGCCCAGGCCACCCGCGGCAAGGCCGAGGAGCACGCCCGGCTACAGGCCGCCGGGGACGCCGCCGCGCTGAACGCCGAGCTGGGCGGGGAACTGCGGTGACCGGCCCGGGCGCCGAGACCGGGAGGAAGGGCCGGGGCCGCCGGCTCATCCTGTGGCGCCACGGCCAGACGTCGTGGAACGTGGAGCGCCGCTTCCAGGGCTCCACGGACGTCGAGCTCACCGAGACCGGCGTCGGCCAGGCCCGCCGCTCCGCCCGCCTGCTCGCCTCCCTGAAGCCGGACGCCATCGTCGCGTCCGACCTCAGGCGCGCCGCCGACACGGCCGCCGAGCTGGCCGCGCTCACCGGCCTGGAGGTCACCGTCGACGAGGGCCTGCGCGAGACGTACGCGGGCGTCTGGCAGGGCCTGACCCACGAGGAGATCATCGGCCGCTACGGCGACGAGTACGCCGCCTGGAAGCGCGGTGCGCCCGTCCGCCGGGGCGGCGGCGAACTGGAGACCGAGGTCGCCGACCGTGCCGCCCCCGTGGTGCTGCGGCACGCCGAGAAGCTCCCCGAGGACGGCACCCTCGTCGTGGTCAGCCACGGCGGCACGATCCGCACCACCATCGGCCGTCTGCTCGGTCTGGAGGCCCGCCACTGGGAGAGCCTCGGCGGTCTCTCCAACTGCTGCTGGTCGGTCCTCGGCGAGGGCGTGCGCGGCTGGCGGCTCCTGGAGCACAACGCGGGCACCCTGCCGGAACCGGTCCTCGGCGACGACGACTGACACCGCCTCACGGGGCGCGCGACCCGGATTTCACTTTCCGGCAGGTCGCAGGCTAAAGTTCTTCTTGTTCGCCCCGCCGAGCGGAGCGAAGCACCAAGCGGCCACACCGCCTGGTAGCGAGGGGCTATAGCTCAGTTGGTAGAGCGCCTGCATGGCATGCAGGAGGTCAGGAGTTCAATTCTCCTTAGCTCCACGGATCGACACTATCGAGTGTCAGAGATCGACAGAAGATCCCGTCCCACGAGGGGCGGGATTTTTTCTTGCCGGATATCCGGCCGAGCGCCGCATCCCGCTGTGTCCTGCCTCACACCGACCGGGGCCTGATCCGGCGTCACCTCCTGGGTGAGGCGGAGCGGGACGCGACGAGCGGGCGGTTCGGCCGGCTCCGGGCCGCGGTCCCCGGCACACCGTTCTCGAACCGGCTTGAGTCACTTGGGGCCTCCGGGGCGTATACCTCTACGGACGCGCTCCTCCTGTGCACGTACGCGCTGGCCCTGACGGCCACACTGGGGGCCGTGTCCGGACTGGTACGAAGGCGTCGCTGACCGTATTGGTCCGGCCGTGGCAGAATCAAACGGCCGGAAGGGGGCGCGGCCCGACGGGAGGGAGTAGCGATGCCTGCGAGCATCCGCGGGGAGGTCCACGATCTCCCCGCAGTGGCGGTGACACGTCGGAATGCGACCCTCCTCGACTGCCCTTACTGCGGCTCGTCCCATGTCGCCCAGGTCCTCGGCGACAACGGCGGCATCTCGTACGTGTGCACGGCCTGCGGCCACAGCTGGAGCTGATCGATGGGTGCACACAGGCGGAAGTGCGACTGGTGCGGCAGCGGCACACCGATCGTCCGGGACATGGAGCCGGTCAACCCGGACTACCAGTACTGGTGTGAGGAATGCGCGCGGGCGCTGATCATAAAAGGCGACCCGATCGAGACGTATCGGGAGCTGGAGGGCGAGCCGATCTACGGCCGCCTCCTCGACGAGCACTGCACGCTCAAACGCTTCTACTCGTTCGCCACGGCTTGACCCGGGGCGCGCCCGCAACGGCCGCCGGCCCGTGTTCGCGCGCCCCAGGGAAACGATTTGGTGTTCCACCCGGTGGACCGTGTAATGTTGGCGTCGCCGCCAGGGAAACCGGGCGACAAGGTGAACATCCGGTTCCGCCGGATGGCCACGAGGGGCTATAGCTCAGTTGGTAGAGCGCCTGCATGGCATGCAGGAGGTCAGGAGTTCAATTCTCCTTAGCTCCACAAGAGTTGAAGGCGGTCCATCCGATCAGGATGGACCGCCTTCGTCGTATGGGCTGCCTTCCGTCGTGTGGACCACTGCCGGCCTCGTGAGGCGCCCCGCCTTCGCCCTGTGAGCCCGTGGAACGCCGACGGCGGGCCGCCCCCTCTCGGAGGCGGCCCGCCGTCGGCGATCTCGTGTCCGTGCGCGTCAGCGGCCGAGGGCCCGGCGCCCGCGGCCCTGAGACAGCACCGGGAGGTTGCTGCGGGACGGCGCAGACCGGGTGTCCTCCTCGATCCGCAGCGCGAGCGCGGGACAGCGGCGTACCGCCCGGAGCGCCTTGGCCTCCGCGTACAGCGGCACCGGCGCCTGGGCGACCGTCGGGAAGCCGTCGGCGCCCAGTTCGAAGACCTCCGGGAGGATGTCCGCGCACAGGCCGTGGCCGCGGCACAGCGTCCAGTCGACGTAGATCTTCTGCCGGCTGGCGCCCGCCTCGGGCTCGGCCTGGCCGCCGCCCGGGATCCCCGAGGGGGCCCGGCCGCCCTCGAAGAGCGGCAGCACGCCCTCCACGGGCCTGCCGCAGCCGTTGCCCAGGACATGCGCCGCGAGGTCGTCCGTGAAGGCCTTGATGGTCGATTCCAGGAACATCGCCGAGCCGTCCGGGTGCGAACAGGCACCACGTCTCTTCACGGCCTTGGCGACCTGCTTGAGGGCCTCCAGGGCGGCCGGACCGCCGCCGTTGAGGATGTCCTCCATGCCGCGCGCCGCGGCGGGCAGTCCGAGGTAGCAGGGGCCGCACTGACCCGCGCTCTCCTCGGCCAGCCACTTGGCCACCTGCAGGGACTCGCCGAGCGGGCAGGTCTCCTGGCTGATGGGCAGGATCGCGCCGGCGCCGAGCGCGCCGCCGACGGCGTCCAGGTTGTTGCGCGAGACGATCGCCTCGTTGACGGTCGCCGCGTCGATCCACTTGCCGTGGTAGCCACCGGTCAGCACGCCCTGCGGGACCGGCGGGGCGCCGGCCAGCTGGAGCACGTACCGCAGCGGCACGCCCGTGGGGACCTCGACCACCATGGGGCGGTTGACGGCACCCGAGACCGTGAGCATCACGGTGCCCGGCTCGTCGTACAGACCGGTGTTGCAGTAACGCTCGGCGCCGATCCGCGCGGCGATCGCCAGCTGCGCGAACGTCTCGGCGTTCGACAGCAGGGTGGGCGCGCCGCCCACGCCGCTCTGGGAGGCGCTGGTCTTGCGGCCAGGCGGGATGGCCGGCCCGCCGTCGATGGAGCGGATCAGCGACGCGGCGGCGCCGGTGACCATGCGCACCGGGTTTCGCTGCACACGCGCGCGTATCGGCGCGCCGCGGCGGTCGCTGAGGCCCCGCTCGGCCAGCGCCTGCTCCATCGAGCGCTCGGTGGAGGCCCGGGTCACGCCGACCACGAGCTGCCGGGCGCCGAGGGCCTCGGCGACCAGCAGCGCACCGTCCAGGATGAGGTGCGGCGCACGGTTGATCAGCACCGTGTCCTTGCGGCAGGCGGGCTCGTCCTCGCTTCCGTTGACGACCACCACGGGCCTGATGCCCCGCCGGATGGCCGACTCGGCGACCGAGCGCAGCTTCTTGTGGAAGGGGAAACCGGCGCCGCCGCGCCCCTTCAGGGAGATCTGCTCGGCCAGCTGCGCGAGCTGTTCGCCGCCCACCGGTTCGAGCGGGCCGTGCACCTTGAGGTGCATCGGAAGGTCGAGTCTCTCGACAAGGTCAAAGCCCGACGTGAGCTGCGGAAGGCCGACCACGCGGACTTCCGGGACGTCGGGCAGGGCCTCGTTCACTTAAAAACCTCCGGAAGGCGCGTTCCAGGGTTCGCCGGCCCCCGGCGTGGAGCCGGGGAGCGTTTCCGTCGCGGGACCGCTGTTGTACGTGTTGTTCGAGTTGTACGTGCCGTAGGCGGCGTTCGTCTCACCCGTGTCGTACATCTCACCCCCGCCGTACCCGTTGTATCCCGAATTGCCGTAGGCCGGGATGTTGTTGTAGCCGGTGTCCTGGAGTGGGTCGTACGCGGAGGGCGGTGCCTCGCCGACGGGCGGCGGGGAGGGGATCGGCCAGCTGCCGGAGGTGCTGCTCACTCCGTCGACGCGGGGCATCGCCTCCGTGACCTGCATGTCGATGCGCTGGGTCGCGTCGGGGGTCATCTGGCCCTGCGCGGTCGGGGTGCCCGACATGGCCCGGTAGGCCGCCGCGAAGCCGTTGCCCGGCTCCGGGGTCATCGTGCGGGCCGGAGGGGCGTCGTAGAGGGGCGCGGAGGGCTGCGGAGGAATCAGCCCCTCACCGCCGCCGCCACGGCTCGCGGAGCGCGCTCCCAGGCCCGCCAGAGCGGCCGCCGCCTCCGCGTTGCGGGCACGGCTGGCGTCCAGCTCGTCCCGTCCGTACCGGATGTCGGTCCCGATGATCGCGAAGATCTGGTCGGCGACCTTGCGCTTGAACGAGCGCGGGGCCGCACGCAGGCCCAGCGCCGCCATGACGCCGAGCAGGCACAGTTCGTACGACACCGTGAAGAACGGCTTCGCCGCGCGCCCCGCGTACAGGCCGTGGACCAGCGCGGCGCACCAGGACGGGTAGGCCAGCATGTGCATCGCCCGCCAGCGCGCGGCGACCGGCGCCGGGGTGGCGAAGTTGCTGCGCAGGGCGCCGGTGACGCCGACGAAGATCATGAGCAGTCCGGCCAGGGAGCCGAGGCCGATGAGCCCGCCCGAGCCGCTGATGCCCGTGCTGAAGGGGATCAGCGCGGCGATCAGCACGGTGTGGTCGAGTGCGAGCTTGACCGTGATGTGCACCAGGAGGAACGCGATCGAGGCCACCGCGGTGGTCCGGTGCACGGCCTGCGCCACGATGCGCTGGCGGATGTTGAGGAAGATCCGGTCCTGGGCGACGAGTCCCCAGATCACGGAACAGCTGAGGGAGACGAGCGAGAGAACGCCCGCTCCGAAGTTGAGGAAGTCCCGGACTGCGTTCCCGCCCGCGAGCACGATGACGGGTATCAGCAGCAGGACCACAGCCGACGCCACGCCGTAGGCCGAGCGGCCCGGCTTGGGTAGCGAGCTGTTACTACGTGGAGGGTTCATGGGGGCAACTCCGAACAGTTTCGGGAAGGCGGTCCCGCTGCCGCACTTTAAGGGGCTCCAAACCGAGCAGTACGAGGTTTGAGTTATTGCGTTGTTATCAAGAGGTGACGGCGCGGTAGCGTTGTCCGATTAGCTGCTGTTACGCGAAGTAACAGTTGAACTTTGTTCAGCTTTTCGGGACCTTCACAACCAGACCATCGGTGACTGAGTACGGTTCCGCTCCCCGTTGAGTTCAGTCACTTCGTACGCAGGTGTGCAGTCCCCGGCCCGTCGCGGTGCGCTCGGGCGCTGGGGTACCCTGGCGCCATGCGTGCCGTACGCCTTCTGCTTAGCGGGCCGCGCTGATCAGTCCCGACCACCGGTGCACCGGATGGTCGGCCTCGGCGCGGCGTCCCCTCCTGTGCGAGGGGATTTTTCGTTTCTTGGATGTCACAGCCGCAGGCAGAGACGATCGATGGAGCTTTGAGGACCATGAGCGAGACGAACCCCGCTGCCACCGCCGCGTCGGCAGAGGCCGCGCCGCACCGCTACACGGCCGCCATGGCGGCCGAGATCGAGGCACGCTGGCAGGACTTCTGGGACGCCGAGGGCACCTACGAGGCGCCGAACCCCAAGGGTGACCTGGCCGGCGACCCGGAGCTGGTCGCCAGGCCCAAGAAGTTCATCATGGACATGTTCCCGTACCCCTCCGGTGCGGGCCTGCACGTCGGTCACCCCCTGGGCTACATCGCCACCGATGTCTTCGCCCGGTTCCAGCGCATGACCGGCCACAACGTCCTGCACACCCTGGGCTTCGACGCCTTCGGCCTGCCCGCCGAGCAGTACGCCGTGCAGACCGGCACGCACCCGCGCGTGTCCACCGAGGCCAACATCGAGAACATGAAGGCGCAGCTGCGCCGGCTGGGCCTGGGCCACGACAGGCGCCGGTCCTTCGCCACGATCGACCCGGACTACTACCGGTGGACCCAGTGGATCTTCCTGCAGATCTTCAACTCCTGGTACGACGAGGAGGCCCGCAAGGCCCGCCCCGTCTCCGAGCTGATCGCCCAGTTCGAGTCCGGCGAGCGCGCCGTCCCCGGTGACCACGGGCGGGCGTGGAACGAGCTGACCGCCGCCGAGCGCGCCGACATCCTGAGCGAGTACCGCCTGGCCTACGCCTCCGAGGCGCCCGTCAACTGGTGCCCCGGCCTGGGCACCGTCCTGGCGAACGAGGAGGTCACCGCCGACGGCCGCTCCGAGCGCGGCAACTACCCGGTCTTCAAGGCCAAGCTGCGCCAGTGGAACATGCGCATCACCGCCTACGCCGACCGGCTGCTGGAGGACCTGGACGGGCTGGACTGGCCCGAGGCCATCAAGCTGCAGCAGCGCAACTGGATCGGCCGCTCCGAGGGCGCCCGCGTCGACTTCCCGATCGACGGCGAGCACATCACGGTCTTCACCACACGCCCCGACACCCTGTTCGGCGCGACCTACATGGTCCTGGCGCCCGAGCACCCGCTGGTCGACAAGTTCACCCCGGCCGCCTGGCCCGAGGGCACCCACGAGGTGTGGACCGGCGGGCACGCGACCCCGGCCGAGGCCGTCGCCGCGTACCGCTCGCAGGCCGGGGCCAAGTCCGACGTGGAGCGGCAGGCCGAGGCCAAGGAGAAGACCGGCGTCTTCACGGGCGCGTACGCGACCAACCCGGTCAACGGCGACCGCGTCCCCGTCTTCATCGCCGACTACGTCCTGATGGGCTACGGCACCGGCGCGATCATGGCCGTCCCGGCGGGAGACCAGCGCGACTTCGAGTTCGCCCGCGCCTTCGAGCTGCCGATCCACTGCATCGTCGAGCCGACCGACGGCCGGGGCACGGACACCTCGACGTGGGAGGACGCCTTCGGGTCGTACGACGCGAAGATCATCAACTCCTCCAACGACGACATCAGGCTGGACGGCCTGAGCGTCACCGACGCCAAGGCGCGCATCACCGAGTGGCTGGAGCGCAAGGGCATCGGCCAGGGCACCGTCAACTTCCGTCTGCGCGACTGGCTGTTCAGCCGCCAGCGCTACTGGGGCGAGCCCTTCCCGATCGTCTACGACGAGGACGGCGTCGCCCACGCGCTGCCCGAGTCGATGCTGCCGCTGGAGCTGCCCGAGGTCGAGGACTACTCGCCGCGCACCTTCGACCCGGACGACGCCGACACGCAGCCCGAGACCCCGCTGTCGCGCAACGAGGAGTGGGTCAACGTCACCCTGGACCTGGGCGACGGGCCGAAGAAGTACCGCCGCGAGACCAACACCATGCCCAACTGGGCCGGTTCCTGCTGGTACGAGCTGCGCTACCTGGACCCGCACAACAGCGAGAAGCTGGTCGACCCGGAGATCGAGCGTTACTGGATGGGCCCGCGCGAGGGCATGCCGCACGGCGGTGTCGACCTGTACGTCGGCGGCGCCGAGCACGCCGTGCTGCACCTGCTGTACGCGCGCTTCTGGTCCAAGGTCCTGTTCGACCTGGGCCACATCTCGTCGCCCGAGCCGTTCCACAAGCTGTTCAACCAGGGCATGATCCAGGCCTACGTCTACCGCGACAGCCGTGGCATCGCGGTGCCGGCCGCCGAGGTGGAGGAGCGCGACGGCGCGTACTACTACCAGGACGAGAAGGTCACCCGTCTGCTGGGCAAAATGGGCAAGTCCCTGAAGAACGCGGTCACTCCGGACGAGATCGCCGCCGAGTACGGGGCCGACACGCTGCGCCTGTACGAGATGGCGATGGGCCCGCTGGACGTGTCGCGGCCATGGGACACGCGCGCGGTGGTGGGCCAGTTCCGGCTGCTGCAGCGGCTGTGGCGCAACGTCGTCGACGAGACGACCGGCGAGGTCACCGTCGTCGACGCCGAGCCCGACGAGGACACCCTGCGCGCGCTGCACAAGGCGGTCGACGGTGTGCGCCAGGACCTGGAGGGGCTGCGGTTCAACACCGCCATCGCCAAGATCACCGAGCTGAACAACCACCTGACCAAGGCGGGCGGGGCGCTGTCGCGTCCGGTCGCCGAGGCCCTGGTGCTGCTGATCGCGCCGCTGGCCCCGCACATCGCCGAGGAGCTGTGGCGCCGGCTGGGTCACACCGACTCGGTCGTCCACCGGGACCTGCCGGTCGCGGACCCGGCGTATGTCGTGGACGAGACCGTGACCTGCGTGGTCCAGGTCAAGGGCAAGGTCAAGGCGCGTCTGGAGGTTCCCCCGTCGATCTCCGACGGGGAGCTGGAGAATGTGGCGCTGGCCGACGAGAAGGTCGTCGCCGCGCTGGGCGGTGCCGGGATCCGCAAGGTGATCGTGCGCGCGCCGAAGCTGGTGAACATCGTCACGGCGTAGCCTCCGGCGGCCGGTCCGGTCCACGCCGGTCACCGCCGTGTCCGGGGTGCCGGTGTCGGTATCGCGGGGGCTGTCCCGGCGGTGGTGTCGGCCGCTGTCGGGGTAGTTCCCTAAGGGCAGGTTCGGGGTTCTGACGGAACCCCGGACCTGCCTGCTGCGTTTAACGTGGAGAGCGGTGCAGCCGCCGTCATGGCCGGCCGGAGGAGGAGCGTCGTGGAAACCGTGTTGATCGTCATCGCGCTCCTGTTCGTCCTGTGCCTCGTGCTCGGGGTGTACGCGACGGTGAAGGCGGTCGGCGCCGCCAAACGCGGCGTGGACCGTACGATCGCCCAGGCCCGGCGCACGGTCGAGGACACCACCCTGCGGGCCAGAACCCTCGCCCAGCCGGGTCCGGCGGGTGAACTCGCGCAACTCCGCCTGACGCTGCGCACGTCGATGCGGGCCACCCAGGACGCGTTGCACGCGGGGGTCACCGAGGACGAGTCGCTGAAGGAGTCGCTGGGCCTCTTCGAGCGCCTCGACGTGCACGGACGCGAACTGGACGCCGAGCTGCGCCGCTTGGAGACCGAGCCGGACCGGGGCACGCTCGCCTCCCGGCTGCCCGACCTGCGCGAGCGCACCGAGCGGATCACACGGTCCGCGGACGCGCTGCGCTGGGCGGCGCACGACCGGGCCCGCCGGTTCGCGGACGACGACCTCGACAGCCTGAGCGCGCAGATCGACGTGGAGGCGGGCGCCTTGCGCCACTGGACCAAGGAGCGGCCGGCGTCGTCCGCCACCCCCTGGCCGGAGGCAGCGGAGCCCGAGGCCGACGCCGCCGACCGGCAGACCTGGCCGGAGACACCCGAGTCCCGCGCGGCGCACGAGCCGTCCCGGCCCGCTCTCGCCCCGCCCGGACAGCGGCCCGTGCACCCCTGGCAGAGGAAGCCCCGGCCCGAGAGCACCACATGATTCCGCCAAGGTACGACCAGGTGGGAGGGGGCGGACTGCCCCCCGCGCGCTCCGGCAGGTAACCTCCAGCACATGTCCCGCCATGTCGCTGTCGTCACCGATTCAACGGCCTATCTGCCGCAGTGGACGATCGAGCGCCACGGCATCACCGCGGTGCCGCTCACGGTGGTCCTGGGTGACCAGGCGCTCGAGGAGGGGACCGAGATCTCGGCCCGCTCCCTCGCCCAGGCCCTGCAGAAGCGACGGCCCGTCACCACGTCACGGCCCAGCCCCGAGACGTTCGCCGAGACCTACCGCAGGGTCGCCGAGGCGGGCGCGACCGACATCGTCTCGCTGCACCTGTCCTCCGAGCTCTCCGGCACGTACGACGCCGCCGTGCTGGCCGGGCGCAACGCCCCGGTGCCGGTACGGGTGGTGGACACCGGGATGGTCGCGATGGCCCTCGGCTTCTGCGCGTTGGCGGCTGCCGAGACCGCGGAGGCGGGGGGCAGGGTCGACGAGGCCGTCACCGCCGCACAGAAGCGGGCCGCGGACACCTCCGCCTACTTCTACGTCGACACGCTGGACTATCTCCGGCGGGGCGGCCGGATCGGAACCGCACAGGCGCTGCTGGGCTCGGCGCTCGCGGTGAAGCCGCTGCTCCAGCTGAACGGCGGACGCATCGAGCTGCTGGAGAAGGTGCGCACCGGGTCCAAGGCGATCGCCCGCCTGGAGGAGATCGTGGCGGAGCGCGCGGGCAGCGGGCAGGTCGACATCGCGGTCCACCATCTCGCCGCCCCCGAGCGGGCGTCGGCCCTCGCGGACCGGCTGAGCACACGGGTGCCCGGTCTGGGTGATCTGCATGTGAGCGAGGTCGGCGCGGTGATCGGGGCGCACACGGGGCCCGGACTGCTCGGGGTCGTGGTGTCGCCGCGCTGAGGGCCCGTCCCTCGCGTGGGTGACGGAGTTATCCACAACTGGCAAGTAGTCCCCGGGAATTGACCAAGATCATCGCGAGGCTGACGGTCTGCCCGATCCTCGCCGTATGGCACTTCGATCACGTTCACGCACGGTCGTCCCCACCAGCGGTCCGGGCCGCGGCCCCGCCTCCGACGGCCGCACCCGCCACCGCCCGCACCCCGCGCGGGAAGGTCCGCGGCGGCATCACAACACCCCCTCGGCCGACACACTGCGCCTGCGCGCGGAGGCCCTCTTCACCCCGGCACCGACGGACGGGCGGACCGGGGGGAACGGTCCGCCGGGGACGGCCCGGCAGAAACCGGCAGCCCACGACGTGGCCTTCCCGGCGGCCGGTGGCCTGGCCTTCCCGGCGGTCGACGCCCCTGCCGCCCCTGCCACCCCTGCGGTCCCCGCCGCCCCTGAGCCCCCGGCGACGGACATGCGGTGGCGGGAGCGGTTCGGTGCCGCTCTGCGGGAGCGGATGCCGCTGTGGCTGCAGTCGAGGTGCGGTCTGGAGCGCAGGAGCGTGGTCGCGCTTGGGGTGCTGCTCGTGGTGTCCGTCGTCTTCGCCGCGCAGCACTTCTGGTCCGGCCGGACGCAACAGGTGCGCGCACCGGAGGTGGTGCGGGCGGCGGCGCCCTACGGAACCCCGGACGCACGCGCGGCCAGGCGGCCCGCGGAGCCCGCGGCAACGCCGGGCCCCCGGCCCGCGGCCGGTACCGGGCCGACGGGCGCGGCGGTCGTCGTGGATGTCGCCGGCAAGGTGCGCAAGCCCGGACTGCTGACGCTCCCGGCCGGGTCCCGGGTCGCGGATGCCCTGCGCGCAGCGGGCGGAGTGCGCCCGGGCACGGACACCGACGGCCTCAACGGTGCGCGGCTGCTGGTGGACGGAGAGCAGATCGTGGTGGGCGGACCCGCACCTGCGCCGGGTCCGAACCCGGCCGCCGCGGCCACCGGCCGCACGTCGGCCGGTACGGCGCCCGCCGGTCCGGTCTCCCTCGGCACCGCGACCGTGGACCAGCTCGACACGCTGCCCGGGGTGGGGCCCGTGCTGGCCCAGCACATCATCGACTACCGCTCCCAGCACGGCGGATTCCGCTCGGTCGACCAACTCCGCGAGGTCAACGGCATCGGCGAGCGCCGCTTCGCCGACCTACGGAATCTCGTCCGGCCATGAGCCCGCCGCGGAAGCTGAGCGACACGGCCACCAGCGGCCTCGGGGACGCACATCCCCGCCAGGAGGGGCCGGTGGATCTGCGGCTGGCGGGGCCCGCGGCGGGAGCATGGGCGGCGGCCGCCTGGGCCCTGGGCGCCCCGGCCGGATCGGTCACCGTCGTGGTGGTCGTCGCTCTGGCCGTGGCCGGAGGGCTGCTGGCGGTGCGCAGAGGTGAAGCCGGGGGAGGCCGCCGTCGTATCCGCGGCTCATGGTCGACGGTGTCGGCGGCTGCGGCACTGCTCTGCGTCGCGGCCGCGGCGGCATCCGCCGGGCTGCAGGCGGCGGATCTGCGGCGGGGGCCGATTCCCGCGCTGACGCGTCGGTACGCCGAGGTGACCGCGGACATCGATATCACCTCCGATCCACGGCTTACCAGGCCCAGGATCACGGGGGACCACCCGGCGCCGACCGCCGTGCTGCTCGACGGGGAGATCCGGCGGCTGACGAAGGCGGACGGAACGGTGGTGCTGACCCGGACCCCGGTGCTGATGGTCGTCGACCTGAACACCCGTGGGGCCCGGCGCGGTTCGGCGGACGCCGCCGGGGGAGCCGTGCGGTCCCCGTGGTTGGCGCTGCTGCCTTCCGCACGGGTGCGGGTCACCGCCCCGCTGGCCCCCGCGCTGACCGGGGGCGACCGCGTCGCCGCCGTGGTGCGCCTACGGGACACACCGCCCCAGGTGGTCAACGGCCCGTCTGCGGTGCAACGGTGGGCAGGACGGCTACGGGCCGGGCTGCGTACGGCGACCGACGGGCTCGACCCGGACGCGCGGGCGCTGCTGCCCGCACTGGTCGTCGGAGACACCTCGCGGGTCGCGCCCGACCTGGACGACGCCTTCCAGCGGACGGATCTCGTGCATCTGCTCGCGGTGAGCGGGGGCAACTTCACGATCCTGCTGGCCCTGATCGTCGGCCCGGCCGGGCTGGCGCAGCGTGCGGAGCGCCGCGGGCTCGCACCCCGGCTCGGCATCCCGCTCCGGGGGACGGCACTGCTCGGCGGAGTGCTCACGCTCGGTTTCGTGGTCGTGTGCCGGCCGGACCCGAGTGTGCTGCGGGCCGCGTCCTGCGGGGCGATCACTCTGTTCGCCCTCGCGACCGGACGCCGTAGAACCCTGATCCCCGCGCTGGCCGCGGCGGTGCTGCTGCTGGTGCTCTGGGACCCCTGGCTCGCCCGGAGCTACGGCTTTCTGCTCTCCGTGCTGGCGACCGGTGCCCTGCTCGTCGTCGCCCCGCGCTGGAGTGCGGCGTTGCAGCGGCGGCGTGTGCCGCCGCGACCGGC
This sequence comes from Streptomyces sp. NPDC002573, assembly GCF_042889625.1. Classification (NCBI taxonomy): domain Bacteria; kingdom Bacillati; phylum Actinomycetota; class Actinomycetes; order Kitasatosporales; family Streptomycetaceae; genus Streptomyces; species Streptomyces sp. NPDC002573. Next base: position 71,576 of record NZ_JBIARC010000004.1, on the reverse strand, counting down.
CGAGGCGCTGGCGGCCGCGGCCGCCGCGCAGGCACTGTGCGCGCCGGTCGTCGCGGTGCTGTCGGCGCGGGTGAGCCTGGTCGCGGTGCCGTGCAATCTGCTCGCGGAGTTCGCCGTGGCCCCGGCCACCGTGCTGGGGTTCGCCGTGCCGGCGGTGGCGCCGGTGTCGATGCCGGTCGCCAAGGGGCTCGCATGGTGCGCGAGTTGGCCCGCCGGATGGATCGCGGACGTCGCGCGCACCGGTGCCTCGCTGCCGGGTGGCTCGGTGGCGTGGCCGGGCAGCTGGGCCGGAGCGGTGCTGCTGGCGGCGGTGACGGCGGCCGTCGTCCTCCTCGGCCGGCGGCTGCTGCGGCGCCCCTGGGCGGCCGGGGTCTGCGCCGTGGTGCTGCTGCTCGTGGTGGTGCGGCCGCCGCCGCTGATCCGGGTGATCACCGGGTGGCCGCCGCCGGGCTGGCGGTTCGCGATGTGTGACGTGGGGCAGGGAGACGCGACCGTGCTCGCGGCGGGCCGGGGCACGGCGGTGGTCGTGGACACCGGTCCCGATCCGGCGCTGGTCGACCGATGCCTGACCGCGCTCGGGGTCACCCGTATCCCCCTGCTCGTGCTGACCCACTTCCACGCCGACCATGTGGCGGGGCTGCCGGGGGTGCTGCGCGGCCGGTCGGTGGGGGCGATCGAGACGACCGGGTTCGAGGAGCCGCCGGAGGAGGCGGCGTTCGTCCGCGCCCGGGCGGCGGCCCGGCACATCCCGCTGACGCGGGCCCTGGCCGGGGAGCGGCGCCGTATCAACACCCTCGACTGGCGGGTGTTGTGGCCTCCGCCGGACCCGGCCCCCGCGCCGGACGGCCCGAACGACGCGAGCGTCGTGCTGTCCGTACGGTCGGCGGGCCTGACCCTGCTCCTTCTCGGCGACCTCGAACCTCCCGCGCAGGAGGCCCTGTTGAGATCGCCCGAGGGCGCCGGACTGGGACCCGTGGACGTGCTCAAGGTCGCGCACCACGGGTCGGCGTTCCAGGCCCCCGAGTTGATACGGAGGGTCGCGCCACGGCTCGCGCTGATTTCTTGCGGCAGGGACAACCCGTACGGTCATCCGTCGCCGAACACGGTCGCGGCCCTGCGGGGCGAAGGCGCGCTGGTGCTGCGGACGGACCGGGACGGCGCGATCGCGGTGGTCGGAGCGGGCGATGAGCTGAGGGTCGCGAGAGACTGAGGCCGTCGTCAACCGCCGTTGTCCACCTCGGTGTCGTGCGGCCAGACGCGGCGGCTCAGTACCGGACGACCCAGTACCGGCTGTTTCCGAAGACGTCCTCACACTCGTAGTCGTGATCGGGGCCTTGGTCGTTGTACCGGTCGGCGGCGGCCTGGCAGTCCTCCTCGTGCGGATAGCCGGAACCGACGCTGCCACCGTCTCAGAGGCACTTGCGCGGCTCGCCCGGTTTGGTGACGGGAGCTCCCAGGATGCAGTGGGCGGCGGTTGAGGGAGTGACCGCACCGAACAGGCCGACGGTCAGGGTGGCGGTGGCCGCCGCAAGGATGACGCGCTTCATGCAGGATGCCTCTCGTCGGAGAAGTCGTCCCTCTGTCGGCACCAGCCGGGGGCGCCTTGAGACCGGTCACCGTGGTGGACGAGGCCGTCGGAGCAGGCAGGGGGCCCAAGGCCGCGAGAGACTGGGGCCATGGACTCCGCACAGGTTGACGCGTATCTCGACAGGATCGGCTCGGACCGTCCCGCATGGCCCACCATCGAGGTGCTGCGCGAGTTGCACCTCCGTCATCTGCAGACCGTTCCGTTCGAGAACCTGTCGATCCATCTCGGCGAGGAGATCGTGCTGGAGGAGAAGCGGCTGTTCGACAAGATCGTCGGGGCCCGCCGGGGTGGCTTCTGCTACGAACTCAACGGCACGTTCGCGGCGTTGCTGACGGCGCTCGGCTTCGACGTCACGCTGCTCGCGGGGCGGGTCCACGGGGAGCAGGGGCGGCTCGGGGTGCCGTACGACCACCTCGCTCTGCGGGTGCGGACGGTGGACGGGGGCGACTGGCTGGCCGACGTCGGCTTCGGGACGCACAGCCACTTCCCGCTGGAGATCGCGGCGCGGGGCGAGCAGCGGGATCCGGGCGGTGTGTTCCGGGTCATCGAGGCCACGGTGGACGCGGCGGGGGTACGAGGGGGCGGGGGTTCGGCGGATTCCTCGGACCTCGATGTGCTGCGGAACGGCACGCCGCAGTACCGGCTGGAGATGCGTCCGCGGGTGCTCGAGGACTTCGTGAGCGGGGTCTGGTGGAACACCACCTCGCCGGTCTCGCACTTCGTGCGGTCGCTGGTGTGCTCACGGGTCACCGAGGAGGGGGGACGGATCACGCTCAGCGGCCGCCGTCTCACGGCGACCGCACCGGGCGGGCAGAAGGAGGTGTCGGACCTGGCGAGCGACGAGGAGGCGCTGGAGGTGTACCGGGAGACGTTCGGGATCGTCCTGGACCGGGTGCCGACGGTGCGGCAGGGCGGCCGGAACGACTGACCGGGACCCGGGTCCACGGCGTCGGGACGTCACGACGGCGGCGCGTTCGGTGCGCGGGGCGGTGCGGGTCCCAGGTGCGCACCCCGGCGTCGGTGGTGTCCTTTCGTAGCGGAAGATGTCCGTGTGAGCGATGTGAGACATGTGCTGGTACTGCCCGACCGCGACGCGGCGGAAGAGGCGGCGGAGGCACTCGGGGAGCGGTTCGTCCTGGACGAGGAACCGAGGATCGTGCGGGACGCGCTGGCCGGTGAGGACGACGCCGAGGACGCGCAGTGGCTGGTGGTGCTGCGGGACGAGGACGAACGTCTCGACCCGGCGGCGCTGGACACGTTCGCGGCCGAGTGGGACGGCTGGCGGGAGGAGCCCTAGGCCCGAACTCCCGCCTGCCCCGCGACGCCATGCACGCTCCCCCACGCTCGACTTCGCTCGCGCGGGCGGTGCCCCCACCGCCGCACCGGGCGAAATCCCGCGTACATCCAGTACGAGGGCTTCCGCCCGGCACTGCCCCAAGCTCTTCGAGCAGGGGGTACCCCCAGAGCACGCTCCCCCACTCTCGGCTTCGCTCGAGCGGGAGGGGCCCCCACGTCGCCGCAGAGCCCGCCCTCCGGGCGGACGGCGGCAGTTTGACGACAGGACCTAGAGCTCCGAGTGACAGGGGCGCCGCTCCGGGGGGCCGGTCGGGCGGGGCGGTGGCCGGACCGCGATGTCAGTGGCGCGTGCGATGCTGTCCGTGATGGCCAAGAAGACCGCGAATGACGACCCTCTCGCCCCCGTCACCCTTGCCGTGGGCCAGGAGGACCTTCTCCTCGACCGCGCCGTGCAGGAGGTGGTGGCCGCCGCCCGGGCCTCCGACGCCGACACGGACGTGCGGGACCTGACCTCGGACCAGTTGCAGCCCGGCACGCTCGCCGAGCTGACGAGTCCGTCGCTGTTCGCCGAGCGCAAGGTCGTGGTCGTGCGCAACGCGCAGGACCTGTCGGCCGACACGATCAAGGACCTGAAGGGGTACTTCGGCTCGCCCGCCGAGGAGATCACCCTCGTGCTGCTGCACGCGGGCGGAGCCAAGGGCAAGGGCCTGCTCGACGCCGCCCGCAAGGCGGGGGCGCGCGAGGTGGCCTGCCCGAAGATGACGAAGCCGGCGGACCGGCTGGCGTTCGTGCGGGGGGAGTTCCGCGCGCAGGGCCGTTCGGCGACGCCGGAGGCGTGTCAGGCGCTGGTGGACTCGATCGGCAGCGATCTGCGGGAGCTGGCGTCCGCGGTGTCCCAGCTCGTCGCCGATGTCGAGGGCACGATCGACGAGGCGGTGGTCGGGCGGTACTACACGGGACGCGCCGAGGCGTCGAGCTTCACGGTCGCGGACCGGGCGGTCGAGGGACGTGCCGCGGAGGCGCTGGAGGCGCTGCGGTGGTCGCTGGCCACGGGCGTGGCGCCGGTGATGATCACGAGTGCGCTCGCGCAGGGCGTGCGGGCGATCGGCAAGCTGTCCTCGGCCCGTGGCGGGCGTCCGGCGGACCTCGCCCGGGAGCTGGGCATGCCGCCGTGGAAGATCGACCGGGTGCGGCAGCAGATGCGGGGATGGACGCCGGAGGGGGTGGCCGTCGCGCTGCGAGCGGTGGCCGAGGCCGACGCGGGCGTCAAGGGCGGCGGTGACGACCCGGAGTACGCCCTGGAGAAGGCGGTCGTCACGATCGCGAGGGCGGCCAGGTCCAGGGGCCGGGCGTAGCCCGAGGCCCAGGGCTCGTCCGCGCGCCGGGCGTAGACCGGGACCTGGGGCCTGGGGCTCGACAGCGCGCCGAGCGTAGCCCGAGGGCTCGCCCACGCGCCGGGCGTGGCCCGATGCCCCAAGTTCACCCGACGCCCCGAGTCCACCCGCCGCGTCCGTACGGCGGTGCACATGCCGAAGGCCCCGCCCGTCCGTCCTGGGGAAGGACGGGAGGCGGGGCCTTCGGTCAAGCTCGTGGGTCCGTACCCGCGTGGCGAACGCAGGCCGCGTACGGACCCGGGTGCCGGGTGGGAGCGGATGAGAGAGGGCCCGCTCGGTTCCCCCCGGCGTCAAATCAAGTGTCAGCCCTTGAGGGCACCGACCTTGGAGGCCAGCGCCGACTTCTTGTTGGCAGCCGCGTTCTTGTGGATGACGCCCTTCGAGACGGCCTTGTCGAGCTGACGCGCAGCGGCGCGCTGGAGCTCGTTGGCCTTCTCGACGTCACCCGCGGCGGCGGCCTCACGGGCCTTGCGGATCGCGGTGCGAAGCGAGGACTTGACGGCCTTGTTGCGCAGGCGCGCCTTCTCGTTCGTCTTGTTCCGCTTGATCTGGGACTTGATGTTCGCCACGAATGAGCCTTTACAGGTTCAGGCACGCGAGACGGACCGTCCCACGCGCCGGTGATTTCTTGAGCGTGCCTCGCGCTGAGAGGGCATGAGACACAGCCACCCAGGCTACCAGCCGCCTTCCGGCCCGCCCAAACCGGTCTCGCCGAGCCCCGCCCCGGACGACTCTCGCACACCGTAAACCGGTGGCAAACCGGTCACAGCGCCCCCGAATGCGTCCCCGCGCACGCCACCACGGCCGGTCCCGGCACGGCCCTCACCGGTCGCAGCCTCCCGCGCGTGGGACCATGGAAGCTACGTATAGATCCGACCCGAGACCGCAGACACTGCGGACGCCTCAAGAATCAGGACCCTGCGTGCCCGCGATCCCTAGCCATGTGCCCGAACCGAGCCGTACCGACCCGGCTCTGATCCGCAATTTCTGCATCATCGCGCACATCGACCACGGCAAGTCCACGCTCGCCGACCGGATGCTCCAGCTGACCGGCGTCGTCGAGCAGCGGCAGATGCGCGCTCAGTACCTCGACCGCATGGACATCGAGCGCGAGCGCGGCATCACGATCAAGTCCCAGGCGGTGCGTCTGCCGTGGGCCCCGACCCACGATCCGGGCAGCACGCACATCCTGAACATGATCGACACCCCGGGGCACGTCGACTTCACCTACGAGGTCTCGCGGTCGCTCGCCGCCTGCGAGGGCACGGTCCTCCTCGTGGACGCCGCCCAGGGCATCGAGGCCCAGACCCTCGCGAACCTCTACCTCGCGATGGAGAACGACCTCACGATCATCCCCGTGCTGAACAAGATCGACCTGCCGGCCGCGCAGCCCGAGAAGTTCGCCGAGGAGCTGGCCAACCTCATCGGGTGCGAGCCCGACGACGTCCTCAAGGTCTCCGCCAAGACCGGCCTCGGCGTCGAGGCGCTCCTCGACAGGGTCGTGGAGCGGATCCCGGCGCCGGTCGGCGTCGCGGACGCGCCCGCCCGCGCGATGATCTTCGACTCGGTCTACGACTCCTACCGCGGCGTGGTCACGTACGTCCGTGTCGTCGACGGCCAGCTCAACAAGCGCGAGCGCATCAAGATGATGTCGACCGGCGCGACCCACGAGCTGCTGGAGATCGGCGTCAGCTCGCCCGAGATGCTCCCGGCGGACGGGCTCGGCGTCGGCGAGGTGGGCTACCTCATCACCGGTGTGAAGGACGTCCGCCAGTCCAAGGTCGGTGACACGATCACCAGCCTGTCCAAGGGCGCCACGGAACCCCTCGGCGGCTACAAGGACCCGAAGCCGATGGTGTTCTCGGGCCTGTACCCGCTCGACGGCTCCGACTACCCCGACCTGCGCGAGGCGCTCGACAAGCTCCAGCTCAACGACGCCGCGCTCGTCTACGAGCCGGAGACCTCCGCCGCCCTCGGATTCGGCTTCCGCGTCGGCTTCCTCGGCTTGCTGCACCTCGATGTGGTCCGCGAGCGGCTGGAGCGCGAGTTCGGGCTCGACCTGATCGCCACCGCGCCCAACGTGGTCTACCGCGTGATCATGGAAGACGGCGAAGAGCACGTCGTCACCAACCCGAGCGAGTTCCCCGAGGGCAAGCTCGCGGAGGTGTACGAGCCGGTCGTGCGGGCCACGATCCTCGCGCCCACCGAGTTCATCGGCGCGATCATGGAGCTGTGCCAGACCCGCCGCGGCACCCTGCTCGGCATGGACTACCTGTCCGAGGACCGCGTCGAGATCCGCTACACCCTCCCGCTCGCGGAGATCGTCTTCGACTTCTTCGACCAGCTGAAGTCCAAGACCCGCGGATACGCGTCGCTGGACTACGAGCCCACCGGCGAGCAGAACAGCTCCCTGGTCAAGGTGGACATCCTGCTGCACGGCGACAAGGTCGACGCCTTCTCGGCGATCACCCACAAGGACCAGGCGTACGCGTACGGCGTGCGGCTTGTAGCCAAGCTGAAGGAGCTCATCCCGCGGCAGAACTTCGAGGTGCCGGTGCAGGCCGCCGTCGGCTCCCGGGTGATCGCCCGCGAGACCATCCGCGCCATCCGCAAGGACGTCCTCGCCAAGTGCTACGGCGGTGACATCTCCCGTAAGCGGAAGCTGCTGGAGAAGCAGAAGGAGGGCAAGAAGCGGATGAAGATGGTGGGTTCCGTGGAAGTTCCCCAGGAGGCCTTCATCGCGGTGCTCTCCAGCGACGACAGCGCAGGCTCCGCAAAGGGCAAAAAATAGACGCCATCAGCGGTGCAAACCGGGTGGAACGAGGCCCGTCGTGCGCGGTACGGCGGGCCTCCGCGTGTGTCTCCGGCCGCTCCTCGGACGAACCGAGTGACCTGCACCCCTTACAAACCGGCTGGTCGGGCTCTACCCTGATCCCTGCTCGAACGTTACTCGCGAGTTAAACAGCGCCCGCGAGCAGAAACAGCAGGAATGAGCCAGCCGCACTGTCGCGGGCCCGGAGGATGTCGTGAGCCACACACAGACTTTGATCGAGAACCGTCCGCCCTCTGTCGCGGCCCTCTTCCTGGAGCGTGTGACGGCCACACCGGACACCGAGGCCTATCGCTACCCCGTGCCGTCGGCCACCGGCCAGGGCCCCGACGACTGGAAGTCGATGAGCTGGGGGCAGGCCGCCGAGCGGGTCCACGCGATCGCCGCCGGACTGATCGAGCTGGGTGTACGGCCCGAGGAGCGCGTCGCGCTCGCCTCCTCCACCCGTCTGGAGTGGATCCTCGCTGACCTCGGCATCATGTGCGCCGGTGCGGCCACGACCACCATCTATCCGCAGACCAACGCCGAGGAGTCGGCCTTCATCCTCTCCGACTCCGACAGCAAGGTGCTCGTCGCGGAGAACGCCGACCAGCTCGCCAAGGCCCTGGAGAAGCGCTCCGAGCTGCCCGAGCTCCACCATGTCGTCGTCATCGACCCGACGGGCGTCGAGTCCGGGGACTGGGTCCTCACCCTCGCCGAGCTGGAGGCCCGTGGCGCGGCCTATCTGGCCAAGCACCCCGGGCTGATCAAGGAGCGGGTCGGCGCGATCACCAAGGAGCAGCTGGCCACCCTCATCTACACCTCCGGCACCACCGGCCGGCCCAAGGGCGTGCGCCTGCCGCACGACAACTGGTCGTACATGGCCAAGGCCATCGCCGCGACCGGGCTGCTCGGCGCCGACGATGTGCAGTACCTGTGGCTGCCGCTCGCCCACGTCTTCGGCAAGGTGCTCACCTCCGGGCAGATCGAGATCGGGCACGTCACCGCGGTCGATGGCCGTGCCGACAAGATCATCGAGAACCTTCCTGTGGTGCAGCCGACGTACATGGCGGCCGTGCCCCGCATCTTCGAGAAGGTGTACAACGGCGTCGCTGCCAAGGCCCGCGCGGGCGGGGCGGCCAAGTACAAGATCTTCCAGTGGGCCGCCGGGGTCGCCCGCGAGTACGCCAAGGTCACCCAGGACAACTTCCGGCGCACCGGCACCGCCTCCGTGCCCTTCGCCCTCGCCGCCAAGCACAAGGTCGCCGACGCGCTCGTGTACGCCAAGATCCGCGAGGCGTTCGGCGGCCGGCTGCGGGCCTGTGTCTCCGGCTCCGCCGCCCTCGCGCCCGAGATCGGCTACTTCTTCGCCGGCGCCGGCATCCACATCCTGGAGGGCTACGGCCTCACCGAGTCCTCCGCGGCCTCGTTCGTGAACCCGGGCGAGGCGTACCGCACGGGCACGGTCGGCAAGCCGCTGCCCGGCACCGAGGTACGCATCGCCGACGACGGCGAGATCCTGCTGCGCGGCCCCGGCATCATGGAGGGCTACCACGGGCTGCCCGACAAGACCGCCGAGGTGCTGGAGGCGGACGGCTGGTTCCACACCGGGGACATCGGCGAGCTGTCGCCCGACGGATATCTGCGCATCACCGACCGCAAGAAGGACCTCATCAAGACCTCCGGCGGCAAGTACATCGCGCCCGCCGAGGTCGAGGGACAGTTCAAGGCGGTGTGCCCGTACGTCTCCAACATCCTGGTGCACGGCGCCGACCGGAACTTCTGCACCGCGCTCATCGCCCTCGACGAGCCCGCGATCCTCGACTGGGCGAAGGAGAACGGCCTGGGGGGCAGGTCCTACGCCGAGATCGTCGCCGCTCCCGCCACGGTCGAGATGGTCGACGGCTATGTCCGGGAACTCAACACCGGGCTCCAGCGCTGGCAGACCATCAAGAAGTTCCGGCTGCTGCCCCGGGACCTCGACGTGGAGCACGGTGAGATCACGCCGAGCCTGAAGCTGAAGCGCCCGGTGGTGGAGCGGGAGTACAAGCACCTCATCGACGAGATGTACGCGGGGACGCGCGAGTCGTAGGACCCGCTCCCGGACCCGGGCCCGCGGTCGGGTCCGGGGCCCCGGCGGGCATATTCCGCACGAGCAGAGGACGTAGATCCGTTGCTCGAATCCGACCGTCTTCGGGCACATCCGTAGCACGGTTCTCACCCATGACGGCCCACTTCGGTAACTCGGCGCTTATGAGCGGGTCCGGTCTGTCACTCTGTCCGCATCGCCGGAGGCGTATTCGTCGGAGTTCACCGGAACCGCTCGGGGAGCCGTCCATGGGGACCATTCCCACGCAACGGGAGACCATCTCCCGCGCCTCGGACATGCCCGTGCACGAGGGCGCGGCGCTGCACACGGTGGTCCGTACGACGCTGCCGGGCGGACCGCTCGCGCCGGGCGCCGCCCGCCGTTTCGTCCGCGCCGCCCTCTCCGCGTGGGCCGAGGCGGCCGAGCCCGACACCTTCACCGAGCGGCTGGCCGACGACGCCCTGGTCGTGGTCAGCGAACTGGTCACCAACGCGGTCGTGCACGCGGGCACCGACGTCGACATCGTCTGCCGTCTCCACGAGACGGAGGACGAACCCCCCGGTCTCCTCGTCGAGGTCTCCGACCACCACCCCTCGCGCCCGGTACGGGACGCCGCCGCCGAGCACACCTACGGCATACCCGAGTACGGTCGCGGGCTGCGCCTCGTAGGCGCGCTCGCCACGGCCTGGGGGATCACCTACCGCACCGCCACCAAGACCGTCTGGGCACAGCTGCCCCTCGACGGCGCCGCGGCCGGTGAGGACGGCATCGAGGCCTACGCCGGTGAGGACTTCCTCGCGGGCGGGCTAGGCACGGCCGAGATCCTCGGGCCCGAACCCGCCGCCTACGCCGAGCCCGGACGCGGTGTGCCCGACCGGGACTGGCGGGGCCGCGGCGCGCTCTCCTTCCTCGCCGAGGCCTCCGACCTGCTCGCGGGACAGCTCGACGAGGACCTGGTCGCCGCGCTCACCGGGCAGCTCCTGGTGCCGCGGCTCGCCGACTGGTGCGCGGTGTGGCTGGAGGACGAGGCGACCGGCTGGCACGGGCCCGAGGCGGCGGTCGCCACCGGGCCGCGCCTCGCCCGGGTCTGGCACGGCAGCGAGAACCGCATCGAGGAGCTGCGCCGGGTGCTGGAGAAGGACCCGCCGCGGCTGCCGGAGTCGGTGCGTTCCCGGGCGGTGCCCGTGCCCTGGCCGGGGGAGGCGCTCGGCCCGCGCGGCACAACCGGGGCGGCGCTCGCCTACCGGCTGATCGCCGGCGGCCGCCCGCTCGGCACGCTGGTCATCGGCCGTACGGGACTGCTGCGCTTCCCCGACGAGGTCACCGGGCTCGTCGAGGACCTCAGCCGCCGGGTGGCGCTCGCCATCGGGGCGGCCCGGCAGTACGCGCGCCAGGCCACCATCAGCAGGGTGCTGCAGCGGGGCCTGCTGCCCGGGGCCGTCGCCGAGATCCCCGGGGTGAGCAGCGCGCTCGTGTACGAACCGTGCGACAAGGGCGGCGGCCCCAGCGGCGACTTCTACGACCTCTTCCCGGCCGGCCGCGGACGGTGGTGCTTCGCCCTCGGCGACGTCCAGGGCAAGGGCCCGGAGGCGGCGGTCGTGATCGGGCTGGCCCGCCCCTGGCTGCGGCTGCTGGCCCGCGAGGGGTACGCGGTCCCCGACGTCCTGGACCGCCTCAACCAGCTCCTCCTGGACGACGCCACGGAGGCGGCGGACGCGGCGGCGCGGGCGCTGGTGGCGGCGGGCGCCCCCGTGCCGGTCGCCGACGGCGGCCCCCACGCGCGCTTCCTCTCCCTGCTCTACGGCGAGCTGGTCCCCTTCGACGGCGGGGTGCGCTGCACGCTCGCCTCCGCCGGGCATCCGCTGCCGCTGCTGCTGGGCCCGGACGGCGACGTACGGGTCGTGGCCCAGCCGCAGACCCTCCTCGGGGTCGTCGAGGACGTCACCTACGTGTGCGAGACGTTCGAGCTGTACTCCGGCGACACGCTGCTGTCCGTCACGGACGGGGTGACCGAGCGGCGCAGCGGCTCCCGCCAGTTCGACGACGGGGACGGGCTCGCGGCGGCGCTGGCCGGCTGCGCCGGGCTGAGCGCCGAGCTGATCGCGGAGCGGATCCGGACCCTGGTGCACGAGTTCGGGGGGCAGCCCCCGGAGGACGACCTGGCACTGCTGGTGCTGCGCGCCGAGTGACGTGCGTCAGAACGGTCACGTCGTCGGTGCTGGACAATGGAGGACATGCCTTCCGCACTCCCCGACGGCGAGCCCGTCCCCCACGACGGCGCACTGCCCGCGCACGCCCTCGCCGGAGCCGCCGAGCGCCCCCTCGGGTTCTATCTCCATGTGCCGTACTGCGCCACGCGCTGCGGCTACTGCGACTTCAACACGTACACGGCGACGGAGCTGCGCGGCACGGGCGGGGTGCTGGCGTCCCGCGACAACTACGCACAGACGTTGATCGAAGAGATCCGGCTGTCCCGCAAGGTGCTGGGCGACGACCCGCGCGAGGTCCGCACGGTCTTCGTCGGGGGCGGCACCCCGACCCTGCTGGACGCGTCGGACCTGGTACGGATGCTGGGGGCGATCCGCGAGGAGTTCGGGCTCGCGGACGACGCCGAGGTCACCACGGAGGCGAACCCCGAGTCGGTCGACCCGGCGTATCTCGAGACCCTCCGGGAGGGCGGCTTCAACCGCATCTCCTTCGGCATGCAGAGCGCCCGCCCCCACGTACTGAAGATCCTGGACCGCACCCACACCCCGGGCCGCCCCGAGGCCTGTGTGACCGAGGCGCGGGCGGCGGGCTTCGAGCACGTCAACCTCGACCTGATCTACGGCACCCCGGGCGAGAGCGACGACGACTGGCGGGCCTCCCTGGACGCGGCGCTGGGCGCGCGCCCCGACCATGTCTCGGCGTACGCGCTGATCGTCGAGGAGGGCACCCAGCTCGCCCGCCGCATCCGCCGGGGCGAGATACCGATGACGGACGACGACGTGCACGCGGACCGCTATCTGATCGCGGACGAGGTGCTCGGCTCCGCGGGCTACGACTGGTACGAGGTCTCCAACTGGGCCACCTCGGAGTCGGGCCGCTGTCTGCACAACGAGCTGTACTGGCGCGGTGCCGACTGGTGGGGCGCGGGCCCCGGCGCGCACAGCCATGTGGGCGGCGTGCGCTGGTGGAACGTGAAGCACCCGGGGGCGTACGCGGCGGCGCTCGCCGAGGGCCGCTCCCCGGGGGCCGGACGGGAGCTCCTGTCGGCGGAGGACCGCCGGGTGGAGCGCATCCTGCTGGAACTGCGCCTGAGGGAGGGCGTCCCGCTGTCGCTGCTGCGGGAGGAGGGGCTCGCGGCCGCACGCCGGGCCCTGACGGACGGCCTCCTGGAGAACGGCCCGTACGAGGAGGGCCGAGCGGTCCTCACCCTGCGGGGACGGCTGCTGGCGGACGCGGTGGTGCGGGACCTGGTGGACTGATCACTCCGGCGGGTGAATCGGTGCGGAACGCCGCGTCGGTCCCTAACCTGATTCGTAGGCTGCCGCCGACAGGACGCGGCGGATGTGGAGGGCCACGGAGATGACCGCTGTGGACGAGCGCGGGATGACCAGGTACTTCGAGGAGCTTGAGCCTCCCGAGGGCGTCAGGGTCGAGCTTCTTCGGGGGGAAATCGTGATGATGGCCAGTCCCGACCTGGTGCACAACATGATTGTGGAAGACGTGTTGGACCAGATTCCGCGCAACCGGTGGGCCCGCCTCCAGACCCAGGATGTCGATGTCCTCGACGAAGCCAGCGAGCCCGTACCGGACTTGGTGGTCCTGGAGCGTGACCTCATGCCCCGCTCCGGGCGCCTGCTGCCGTCCTCACTGATCACGATGGTCGTCGAGGTCGTCTCCAAAACCAGCGTCGCACGAGACTACGAGGTCAAGAGGTCGATCTACGCCGCAGGCAAGGTGCCCGCTTATCTCATCGTCGATCCGGTCATGGCGCAGTGTGTCCTGCTCACGAACCCCGATGGCGAGGGCGAGAGAGCCGACTACCAAACGCAGCACGTGACGAAGTTCGGCGCCGGCCTGCCGCTGGCGATCCTGGGAATCGAGCTGGACACCGGCGAATTCGGGACGTCTCCCGGTGTCAAGCCCCACCGCTATCCGTGACGAAGTCGATCAGTTCCTCCACCCGCCCCAGCAACTCCGGCTCCAGGTCCCTGTAGGACCGCACCCGCGCCAGGATCCCCTGCCAGGCCGCCCCCGTGTTCTCCGGCCACCCGAGCGCCCGGCACACGCCCTTCTTCCAGTCCTGTCCGTGCGGAACGCGCGGCCATTGAGCGATCCCCACGGCCGCGGGCTTCACCGCCTCCCAGATGTCGATGTACGGGTGGCCGACGACCAGCGCGTGCTCGCTGGTCACCGACTCGGCGATACGCCACTCCTTCGTACCCGGCACCAAGTGGTCCACGAGCACGCCCAGCCGCGCGTCGGGACCCGGCGCGAAGGACGACACGATCGAGGGCAGGTCGTCCACGCCCTCCAGGTACTCCACCACCACGCCCTCGATGCGCAGATCGTCGCCCCACACCTTCTCCACCAGCTCGGCGTCGTGGCGGCCCTCCACATAGATACGGCCGGCGCGGGCCACCCTCGCGCGCGCTCCCGGGACGGCCACCGAGCCCGACGCCGTACGGGTGGGACGCACCGGCGCGCTCGACGGGCGCACCAGGGTCACCACCCGGCCCTCCAGCAGGAACCCCCGCGGCTCCAGCGGGAACACCCGGTGCTTGCCGAAGCGGTCCTCCAGGGTCACCGTGCCCGCCTCGCAGCGGATCACCGCGCCGCAGAAGCCGGTGCGCGGCTCCTCGACCACGAGACCGGGGTCCGCCGGGACCTCCGGCACGGGCTTGGGCTTCTTCCACGGCGGGGTCAGGTCCGGCGAGTACTGGCGCATTCGGATGACGATAGGAGAAGCCCGGTCGTCACGGATGGGGAAGGCCTCACGACACGCCGAAACGGGACGCCAGCTCGTCGCGCTGCGCCCGGACGAACGCCGCGTCCACCACGGCACCGTGCCCCGGCACGTACACCGCGTCCGGGCCGCCCAGTCCGAGCAGCCGGTCCAGGGCCGCCGGCCAGTGCGCGGGGACCGCGTCCGGGCCCGCCTGCGGCTCGCCGGACTCCTCCACCAGATCCCCGCAGAACACCACCTCCCGCTCGCCGGGGACCAGAACCACCAGGTCGTGCGCCGTGTGGGCCGGGCCCACGTTCGCCAGCAGCACCTGCACCCCGCCCAGGTCCAGCGTCCGTTCCCCCGACACCTGATGGCGCGGGCGCACCAGCACGTCCCCGGCCTCGGCCGCCTCGGCCGGGTCCAGGCCGTGCCGTACCGCGTCCGCGACCAGCACGTCACGCTCCCGGAGGAACACCGCGTCCGTGCCCACCGCCCCGAACACCTCCACGCCCGCGAACGCCGCCGCCCCGAGGACATGATCGAAGTGGGGGTGCGTCAGGGCGAGATGTGTCACACGCCGGTCCCCGCCGAACGGCGCGAGCAGCCGTCGTGTCTCGGTGCGCAGCCGCGCGCCCTCGCGGAGACTCGACCCGGCGTCGATCAAGAGCGCTCCGCGCTCGCCGACCACCAGTCCCGTCGTGCAGTCCCATCCCGGCAGCCGCGTACGCCCTGCCCGGGCGCCGAGCGCCTCCCACCCGGACTCTTCCCACCTCACCGTCATGGGGTGACGCTATCCGCAGGCGCCCGGCCGGACAGGACAGGGCGGGACAGGTCGGTACACGTCGGCGCGGCACAGGTGCCCGCCCTTGCCGGGGGCGTACCCGACGGCCGTACACTTGGCCCGGGGATGCTGGCACTCACCCGCGCAGAGTGCCAGGGAAGCGCCAAGGGGAACGGACCGCTGGAGGTGTGCGCATGCTGAGTGAACGCAGGCTCGAAGTGCTGCGCGCGATCGTCCAGGACTACGTGGGCACCGAGGAGCCGGTCGGTTCCAAGGCGCTCACCGAGCGGCACAACCTCGGCGTCTCCCCGGCCACCGTCCGCAACGACATGGCCGCGCTGGAGGACGAGGGCTACATCGCCCAGCCGCACACCAGCGCCGGACGCATCCCCACGGACAAGGGCTACCGCCTCTTCGTCGACAAGCTCGCGGCCGTCAAGCCGATGACCCCGCCCGAGCGCCGCGCGATCCAGAACTTCCTGGAGGGCGCCGTCGACCTCGACGACGTCGTGGCGCGTACGGTACGGCTGCTCGCGCAGCTCACCCGGCAGGTCGCCGTCGTGCAGTACCCGTCGCTGACCCGCTCGACGGTGCGGCACGTGGAACTGCTGGCGATGGCGCCCGCGCGGGTGATGCTGGTGCTGATCACCGACACCGGCCGGGTCGAGCAGCGCATGATCGACTGCCCCGCGCCCTTTGGAGAAACGTCACTCGCTGATCTGCGGGCGCGGCTCAACAGCCATGTCACCGGCCGCCGTTTCGCGGACGTCCCGCAGCTCGTGCAGGACCTGCCCGAGGCCTTCGAACCGGAGGACCGGGGCACGGTCTCCACGGTGCTCTCCACCCTTCTGGAGACCCTCGTGGAGGAGACCGAGGAGCGGCTGATCATCGGCGGCACCGCCAATCTCACCCGCTTCGGGCATGACTTCCCTCTCACCATCCGCCCCGTGCTGGAGGCGCTCGAGGAGCAGGTCGTGCTCCTCAAGCTCCTGGGTGAGGCGAAGGATCCGGCCATGCGGGTGCGTATCGGTCACGAGAACGCTCACGAGGGACTCAACTCCACGTCGGTCGTCTCCGTGGGCTACGGTTCGGGCGGCGAGGCAGTAGCGAAACTCGGCGTGGTCGGACCGACCCGCATGGATTACCCGGGAACGATGGGAGCGGTACGAGCGGTGGCACGGTACGTCGGACAGATCCTGGCGGAGTCGTAAGTGGCCACGGACTACTACGCCGTACTCGGCGTGCGCCGCGACGCGTCGCAGGAAGAGATCAAGAAGGCGTTCCGCCGGCTCGCCCGCGAGCTGCACCCGGACGTCAACCCTGATCCCAAGACGCAGGAGCGGTTCAAGGAGATCAACGCCGCGTACGAGGTGCTCTCGGACCCGCAGAAGAAGCAGGTCTACGACCTCGGTGGCGACCCCCTGTCCCAGTCGGGCGGCGCGGGCGCGGGCGGCTTCGGCGCGGGCGGCTTCGGGAACTTCTCGGACATCATGGACGCGTTCTTCGGCACGGCGTCGCAGCGCGGACCGCGCTCGCGCACCCGCCGCGGCCAGGACGCCATGATCCGGCTGGAGATCGAGCTCGACGAGGCGGCCTTCGGCACCACGAAGGACATCCAGGTCGACACGGCCGTCGTCTGCAACACCTGCAACGGCGAGGGCGCCGCGCCCGGCACCTCGGCGCAGACCTGTGACATGTGCCGCGGCCGCGGTGAGGTCTCGCAGGTCACGCGGTCCTTCCTGGGCCAGGTCATGACCTCCCGGCCCTGCCCGCAGTGCCAGGGATTCGGCACGATCGTCCCGAACCCGTGCCCGGAGTGCGCGGGCGACGGACGGGTGCGCTCCCGCCGGACGCTCACCGTCAAGATCCCCGCGGGCGTCGACAACGGCACCCGGATCCAGCTCGCCGGCGAGGGCGAGGTCGGCCCCGGCGGCGGTCCGGCCGGTGATCTGTACGTCGAGATCCACGAGCTGCCGCACCCGATGTTCCAGCGCCGCGGCGACGACCTGCACTGCACGGTCACCCTCCCGATGACGGCGGCGGCCCTCGGCACCAAGGTGCCGCTCGAGACGCTGGACGGCATGGAGGAGGTCGACATCCGCCCCGGCACGCAGTCCGGGCAGTCGATCCCGCTGCACGGCCGAGGCGTCACGCATCTGCGCGGCGGCGGCCGGGGTGACCTGGTCGTGCATGTCGAGGTGCAGACGCCGTCGAAGCTGGACCCCGAGCAGGAGCGCCTGCTGAGGGAGCTGGCGCAGCTGCGCGGCGAGGAGCGGCCGCAGGGCCAGTTCCAGCCGGGACAGCAGGGGCTGTTCTCGCGCCTGAAGGACGCCTTCAACGGGCGCTGACCCTCCGCGACACCCCAATGGCGCCGGCTCCCCTCGGACCGGCGCCGTTGTGTTTCCCGGGGCTGCCGTCGGCTGCCGCTCCGGCCCGTTCCGGTCGCCCGTGAGCACCCCCACTGCCCTGACCCGCGGACCTTTCCGGGGGCATATGCCAGCGGAAGCCCGGATTCGGACTTGTTCGAAGGACGTGACAACATGCCGTCATGTCCTCCGTGCTGACCGATCTCCTCCGCCATCCGATCGTGCAGGCCCCCATGGCGGGCGGAGTCTCCGTGCCACAGCTCGCCGCCGCCGTGTCCGAGGCGGGCGGCCTCGGGTTCCTCGCCGCGGGTTACAAGACCGCCGACGGCATGTACCAGGAGATCAAGCAGCTCCGCGGGCTCACCGCCCGTCCCTTCGGCGTGAACGTGTTCATCCCGCAGCCCGACCAGGCGGACCCCGCCGCCGTCGAGGTCTACGCCGAACAGCTCGCCGGCGAGGCCACCTGGTACAAGGCCGAACTGGGCGACCCCGAGAGCGGCCGCGACGACGGCTACGACGCCAAGCTCGCCATCCTGCTCGACGACCCGGTGCCCGCGGTCTCCTTCCACTTCGGCGTCCCCGCCCCCTCGGTCCTTCAGTCCCTGCGCCGCGCGGGCACCTTCACCCTGGTCAGCGCGACCACCGCCGAGGAGGCCCTCGCCGTACAGGAGGCGGGCGCCGACGCGGTCATCGCACAGGGCGTCGAGGCCGGCGGCCACCAGGGCACCCACCGCGACAGCGCCGAGAACGACGGCTCCGGCATCGGGCTGCTCACCCTGGTCACCCAGATCCGTGAGGCCGTACGCATCCCGATCGTCGCGGCCGGCGGACTCATGCGCGGCAGCCAGATCGCCGCGGTGCTCGCGGCGGGCGCGAACGCGGCCCAGCTGGGCACCGCGTTCCTCGCCAGCCCCGAGTCCGGCGCGCACCCCCTGCACAAGCAGGCGCTGACCGACCCCCTGTTCGTCCGTACGGAGCTGACGCGCGCGTTCTCCGGGCGCCCGGCCCGTGCCCTGGTCAACCGGTTCATGCGGGAGCACGGGCCGTACGCGCCCGCCGCCTACCCCGAGATCAACCACCTCACCTCGCCGCTGCGCAAGGCGGCCGCCAAGGCCGACGACCCGCAGGGTATGTCGCTGTTCGCCGGCCAGGGCCACCGTCTGGCCCGTGACCTGCCCGCCGGACGCCTGGTGGAGGTCCTGGCGGCGGAACTCCGCGAGGCCGCGACAGCGTTGTCCGCGGGCGGTGCCGGTCGATGACGGCACCCGTGTTCGTCGTGGACCGGCTCGACGCCGTCGGTCCCGAGTTCGTGCTCGACGGCCCCGAGGGGCGGCACGCGGTCTCGGTGAAGCGGCTGCGGCCGGGGGAGGCCGTCGTCCTGACCGACGGCGCCGGACGCCGGGCGGAGTGCGAGGTCGTCGGCACCGAGGGCAAGGACCGGCTGGTCGTCCGGGTGACCTCGGTGTCCGAGGAGCCGCCGCAGACACCCCGGATCACCGTCGTCCAGGCCCTGCCCAAGGGCGACCGGGGCGAGCTGGCCGTGGAGACCATGACCGAGGTCGGCGTCGACGCGATCGTCCCCTGGCAGGCCTCCCGCTGCATCACCCAATGGAAGGGCGACCGGGGGCTGAAGGCCCTCGGCAAGTGGCGGGCCACCGCCCGCGAGGCGGGCAAGCAGTCCCGCCGGGTGCGCTTCCCCGAGGTCGCGGACGCGGCGACGACCAAGCAGGTTGCGGCACTTCTCGCCAAGGCCGACTTCGCGGCGGTCCTGCACGAGAGCGGCGAGGACCCCCTCGCGACCGTGGAACTCCCCACCGAGGGCGAGATCGTGCTGATCGTCGGGCCCGAAGGGGGCGTCGCCCCCGAGGAGTTGACCCTGTTCGAGGAGGCGGGTGCGCGGGCCTTCCGGCTGGGGCCCACCGTGCTGCGCACCTCGACCGCCGGCACCGCGGCGGCCGCGCTGCTGCTCGGCCGCACCGGACGCTGGTCCTGACCTTCGGGGGTACACCATGGAACTCGCCCAGGTACGGCTGCTGGTCTCGGACTTCGCCGCCTGCTACCGGTTCTACGCCGACGTCCTCGGCCTCAAGCCCCAGTCGGGAGCCGGGGACGGGCCGTACGAGAAGTTCTCTCCCGCCGTCGGCTCGGCGGGCATCGCCCTGCAGGACCGGGAGATGATGGCCCGCGTCCTGGGCGAACTGGGCGACGCCGCGATGGGCCACCGCTCCCTCGTGGTGCTGCGCGTGGACGACCTGGACGCCTACTGCGAGCGCATCGTCTCCCGCGGCGCGACCCTGCTGCATGGCCCGGCCCCCATGACCGACCGTATGCGCGTCGCCCACCTCAAGGACCCTGAGGGCAACCTGGTCGAACTCCAGGAATGGCTGCTGCTGCGCGGCTGACGGCGCGTCGGGGGAGTGACACGGGAGCGCTCGGTGGCCGTATGCGCTCTACCGCTGACGGCGGGTAAGTGGCAGGCTGCCCTCCATGGGGGCATTGAGGCGGATTCGGTGGCGCCCGCGGGGACGGCGGGCCCTGGCGGCGACCGGACTCGTGGCGGTCGCCGTCGGCGGAGCCGTGGCGTGCCAGCCCGGTGACCTGAGTACCGTGGCGGCGGCGTACACCACCGACCAGACCGCGACCAGGGAACTCCAGCAGCACCATGTGAAGGTGCGCTGGCTGAGCTGCACGGGCGGCTACGGCACCGGCGCCACCGCCACCCGCTCCGCGAGGACACCCGCACCGACCGAGACCACCGTCGTCAGCGTCGACTGCCAGGGCAAGACCGACGACGACAAGGACATCACCGTCAAGGGCAGGATCACCCGGGTCGTCGACGGCAGGTGCGTCCGCGGGGACCTGCGGGCCACCGTGGGCGGCAGGCAGTGGTTCCATGTGAGCGGCCTCGGCAACTGCGACGGCCCGCCGACCCCGACGTACCAGCCGCCCGGCACCTACCAGCCGAACCCCGGCCTGCCCGGCCCCACCGTCACCGTGACGAGGACCATCTGGTGCCAGGGCGACCCCACCTGCTGGCCCGTCCAGGGCAAATGATCCGCTCGACCCTCACGGCCACGCACGACGAGCCGGGGCGACTGACAAAACCCCTGTCCGTGAACACACTTGCTGCTTAGGGTGACCTGGTGACTCAGTCCACATCGCCCGCGTACCTCCGCTTCCCGCATCTGCACGGCGAGTCGGTCGCCTTCACCGCCGAGGACGACGTCTGGGTCGCCCCGCTCGACGGCGGCCGTGCCTGGCGGGTCAGCGCCGACAACGTCCCGGTCAACCACCCCCGGATATCCCCGGACGGCCGGACCGTGGCCTGGACCTCGACCCGCGACGGCGCTCCCGAGGTGTACGCCGCCCCGATCGACGGCGGTCCGGCCCAGCGCCTGACCCACTGGGGCAGCGGCAAGACCCAGGTGCGCGGCTGGACCCCCGACGGACGGGTGCTCGCCGTCAGCACGGTCGGCCAGGCCTCCCTGCGCCGCTCCTGGGCGCACTCCGTACCGCTCGACGGCGGCCCGGCCACCACGCTGCCGTACGGGCCCGTCGGCGAGGTCGCCCACGGCCCGGCCACCGTGCTGCTGTCGGCGCCCATGGGCCGCGAGGCCGCCTGGTGGAAGCGGTACCGCGGCGGCACGGCGGGCAAGCTGTGGATCGACCGGTCCGCCGACGGCGAGGGGGCCGGGGAGTTCGTCCGGCTGCACGAGGACCTCGACGGCAACATCGAGTACCCGTGCTGGGTCGGGGAACGCATCGCCTTCCTCTCCGACCACGAGGGCGTCGGAGCGCTGTACTCCTCGCTCGCCGACGGCTCGGACCTGCGCCGCCACACCCCCCTCGACCACTTCTACGCCCGGCACGCGGCCACCGACGGAACCCGGGTCGTGTACTCCTCCGCCGGTGAACTGTGGCTCCTGGAGGACCTGGACGGGGCCGAGCCCCGCCGGCTCGACATCCGGCTCGGCGGACAGCGCGTGGATCAGCAGCCGTATCCGGTGAGCGCGAACCGCTGGTTCGGGGCCGCCTCGCCCGACCGCACCGGGCGCGGCAGCGCGATCTCGGTGCGCGGCGCCGTCCACTGGATCACCCACCGCTCGGGGCCCGCCCGCGCGCTCGCCGCCGAGCCCGGCGTACGGGCCCGGCTGCCGCGCACCTTCCGCGCCGACGGCGAGGAGTGGGTGGTGTGGGTGACGGACGCGGAGGGCGACGACGCGCTGGAGTTCGCGCCCGCCACCGGAGTCGCACCCGGCGCCACCCCGCGGCGGCTCGCGGGCGGGCGCCTCGGCCGGGTGCTCGGGCTCGCGGTCGCCCCCGACGGCAGCCGGGTCGCGGTCGCCGCGCACGACGGGCGGGTGCTGCTCGTCGAGCGGGACAGCGGCGAGGTGCGCGAGGTCGACCGCAGCGAGGACGGCGAGGCCGACGGGCTCGTCTTCTCCCCGGACTCGGCCTGGCTGGCCTGGTCGCACCCCGGCCCCCGCCCGCTGCGCCACCTCAAGCTCGCCAACACGGCCGATCTGTCGGTCACGGAGGCGACCCCGCTCCGTTTCCGGGACTACGCGCCCGCGTTCACCCTGGACGGCAAGCACCTGGTGTTCCTCTCGGCCCGCTCCTTCGACCCCGTCTACGACGAGCACGTCTTCGACCTGGCCTTCGTGGGCGGCTCCCGGCCGCATCTGATCACCCTCGCCGCGACCACCCCGTCCCCCTTCGGGCCCCAGCGGCACGGCCGTCCCCTCCAGGCGCCGGACAAGGACGAGACACCCGACAGCGAGGGCGCGCCCACGACCCGGGTCGACCTGGACGGCCTCGCCGACCGGATCGTGCCGTTCCCCGTCGAGGCCGCGCGCTACTCCGGCCTGCGGGCCGCCAAGGACGGCGTGCTCTGGCTGCGGCACCCGGTGCGCGGAGTCCTCGGCACCTCACGGGCCACCCCCGACGACCCCGACCCCCAGTCCGAACTGGAGCGCTACGACCTCGTCCAGCAGCGCATCGAGCATCTCGCCTCGGACGCCGACCACTTCACGGTCACCGGCGACGGCAAGCGGGTGCTGCTGTGGACCGACGGCAAGCTCAAGGTCGTGCCGAGCGACCGGCGCGCCCCGAACGACGACGACAGCGACGCCAACATCACCGTGGACCTGTCCCGGATCCGGCAGACCGTCGACCCGGCGGCCGAGTGGCGGCAGATGTACGAGGAGACCGGCCGCCTCATGCGCGACAACTTCTGGCGGCCCGACCTCGGCGGGGTCGACTGGGACGGCGTGCTGGACCGGTACCGGCCCGTCCTGGAGCGCATCGCCACGCACGACGACCTGGTGGACCTCCTGTGGGAGGTGCAGGGCGAACTGGGCACCTCGCACGCGTACGTCACACCGGGCGGCTACGGGCCCGGCGCTGACCGTAGGCAGGGCCTGCTCGGGGCCGACGTCTCCCGGCACCCGGACGGCAGCTGGCGCATCGACCGGGTGCTGCCGTCGGAGACCTCCGACCCGGACGCCCGGGCGCCGCTCGCCGCACCCGGAGTGGCGGTACGGGCCGGGGACGCGATCGTGGCGGTCGGCGGCCGGCCCGTGGATCCGGTGGCCGGGCCGGGACCGCTGCTGGTCGGGACGGCGGGCAAACCGGTGGAGCTGACCGTCTCGCCGGCGGGCGGGGGCGATCCGCGGCATGTCGTCGTCGTGCCGATCGCGGACGAGGAGCCGCTGCGGTACCACGCGTGGGTCGCGGACCGGCGGTCGTATGTGCACGAGAGATCCGGCGGACGGCTCGGCTATCTGCATGTGCCGGACATGGTGGGCTCCGGGTGGGCGCAGCTCCACCGCGATCTGCGGGTCGAGGTCGCCCGGGAGGGTCTGGTCGTGGACGTCCGGGAGAACCGGGGCGGCCACACCTCCCAACTGGTCGTGGAGAAGCTGGCGCGGCGGATCGTGGGCTGGGACCTGCCGCGCGGGCTGCGCGCGTACAGCTACCCGGAGGACGCTCCGCGCGGCCCGGTCGTCGCCGTCGCCAACGAGTTCTCCGGCTCGGACGGCGACATCGTCAACGCGGCGGTCAAGGCGCTCGGCATCGGACCGGTGGTCGGGACGCGGACCTGGGGCGGCGTCATCGGCATCGACAGCAGGTACCGGCTGGTCGACGGGACGCTGGTGACCCAGCCCAAGTACGCGTTCTGGCTGGAGGGCTACGGGTGGGGCGTGGAGAACCACGGTGTCGATCCCGACATCGAGGTGGTCCAGACGCCCCAGGACCACGCGGCCGGGCGGGACGTCCAGCTCGACGAGGCGGTGCGGCTGGCGCTGGCCGCCCTGGAGGAGCGCCCGGCGAAGCGTCCCCCGGAGCTGCCGGCCCTGTGAACCGCCGTACCGCGGCGGGCATTCCCCGGCCCCGCCCGCCCTCCGGCCCTTTCCGGACCGGCGGGCGGGGCCGATACGATGCCGTCGTAGTGATCAGTCCGTGTGAGGAGGAGGCACGCACATGGCGGGAGAGCCGCAGGACGACTGTCTGTTCTGCAAGATCGTCGCGGGGCACATCCCGGCGACGATCGTCCGGGAGACCGACACCACGATCGCGTTCCAGGACATCAATCCCCAGGCACCCACGCACATACTGATCATCCCGAGGCTCCACCACCGGGACATCGCGACCCTCGCCGCCGCCGCACCGTCGGTGGCCGCCGATGTGCTCCGCGAGGCCGGCGAGGTCGCCGCGCAGGAGAAGCTGGAGAGCTACCGCGTCGTCTTCAACACCGGCAGCGGCGCCGGGCAGACCGTCTGGCACGCCCACGCCCATGTGCTCGGCGGCCGCGGTCTGCAGTGGCCCCCCGGATGACGCGCCATGTCCGCCCGTGAACTGGTGGTGCTCGGCACCGCCAGCCAGGTCCCGACCCGGCAGCGCAACCACAACGGCTACCTGCTGCGCTGGGACGGCGAGGGCATCCTCTTCGACCCCGGGGAGGGCACCCAGCGGCAGATGCTCCGCGCCGGGGTCGCCGCCCACGATCTGCACCGGATCTGCGTCACGCACTTCCACGGGGACCACTCGCTGGGGCTGGCCGGGGTCATCCAGCGGATCAACCTGGACAAGGTGCCGCACGAGATCACCGCGTACTACCCGCGGTCGGGACAGCGGTTCTTCGAGCGGCTGCGGTACGCCACCGCCTACCGCGAGACCGTCCGGCTGACCGAGGCACCGGTCGCCGAGGACGGGGTGCTCGCGACGACCGCCGCGTACACGCTCGAGGCGCGCCGGCTCTCCCATCCCGTGGAGTCGTTCGGCTACCGGCTGGTCGAACCCGACGGGCGGCGGATGCTGCCCGAGCGGCTCGCCGAGCACGGGATCACGGGCCCCGACGTGGGCCGTCTCCAGC
The DNA here is from genome assembly GCF_042889625.1 of Streptomyces sp. NPDC002573. Classification (NCBI taxonomy): domain Bacteria; kingdom Bacillati; phylum Actinomycetota; class Actinomycetes; order Kitasatosporales; family Streptomycetaceae; genus Streptomyces; species Streptomyces sp. NPDC002573. Next base: position 46,945 of record NZ_JBIARC010000004.1, on the reverse strand, counting down.
GCGAGGGCTCCCTCGGCGGTGTCCCGCTGGAGGCCGTGAGCGAGGTGCGCCGGGGACAGCGGTTCGCGTTCGTCATGGACACCCGCCTCTGCGAGGGGGTGTACGCCCTCGCGGAGGGCTGCGACCTGCTCGTCATCGAGTCGACCTTCCTCGACGAGGACGAACAGCTCGCCGTCGAGTACGGCCATCTGACGGCTGGTCAGGCGGCCCGGGTGGCCCGGGAGGCGGGGGTGCGGCACCTGGTCCTCACCCACTTCAGCCAGCGCTACTCGGAGCCGGAGGAGTTCGAACGGCAGGCACGGGCCGCCGGGTTCGAGGGAGAGCTGACCGTGGCGCACGACCTGCTCAGGGTGCCGGTCCCGAAACGGCGCTGACCAGGCCTTACGATGCTTTGATGCCCCTCCCCAAAGCTGAACTGCACCTTCACATCGAAGGCACCCTGGAGCCGGAGCTGGCCTTCGAGCTGGCCGCCCGCAACGCCGTCGAACTGCCGTACGCCGACACCGACGACCTGCGCAAGGCCTACGCCTTCGAGGACCTCCAGTCCTTCCTGAACCTGTACTACGAGCTGATGGCCGTGCTGCGGACCGAGCGGGACTTCGAGGATCTCGCCAATGCGTATCTGGAGCGGGCCGCCGCGCAGGGCGTGCGGCACGCCGAGATCTTCTTCGACCCGCAGGCCCATATCGCCCGGGGCGTCCCCATGGGGACTGTCGTCGAGGGCCTGTGGCGCGCGCTCGGCCGCAGCGAGGAGAACCACGGCGTCTCCACCCAGCTGATCATGTGCTTCCTGCGGGACGAGTCCGCGGACTCGGCGATGGAGACGCTGCGGGCGGCCGAGCCGTACCTCGACCGGATCGTCGGCATCGGCCTCGACTCCGCCGAGGTCGGCCACCCGCCCGCCAAGTTCCGCGAGGTGTACGAGGCCGCCGCCGCCCTCGGGCTGCGCCGGGTCGCGCACGCGGGCGAGGAGGGGCCGCCGGAGTACATCACCGAGGCCCTCGACGTGCTCGGCGTCGAGCGCGTCGACCACGGTCTGCGCTGCATGGAGGACCCGGCGCTGGTGGAGCGGCTGGTGCGGGAGCAGGTGCCGCTCACGCTCTGCCCGCTGTCCAACGTCCGGCTGCGCGCGGTCGACGTCCTGGCGGAGCATCCGCTGCCCGCGATGCTGGACGCCGGACTGCTGTGCACGGTCAACTCCGACGACCCGGCGTACTTCGGCGGCTATGTGGCGGACAACTTCCACGCCGTGCACGACACCCTCGGGCTGAGCACCGAGCGGATGCGCGAACTGGCCCGCAACTCGTTCCTCGCCTCCTTCCTGGACCACGACGAGGAGCGGCGGGCCCGCTACCTCGCCGAGGTGGACGCGTACGAGTTCACCGGGAACTGAGGGGTTCTACGGGGTACCGGGTCCCGGCGCGGCGGTCGTCTGCCGGGGCCCGGCCGTGCCGTAGGCCCCCTGGTCCGGGGCCGCCGGTGTGTCGAACGGGATCTCCACGACGGGCTGTTCGGTGGTGTCGGCCGGTGCGATCGCGCCCATCGCGCCGCCCGGCGACACGGCGACCACGGTGACCTGGACATCCCGGCGGCGGCGCACGCCGCCCCGCAGCAGCGGACGGCCGCCCGGCTGCCGGGCGACGGCGGCCAGCGGGAGGGCGATCGCCAGCAGGCCGGCCGCGAGGATCGTGCCCATCGCCGGGAAGCCCGCCCGCGCGGCCAGCACACTGCCGGTGAGGGGCCCGGCCGCGGTGCCGAGCGAGGACGCCGAGCCGACGAGGACGGCCCAGCGGCCACGCCGGTCCAGGGAGGCGGCGAGGCCGATCAGATACGACAGCACGATCGGGTAGAGCGTGTTCCAGGCGATCTCACCGCTTGCGAAGGTGCCGAGGCCGGTGGCGGAGGCGCTGAGCGCGATACAGCCGGCGATGAGCGCGGTGCCCACGCCGACGGGGAGCGCACGGCCGAGTCGCGGCCCGAGCACGCTCGCGCCGATCACGCCGAGCAGCCCGGCGCCGAGTGCGACGGCGAAGACCAGACCGACGGTGACCTCGCTGAGGTGCGCCTGGCTGAGGCCGATGCGCCCGCTGACGCCCCACAGGGAGTTCTGGGCCAGGGACCAGCACAGGATGCCGCCGGCCAGCACGAGCCCGGAGCCGCGATGGGGCAGCCGGCCCGTCTCGCGGGGAGCCGTTGCGACGGGCGCGGGGGAGGAGAGGCGGCCGGTCGCGGGCCACACCAGGAGGGCGGTGAGCGCGATCGCGGCGAGCGGGAGGCCGTGTCCGGGGCCGAGGTGGGGGATCGTCAGGTAGACCGCTCCGGCGAGCGCGGAGACACCCAACAGGCCCAGCGTGGAGACCCGGTGCGGGTCGCGCTGGGCGGCGATGCCGGTCGCCGCGACCGTGGTGGCGGTGCCCGACCCGAAGCCGCCGGCGACCGCTCCCGCGACGACCACGGGGATGCTGTGGCTGACGGCGGCCGTGCCGTATCCGGCTGCGGCGAGCAGCAGCCCCAGGCGGGCCAGCCGCCGGGGGCCGACGCGATGGACGTGGGCGGCCAGCAGAAAGCCCGCGGCGGCCGAACTCAGCAGCAGGGCACTGCCGATGGAGCCGGCCTCGGTGGCGGAGAGCGGCAGACCCGCGTCGAGTCTGCCGACGGTGGTGGGCAGAAGGTACGCGGCGAGATACCCGGCCGTGAAAAGGGCGACGAGGGGCCAGGGCGGGGCGGTGCGCGAGGACACGGGCGTTCCAGGGCGTGCGAAAGGACGGCTCAGAAAAAAGGGGGGGTGGGCGCCGTCCGTCGACCGACAGGAACGCGCGGGCAATTTGTATCAAGCACGCGGTTCGAGAAAAAGCGCGGGATGTGTGATCTGAGTCACTCGCAGGTTTGTGGCTGGTGAGCTCGGGTATACGAGCGCGATTTCCGGGTGGCCGGGCCGGGTTCAGCGCCAGTGCGGCGCCCCCGCGAGGCCCGGCCCGGCCCCCTCGATCCCGGCCCGCACCTCCCGCATCACCGCCACGATCCGCTCCTCGTGCTCCGGTGTCAGCCGGGCCACCGGCACCGAGCAGCTGATCGCGTCCAGCGCCGGGGTGTCGTAGCGCAGGGCGAAGCCGAAGCCGACGATGCCGGTGACGCTCTCCTCGCGGTCGACCGCGTGACCGCGCTCGCGGGTCGCGGCCAGGTCCGCCGTCAGGGACGCCCGGGTCGTGCGGGTGTTCGGGGTGAGTGCCGGGTAGGGGCCCGGGGGCAGTGCCTCGTCGGGCCGTTCGGCCAGCAGTGCCTTGCCGAGCGCCCCCGCGTGGGCGGGCAGGCGCCGGCCGACCCGGCTGATCGTCCGCAGATAGGCGTGCGACTCGCGGGTGGCCAGATACGCCACGTCCATGCCGTCCAGGCGGCCCAGATGGATCGTCTCGCCCAGCGCCTCGGACGCCTGGTCCAGGAACGGGCGCACGGCACGGACGCGCGGGTCGGAGTCCAGATAGCTCGTGCCCGTCAGCAGGGCGCTGATGCCGATGCCGTAGAGCGAGCCCGTGACGTCCGTGCGGACCCAGCCCCGCGAGATCAGGGTCTGCAGCAGGGCGTACATCGAGCTGCGCGGCACCGAGAGCTGGTCGGCCAGTTCCTGAAGCCGTGCCGGGCGGTCGCCGCGGGCCGCGAGCACCTCGAGCAGTTCGACCGTGCGCGCGGCCGACTTCACCTCGCGGACGCCCCCTGTGTCTGACATGCGCCGATCGTAATCCGGGCACGGGAGGGCACCGCCCGGCGCACGCCGGGCCATTGACGAGCCCCGTTCACCTACTTAGGCTTCATCTTCATACATAGACGGTGTCTCCATGGGGAGACTGCCAGAGGAGGACAGTCAGGGGAAGACCGGCTCATGCCCCTGCTCACCGCCGCACCCGACCTCTTAGGAGCCGCCCCGTGACCGCCGCGACCCGCCCCGGCCTCACCATCGACGAGGTGCGTCTGACACCGATCCTGGTCGCCGACCCGCCGCTGCTCAACACCCAGGGCGTCCACCAGCCGTACACGCCCCGGCTGATCGTGGAGGTGGTGACCGCCGACGGGACCACGGGGGTCGGAGAGACCTACGGCGACACGAAGTACCTCGATCTCGCCCGGCCCTTCGCCCAGCGGCTGATCGGCCGCCAGGTGACCGACACCACCGCCCTGTTCGACCTCGCCGACGAGATCGGCGTGGCGGGCTCCCCCGGCGGCGACCGGCTCGACGTGGGCGGGCTGCGCGGGGTCCAGACCGCCGACAAACTCCGGCTGTCCGTCGTCTCCGCCTTCGAGGTCGCCTGCCTCGACGCCCTCGGCAAGGCGCTCGGGCTGCCCGTGCACGCCCTGCTCGGCGGCAAGGTGCGGGACGAGGTCGAGTACAGCGCGTATCTGTTCTACCGATGGGCCGGGCACCCCGAGGGCGTGGCCGCCGAACAGGACGACTGGGGTGCCGCCCTCGACCCGGCGGGAGTGGTCGCACAGGCCCGGACCTTCAAGGAGCGGTACGGCTTCGGCTCCTTCAAGCTCAAGGGCGGGGTGTTCCCGCCCGACGAGGAGGTCGCCGCGATCCGCGCCCTCGCCGAGGCCTTCCCCGGACACCCGCTGCGCCTGGACCCCAACGGGGCCTGGACCGTCGAGACCTCACTGAAGGTCGCCCGGGAGCTGGACGGCCTCCTCGAGTACCTGGAGGACCCCGCCCTCGGGACGGACGCGATGGCCGAGGTCGCCGCGGGCACCGGCATGCCGCTGGCCACCAATATGTGCGTGACCACCTTCCCGGAGATCGAGAAGGCGTTCACCCGCGGTGCCGTCCAGGTCCTGCTGTCCGACCACCACTACTGGGGCGGCCTGCGCAACACCCGGGAACTGGCCGCCGTCTGCCGCACGTTCGGGGTCGCGCTGTCCATGCACTCCAACACGCACCTGGGCATCTCCCTCGCCGCGATGACCCATGTCGCCTCGACCGTGCCCGACCTGCACCACGCCTGCGACACCCACTACCCCTGGCAGTCCGAGGACGTCATCACCGAGCGCCTCACTTTCGAGGGCGGCAGGATCGCCGTACCGGACGCGCCCGGTCTCGGCGTCACCTTGGACCGCGACCGGCTGGCCGCCCTGCACGCCCGCTGGCTCGCCGACGACGGCACCCTGCGCGAGCGCGACGACGACGCGGCGATGCGCGTCGCGGATCCCGGCTGGGTCACTCCGGTGGTGCCCCGCTGGTAGGCGCACGGCTCCCCACGACGGCGGTGGGTGACGGTCGCCGGTGGCGGCCGCGGGCAGCGGCTGCGGACAACCGCCGCCGCGCACCGTGACGATTGGTGCACACTGGCTGGATCCGCACCACGTCAGGGAGCCCACCGTGACCGCCACCACCGGAGAGGGACCGCACCGCCACCCCGGCACGCAGGAGAAGCCGCACCCCCATCCCCACATCGGGGACGAGCCGCACCGTACCTCCCAGGTCGACCCCCTGGCCGCCCTGCGCGCGCCCGGGGACCCGCCCCGGGACGTGTACCTCACCGGGACGGTCTTCCTCGACATCATCTTCACCGGGCTGGAATCCGCCCCCGTGCGCGGCACCGAGTCCTGGGCGCGCGGGATGGGGTCGAGCCCCGGCGGTGTCGCCAACATGGCCACGGCGCTGGCCCGGCTCGGTCTGAAGACCTCCCTGGCCGCGGCCTTCGGCGACGACCACTACGGCGAGTACTGCTGGGACGAGCTGGAGCAGGGCGAGGGCATCGACCTCTCGCCGTCCCGGCGGGTCCCCGGCTGGCACTCCCCGGTCACCGTCTCCATGGCCTACGAGGGTGAGCGGACCATGGTCTCCCACGGCCACGAGCCGCCGCCGGAGCAGCCCGCACCCGCCTGCCCGCCCCGTGCCCGGGCCGCCGTCGCCTCGCTGACCCCCGGCCGGCGCGCCCCCTGGATCGCCGAGGCCGCCAAGCGGGGCACCCGTGTCTTCGCCGACGTCGGATGGGACGACACCGGGGCCTGGGACCTCGCGGGCCTCGCCGACCTCGAACACTGCGAGGCGTTCCTGCCGAACGCCGAGGAGGCGATGCGGTACACGGGCACCGACTGCCCGCGCGCCGCCGCGCACGCGCTCAGCGCCCATGTGCCGCTGGCCGTGGTCACCCTCGGCGCGGAGGGCGCGTACGCCGTGGACGGACGCACCGGCGACAGCGCCGCCGTGCCCGCGATCGCCGTCGAGGCGCTGGACCCGACGGGCGCGGGCGATGTCTTCGTCGCGGGCTTCGTCACCGGCACGCTGGCCGAGTGGCCGCTCGCCGACCGCCTCGCCTTCGCGGGCCTGACGGCCGCGCTGTCGGTGCAGGAGTTCGGCGGGTCGCTGTCGGCGCCGGGGTGGTCCGAGGTCGCCGCGTGGTGGCGCCGGGTCCAGTCCTACGAGGACCAGGACCCGGCGGCCCTCACCCGGTACGCGTTCCTCGACCGGTTGGTCCCGGAGGGGCGTGTGGAGCCCTGGCCGCGGCGGCGCGCCGTTCCGACGATCGGGTTCCGCCGATCGGCGTGAGCACGTCCGGCGATCGGCGTGCGCACGTCCGGCGATCGGCGTGCGCACGGCCGCCGCCGGGTGCGGGCCGCTCAGAAGCCCAGCCGGCGCAGCTGCTTCGGGTCCCGCTGCCAGTCCTTGGCCACCTTCACATGGAGGTCCAGGAACACCGGGGTCCCGAGCAGCGCCTCGATGTGCTTGCGGGACTTGATGCCGACCTCCTTCAGCCGCTTGCCCTTGGGACCGATGATGATCCCCTTCTGGCTGGGACGCTCGATGTAGACGTTCGCGTGGATGTCGAGGAGCGGCTTGTCCGCCGGACGGTCCTCGCGCGGCAGCATCTCCTCCACCACCACCGCGATGGAGTGCGGCAGTTCGTCCCGCACGCCCTCCAGGGCCGCCTCCCGGATCAGCTCGGCCACCATGACCTGCTCCGGCTCGTCCGTCAGATCACCCTCGGGGTAGAGCGCGGGCCCCTCGGGCAGCAGCGGGATCAGCAGCTCGGCGAGCAGCTCCACCTGCTTGTCCCCGGCCGCCGACACGGGCACGATCTCCGCCCACTCGATCCCCAGCTCCTTGCCGAGCTGGTCGATCGCGATCAGCTGCTCGGCCAGGGCCTTGGAGTCCACCAGGTCCGTCTTGGTGACGATCGCGACCTTCGGGGTCTTCTTGATCCCCGCCAGCTCCTTGGCGATGAAGCGGTCACCGGGGCCGATCTTCTGGTCGGCGGGCAGACAGAAGCCGATCACGTCCACCTCGGCCCAGGTCGTGCGCACGACGTCGTTGAGCCGCTCGCCGAGCAGCGTCCGCGGCTTGTGCAGGCCGGGGGTGTCCACCAGGATCAGCTGCGCGTCCGGCCGGTGCACGATGCCCCGTACCGTGTGCCGGGTCGTCTGCGGCCGGTTCGAGGTGATCGCCACCTTCTGCCCGACCAGAGCGTTCGTGAGGGTGGACTTGCCCGCGTTGGGACGGCCCACGAAACAGGCGAAGCCCGCCCGGTGGACGGCCTCGCTCGGCTCGGATGACTGACTGCGCACGCTCATGACGCCCATTCTCCCTGATCCACGGAGCCCCACCGCACGCTCGTGCGCCCACCGGGGTCCGGTGAGGTCCCGGAAACGCCGACGCAACACGAAACGTCACGGAAACACACGCGTACAGGACCGGAAACGCGCGACCGCGCCCCTCGGACGAGCCCGCCCCCCGAGGAGACCCGCCTGTGGAGATCGTCCTGGCCGCCGGAAAGGCCCCCGCCCTCGACACCGGCGACACCGCCTGGCTGCTCGCCGCCACCGCCCTCGTCCTGCTGATGACCCCGGGTCTGGCCCTCTTCTACGGCGGCATGGTCCGCACGAAGAGCGTCCTCAACATGCTGATGATGAGCTTCGTGTCGATCGCCCTGGTCACCGTGGTGTGGCTGACCGCCGGATACTCCCTGGCCTTCGGCGACGACAGCGCGGGCGGACTGATCGGCGGCCTGAGGCACGTCGGCATGGCGGACATCGGCCCCCAGAGTCTGCACGGCAGCGTCCCCACCCTGCTCTTCGCCACCTTCCAGCTCACCTTCGCGATCATCACGGCGGCGCTCGTCCACGGTGTCCCTGCTCGGCGCGCTGGTCGTGGGCCTCGCCGCCGGGGCCGTCTGCTCGTACGCCGTGAGCTGGAAGTTCAAGCTGAACTACGACGACTCGCTCGACGTCGTCGGCGTCCACCTGGTCGGCGGTGTCATCGGCACCCTGCTCATCGGACTGTTCGCGGTCGAGGAGATGACCGGCGGGGCGAAGGGCCTGCTGTACGGAGGCGGACCCGCCCTGCTCGGCAAGCAGTTGCTGGCCGTGGTCGTGGTGGCCGTCTACGCCTTCGCGGTGACCTACGCCCTCGGCAAGGTGATCGACAAGCTGATGGGCTTCCGCGCGAGTGAGGAGCAGGAGCACACCGGCCTGGACCTTACGGTGCACGCCGAGACCGCCTACGATCACGGAGTCCTGGGGCATGGCGCCCCGGTCGCCCACTCCGCCGCCCAGAAGGTCACGTCCCAGGCATGAAGCTCATCACCGCGATCGTCAAGCCCTTCCGCCTCGACGCGGTCAAGACGGCCCTGCAGGAACTCGGTGTTCAGGGCCTCACCGTGACCGAGGCCAGCGGCTACGGCCGTCAGCGCGGCCACACCGAGGTCTACCGCGGCGCCGAGTACCAGGTCGACCTCGTACCCAAGGTCCGCATCGAGGTGGTGGTCGAGGACGCCGACGCCGACGCGGTGATCGACGCGGTGGTGAGCGCGGCGCAGACCGGCAAGATCGGCGACGGCAAGGTCTGGGCGGTACCCGTGGACACCGTCGTACGGGTGCGCACGGGCGAGCGCGGCCCCGACGCCCTCTGACCCGAAGGGCCGCACCCCCCCGGGGGAACGGCCTTAGAGCTCATCAACCCGCCGTCACGCTCGCGCGGACCGTGCCGTCCGGGCCCGCCACCAGCACCGGCGTCGCGGGGCCGCCCAGGTCCCGCACCGCCGCCCGGTCCTCCGCGGACGCGGACTCGGCCTCCGTGACCACGGCCGCCGCCTCCAGCGACTTAGCGCCCGACGCCACCGCCATCGCCACCGCCGTCTGCAGGGCGCTCAGCTTCAGCGACTCCAGGGCGACGGTTCCGGCCACATACGTACGCCCGGTCTCGTCGCGCACGGCGGCACCCTCCGGCACGCCGTTGCGGGCCCGCGCCGAGCGGGCCAGGGTGACGATCTTGCGGTCCTCGGGGTCGAGCGCGCTGTTGTCGGTCATGATCCGAGCATACGGATGCGACCGGACCGGACGGCCCTCAGGGGCGCACGTCCGAGCCGGGCCGGGAAGCGGGACTTCTCCCGCGCTCCCGGCCGCCGCCGACTCACTCCGGCTGCGGCTCCTGCGCCGCGGGCTCGGTCTCGCCCACTGGCTCCACCAGCACGGTCACGATCTTGTTCCTGCGGCCCGCCGCGGCTTCCGCGGTCAGCTGCAGCTCCCGGCCGTCGGGGAGCTCGACCACGGACGACGCCCCGGCGATCGGCACCCGGCCGAGCGCCTTCGCGAGCAGTCCGCCCACCGTCTCCACGTCCTCGTCGTCGTACGCCTCCAGCCCGTACAGCTCGCCGAGGTCGCCGATGTCGAGGCGGGCGGTGACGCGGTAGCGGTCGTCGCCCAGGTTCTCCACCGGCGGCAGCTCACGGTCGTACTCGTCGGTGATCTCGCCGACGATCTCCTCCAGGATGTCCTCGATGGTGACGATCCCGGCCGTGCCGCCGTACTCGTCGATCACGACGGCGACGTGGTTGCGCTCCTTCTGCATCTCCCGCAGCAGGTCGCCCGCGTTCTTGGTGTCGGGCACGAACGCGGCCGGCCGCATGGCGGTGGACACCAGCTCCGACTCGGCGTCCCGGCTGATGTGCGTCTTGCGGGCCAGGTCCTTCAGATACACGATCCCGACGATGTCGTCCTCGCTCTCCCCGGTGACCGGGATCCGCGAGAAGCCCGACCGCAGGGCCAGGGTCAGCGCCTGACGGATGGTCTTGTAGCGCTCGATGACCACCAGGTCCGTCCGCGGGACCATCACCTCCCGCACCAGGGTGTCGCCCAGCTCGAACACCGAGTGCACCATGCGGCGCTCCTCGGCCTCGATGAGGGACTCCTTCTCGGCGAGGTCGACCAGCGCGCGCAGCTCCGCCTCGGAGGCGAAGGGGCCGCGGCGGAAGCCCTTGCCGGGGGTGAAGGCGTTGCCGAGCAGGATCAGCAGGAACGGGATCGGGCCCATGATCCGGGCCAGGGGCACCAGGACGTACGCCGCCACCGTCGCCGTGTTCAGCGGGTGCTGGCGGCCGATGGTGCGCGGGGAGACGCCGACGGCGACATACGACACGAGGACCATGACCGCGATGGCGACCAGCAGGGCCTCGGCCGTCCCGGAGAACTCCCGCAGACAGGCGTAGGTGACCAGCGCGGCGGCGGCCATCTCACAGGCGACCCGCACGAGCAGCGCCACATTGAGATAGCGGGTCGGGTCCGCCGCGACCTGGGCGAGCTTGGCGCTGCCGCGCCGGCCGCTGCGCACGGCCTCCTCGGCCCGGAAGCTGGAGACGCGCGCGAGGCCCGCCTCCGCGCAGGCGGCGAGCCACGCGACGACGACCAGTGCGACGGCGCCGACGACGAGCTGGGGGCTCATGACACGGTGGGGGCCGGGGACGGGCCGGTCAGGCCCTTCTCCGCACGCCAGCCGTCCACGATGGCGGCCTGCAGGCCGAACATCTCGGCCTTCTCGTCGGGCTCCTCGTGGTCGTAGCCGAGCAGGTGCAGCACTCCGTGGACGGTCAGGAGCTGGAGCTCCTCGTCCATGGAGTGCTGCGTCGGCGCCTCGGCGCCCTGCCGGGCGGCGACCTCCGGGCAGAGCACGATGTCACCGAGAAGCCCCTGCGGGGGCTCGTCCTCGTCCTTGGCCGGGGGCCGCAGTTCGTCCATCGGGAAGGACATGACATCCGTCGGCCCCGGCAGGTCCATCCACTGCACGTGCAGCTGCTCCATGGCGTCGGCGTCCACGACGATCACCGAGAGCTCGGAGAGCGGGTGGATGCGCATCCGCGCGAGCGCGTAGCGGGCGATGTCGAGGATCGCCTGCTCGTCGACCTCGGTGCCGGACTCGTTGTTGACGTCGATCGACATGGTGCTGCTGTTCTACTTCCCCTTGTGCGCGTGCCCGGCCTTGCCGCGGCCGGGCTTGTGCGTGCCGTTCTCGGTGCCGTTCTTGCTGTCGTACTTCTCGTAGGCGTCGACGATACGGCCGACGAGCTTGTGCCGTACGACATCGTGGGACGACAGACGGGAGAAGTGGACGTCCTCGACGCCTTCCAGGATCTCCTGCACCTGCCGCAGACCGCTCTTGGTCCCGTTGGGCAGGTCCACCTGGGTCACGTCACCCGTGATCACGATCTTCGAGTCGAAGCCGAGGCGGGTGAGGAACATCTTCATCTGCTCGGGGCTCGTGTTCTGGGCCTCGTCCAGGATGATGAAGGCGTCGTTCAGCGTGCGACCGCGCATGTACGCGAGCGGTGCGACCTCTATGGTCCCGGCGGCCATCAGCCGCGGGATGGAGTCGGGGTCGAGCATGTCGTGCAGCGCGTCGTAGAGCGGGCGCAGATACGGGTCGATCTTCTCGTACAGCGTGCCGGGCAGGAAGCCCAGGCGCTCGCCCGCCTCGACGGCCGGACGGGTCAGGATGATCCGGTTGACCTGCTTGGACTGCAGGGCCTGGACCGCCTTGGCCATCGCGAGGTACGTCTTGCCGGTACCGGCGGGGCCGATGCCGAAGACGATCGTGTGCTTGTCGATCGCGTCGACGTACCGCTTCTGGTTGAGCGTCTTGGGGCGGATCGTCCGGCCGCGCGAGGAGAGGATGTTCTGTGTCAGCACCTCGGCCGGGGTCTCGGGTCCGTCGCCCTCACCGTTCTCGCTCGCCCGGAGCATGGCGATCGAGCGTTCCACTGCGTCCTCCGTCATCGGCTGCCCGGTGCGGAGCACGAGCATCATCTCTGCGAACAGGCGCTGCACCACGGCGACGTCCGCCGGATCGCCGACCGCGCTGATCTCATTGCCCCGGACATGGATGTCGACCCCCGGGAAGGCCGTCTCGATCACGCGCAGCAGGGAGTCACCGGAACCCAGCACCATCACCATGGGGTGCTGGGCAGGGACGGTGATCTGCGTTTTCGCCTGCCCCTGCGCGGGGGTGTGAGCTGTGGGTGTCTGCGTCATGGGCCGGCTCGTAGGCCTGCGATTCCTCCTCCGTACGGCCGCGTAGCTGAGGGCGGCCTCGCGGTTTCAAGAGTACGACGCGGCACTGACAGAGCCGTAGGACTTTTTTGTGTGCTTGTACGACCCACATTCGCAGTGGGACGCCCCTGACCCGTCTCCCGCACCGTCCCGGCTCTCACCGCACCACCCGGATCCGCCCCACCAGCACCGCCCCCGCCAGCCCGATCACCGCCGCGACCAGGTACAGCACCCGGTATCCGCCCAGATGCGTGACGATCGGAGCCGCCAGGACCGGAGCCGCGACCTGGGGGAGGGCGTTGGCTATGTTGATCACTCCCAGGTCCTTGCCGCGGTCCAGGGCCTTCGGCAGGACGTCCGTCATCAGCGCGAAGTCCACCGAGGTGAACACCCCGAAACCCACCCCGAGGACCGCCGCCGCGACGACCGTGCCCGTCCAGGTCTGCCAGCCCGCCAGGGCCGCCGTCGCCACCGCCATCAGCACCCCCGACCAGACCACGAACGGCTTGCGGCGCCCCACCCGGTCCGACCAGAGCCCGCCGACGACGACCGTGGCGAGCAGGGTGACGCCGTTGACCGCGGTGAGGACGAGGACGCCCTGCTCGGCGTCGTGCACCGGGATCCCCCCTGCCCCGGAGCCCCGGGGAAGGATGCGGTCCCGCAGGTAGTACAGGAGATACAGCAGCACCAGCGCGTTGCTGAGGTTGATCAGGAAGCGGGTCAGCCAGGCCCACCCCAGGTCGGGATGGCGGCGCGGACCGAGCCAGAACCCGGCCAGAAAGCCCCGCCACGACCAGGGCGGCCGGTCCGCCGCCGACAGCCGCAGATCCGCGTGCCACAGCACGTACGGCGCAACGCCCACCACGGTGAACACCGCGCACGCCGCATACCCCGCCCCGATGCCCCCGGCCGCCGTCGCCAGGCCCGTCCCGCCGACCACCCCGAGGATCTGCGCCGCCCCCAGCCAGCCGCCCACCGAGCCCCGCTGGAGCCGCGGCACCCGGTCCGGCACCGCCGCCGTCACCGCTGCGAAGGCCGCGTTCAGCGTCAGCTGCACCAGGCACCAGCCCAGCGCCATGGTCCAGGGGCCGTCCGCCCCGGCCAGCAGCAGGAGCGACAGCGCCCCGCCCGCCGCCCCCGCCACGATCCACGGGGTGCGGCGGCCCCAGCGGCCCGTGGTGCGGTCCGAGAGCGCGCCGAAGAACGGGTTCGCGACCAGGGACACCACCGCGCCCGCGCCCGTGACCCAGGCCAGCATCGTCTCCTTGGACATCCCGGAGCCGGGCGCGAAGTCCTTCGCCTGCGAGGCCAGCAGGATCTGCAGCGGGCCGTACCAGCCCACCCAGATCGCCCCGTTGGCCAGCGACAGGGCCGAGACCCAGCCCCGGCCGACCCGCTCGACGGGCTCGGCGAGGGCGTCCACGGGCCGACCGGCGGGCCGCTTCGCCGTCGTCATCCCCGCGCCCGCAGCAGCTCCCGCAGCCAGGCGTACGACGCCTTCGGGGTCCGCCGAAGCGTCGCGTAGTCCACGTGCACCAGCCCGAAGCGGCGCGCGTACCCCTCGGCCCACTCGAAGTTGTCCAGCAGCGACCACACGAAGTAGCCGCGCACATCGACCCCGGCCTCCACCGCCCGGTGGAGCGCCCGGATATGGCCGTCCAGATACGCGATGCGCTCCTGGTCGTCGACGCCCTCGTAGGAGCAGCCGTTCTCGGTGATGACGACGGGCGGGAGCCGGTCGCCGTAGCGCTCGCGGAAGCCGGTCAGCAGCTCGGTCAGTGCCTCGGGAACCACCGGCCAGCCGAAGTCGGTGACCGGGTGGCCCTCGATCTCCCGTACGGAGAAGGGGAGTTCGGCGGGCAGGGGGATGCCGCCGAACTCGATGTCCGCGCCCTGCGGGGCGCCCACCCGCGCCGGTGCGTAGTAGTTGATCCCGTACCAGTCCAGGGGCTCGGAGATGACCTTCAGATCGGACTCCACGACCTCGGGTCCCTCGGGCATCAGCGCCTCGATGCCGTCCGGGTAGCGGCCGAGCAGCAGCGGGTCGGAGAACAGCCGGTTGAGCAGGACGTCGTAGAAGTCCGCGGCCGCCACGTCCTCCTGCTCCTGGGAGGCGGGCCGGACCGGTCCGTGCGAGTTGGCGATCCCGATGTCGCCCGCCCCGGCCGCACGCAGCGCCCGTACCGCCAGCCCATGGGCCAGCAGCTGGTGGTGGGCCACCGGCAGCGCGTCGAACATCAGCTGTCTGCCCGGCGCGTGGACGCCGAGCGCATGGCCCAGCAGGGTGTGCTCGGCGGGCTCGTTGAGGGTGATCCACTTGGCCACGCGGTCGCCGAGCCGCTCGGCGACGACCGACACGTACTCGGCGAACCGGAACGCCGTGTCCCGCTCCAGCCAGTCCTGTGTGACCGGCAGATCCCAGTGGAAGAGGGTCACGACCGGGCGTACGCCCGCCGCGCACAGCTCGTCCACCAGCCGGTCGTAGAAGTCCAGTCCGCCGGGGGAGTTCACCCGGGGCCAGGAGACCGAGAAGCGGTACGCGTCCACCCCGAGGTCCGCGAGCAGGGCCACGTCCTCGCGGTAGCGGTGGTAGTGGTCGCAGGCCACCGCCGCGGTCGAGCCGTCCTTCACCCGGCCCGGCTCGGCGGTGAACACGTCCCACACGGAGGGCTCGCGCACATCGGCCGCGCCCTCGATCTGGTGGGCCGAGGTGGACACGCCCCACAGAAAGCCGGCGGGGAACTGGGGTATGGGGTTCGTCGCCATGCGCCGGATCATCCTTACCGCCGGTAAGCCGCGTCAACGGGCAGGAACGAACTGCCCGTCGACACGTGGCGCGTGGTTCACGCCCCTTCCTTCAGCACCCGGGAGACCAGCGCCCGCTGGTCCTCCGTGAGCCGGGGATCCGCGCAGTACACGGTTCTGCCGTCCACGGTGATCTCATAGCTGAAGCCGTCCGGTACACCGGCCGGCGGCGTGCCCCGGCCGGCGGCCAGGACACGCTCGGCCAGGGCGTGCCACTCCTGGGCGTCGGCCCGTCCCGAGGTCTCCACCTCGGCCCGGCGCTCGATGCCCGCGAACCCGCCCGTACGCCTCACCCGAATATGCATGGCACCTGTCTAGTACGGGACGGGCGTCCGGGCTACGAGGTCTGGACCCCGACCTGCTCCCAGGCCTTGAGGACGGCCTCCTGCTCCGCGCCCTCGTGATAGCGGGACAGCGCCGCCGCCACCGTCAGCCTCGCGAAGTCCGCGAAGGTCGCCTGGGTGTCCAGCTCCCCGCCGGTCAGCACGTCATACCAGATCTGTCCGGCCCGTTCCCAGGCGTGGCCGCCGAGTTCGGTGGCGACCAGGTAGAACGCGTGGTTGGGGATACCGGAGTTGATGTGCACCCCGCCGTTGTCCTGGCCGGTGCGCACATAGCCGGCCATGGTCCCCGGCTGCGGGTCCTTGCCGAGCACGTCGTCGTCGTACGCGCTGCCCGGCTCCTTCATCGAGCGCAGCGCCTTGCCGTGGACGCGCGGGGCGAGCAGTCCGGCGCCGATAAGCCAGTCGGCCTCGGCGGCGGTCTGGCCGAGCGTGTACTGCTTGATCAGCGAGCCGAACACGTCCGACATCGACTCGTTGAGGGCGCCCGACTGGCCGAAATAGGCGAGGTTCGCGGTGTACTGGGTGACGCCGTGGGTGAGTTCGTGGCCGATGACGTCGACCGGGGTGGTGAAGTCGAGGAAGACCTCCCCGTCCCCGTCGCCGAACACCATCTGCTCGCCGTTCCAGAAGGCGTTGTCGTACTTCTCGCCGAAGTGGACGCTCGCGTCCAGCGGCAGGCCCTTGCCGTCGATGGAGTCGCGGCCGTACGCCTGCAGATAGAGCTCGAAGGTGGCGCCGAGGCCCGCGTACGCCCGGTTGACCGTGGCGTCCTCGCCCGGCTGGTCGCCCTCGCCGCGAACTTTGGTGCCGGGCAGGCTCTGCTGGTGCCCGGCGTCGTAGACCGTGCGCTGCGGTGCGCCGGCACCGGCGGCGGGCGGGGTGGCCGCGTGCGCGCCGATGACGGTGGTCAGCCGGCGGCGGGTGCGTTCCATGGCGTCCCGCTCCAGGGTGCGGCGGGCGGGAGTGGCGAGCGCGGTGTCCTCGTGCTGGGCGAGCTTGTCGAGGACGTGCGGTGGCACGATGGTGCAGAAGACGGGCTCAAAGCCCCCGTTGGTGTCCATGTCGGGCACCATCGCACTGTGTGACTGATCTGTCACTACCCGCAACCATGATTGCTGAAAAGCCACGCCATGGAGCTACCCGCTCCACGACGAGGTGACATGGGGGCGGGGTGCGGCGGTGGGGCGTGGGGGCCGGTGCCGACTGTGAGGTGCCGCACTATTTGTCCGAATTATCCCCACGGTCCCGCATACTGATACGGGCCTTCGTATCCGGCGCGGCTGGACTAGCATGCGGAGCATCATGCGTTTCGGGCTGCTCCTCCTTAGCTGCCGCGGCGAGGGCCTGTAGTCGAGGCCGACCCCCTCCCCGCGGAGTTTGGCGTTGCGCCGTCGGCCGTCCTGCCGGACACCCCTGAGGAGCCCACGCACCATGGCCAACCGCCAGCAGCCCACGTCCATGCCGGTCCACAAGTACCGCCCGTACGACCAGGTCGACATCCCCGACCGCACCTGGCCGGACCAGCGCGTCAGCCGCGCTCCGCGCTGGCTCTCCACCGACCTGCGCGACGGCAACCAGGCCCTGATCGACCCGATGTCCCCCACGCGCAAGCGGGCGATGTTCGACCTGCTGGTGAAGATGGGCTACAAGGAGATCGAGGTCGGCTTCCCCGCCTCCGGCCAGACCGACTTCGACTTCGTGCGCTCGATCATCGAGGAAGAGGGCGCGATCCCGGACGACGTGACGATCTCCGTGCTGACCCAGGCCCGCGAGGACCTGATCGAGCGGACCGTCGAGTCCCTGAAGGGCGCGCGGCGGGCCAACGTCCACCTCTACAACGCGACCGCCCCCGTCTTCCGACGGGTCGTCTTCCGCGGCTCCAAGGACGACATCAAGCAGATCGCCGTGGACGGCACGCGGCTGGTGATGGAGTACGCCGAGAAGCTGCTGGGCCCCGAGACGGAGTTCGGATACCAGTACAGCCCCGAGATCTTCACCGACACCGAGCTGGACTTCGCCCTGGAGGTCTGCGAGGCGGTCATGGACGTCTGGCAGCCCGGCCCGGGCCGCGAGATCATCCTCAACCTGCCCGCCACGGTGGAGCGCTCGACCCCCTCCACCCACGCGGACCGCTTCGAGTGGATGCACCGCAACCTCTCCCGCCGCGAGTACGTCTGCCTGTCGGCCCACCCGCACAACGACCGCGGCACCGCCGTGGCCGCCGCCGAGCTGGCCGTGATGGCCGGCGCCGACCGCGTCGAGGGCTGCCTGTTCGGCCAGGGCGAGCGCACCGGCAACGTCGACCTGGTCACCCTGGGCATGAACCTCTTCTCCCAGGGCGTCGACCCGCAGATCGACTTCTCCCACATCGACGACATCCGCCGCACCTGGGAGTACTGCAACCAGATGGAGGTCCACCCCCGCCACCCGTACATCGGGGACCTCGTCTACACCTCCTTCTCCGGCTCCCACCAGGACGCCATCAAGAAGGGCTTCGACGCCATGGAGGCCGAAGCGGCCGCCCAGGGCAGGACGGTCGACGACATCGAGTGGGCGGTGCCGTACCTGCCGATCGACCCGAAGGACGTCGGCCGCTCCTACGAGGCCGTCATCCGGGTGAACTCGCAGTCCGGCAAGGGCGGCATCGCCTACGTCCTGAAGAACGACCACAAGCTGGACCTGCCGCGCCGGATGCAGATCGAGTTCTCGAAGATCATCCAGGCGAAGACGGACGCCGAGGGCGGCGAGGTCACGCCGACGGAGATCTGGAGCGTCTTCCGGGACGAGTACCTGCCGAACCCGGACAACCCCTGGGGCCGCATCCAGGTGAGGACGGGCCAGACCACCACCGACAAGGACGGCGTCGACACCCTGACGGTCGAGGCCACGGTCGACGGCCGGGACACCGTCCTCACCGGCTCCGGCAACGGTCCGATCTCGGCCTTCTTCGACGCGCTGCAGTCCATCGGCATCGACGTACGCCTGCTGGACTACCAGGAGCACACGATGAGCGAGGGAGCCTCCGCGCAGGCGGCCTCGTACATCGAGTGCGCGATCGACGGCAAGGTCCTGTGGGGCATCGGCATCGACGCGAATACGACACGTGCCTCGCTGAAGGCTGTCGTCTCCGCGGTCAACCGCGCCGACCGCTGACCCTCTGACCGGCACGTTCCCGGCCCCGTCCGCCCTTCAGGGCGGACGGGGCCGCGTCGTGGACCAGCCATTTCGGCCGAAGATCACGGAGAGGTCTCGTCCGGGGTACTGACTCCGCATCAACAATGTGGCTAACATCACGCCAGCGCGGCGATGTTGCCGTGGGGTTACGGAGGTGCGACGTGCTGCCAGGACGGGGACGCAACGGCCGTGGAGTCCGCAGGGCCCGTGCCGCGCAGTTTCTGGGCATCCGTACCGCATGGACCGCGGTGGGGGACGGCGAGTTCTTCTGTCCCGGCTGCGGGGGCGACCGCAACTACCAGCGCCTCACCGGGCGCCGCCGCCTCGCCCTCGTGGGCGTCCCGGTCCTGCCGCGCGGTGAGACGGGCCCGGTCGTGGAGTGCGCGGCCTGCGGCCACCACTACGGCACGGACGTCCTGGACCACCCCACCACGACCCGCTTCTCCGCGATGCTCCGCGACGCCGTCCACACGGTGGCTCTCGCGGTCCTCGCCGCGGGCGGCACCTGCTCCCGTACGGTCCTGGAGACGGCCGCCACCGCGGTCCGCGCCGCCGGTTTCGAGGACTGCACGGTGGACGGGCTCGACGCCCTGGTCGAGGCCCTGATCGCCGACACCGGCCGGGTCTGCGGCGAACCGGGCGGCGCCAGCCTCGCCATAGAGCTGCACGAGGCCCTGGACCCCCTGGCCCCGCACCTCGCCTCCGCCGGCCGCGAGTCGATCCTGCTCCAGGGCGCCCGCATCGCCCTCGCGGACGGCCCCTACACCCCCGCCGAACGCGAGGTGCTCACCACGGTCGGCGCGGCCCTGACGATCTGCTCGGACGACGTGACCCGACTGCTGGCGGCGGCGCGTACACCCTCCTGACGGAATCCGGCGGTCCGTCACCGGTCCGCTCCAGGGCCCCGGAACCTTGCTCCTCAGCGGCCTCGCCACGCGATCGGCGGGGCACAATCGTCGTACCGGTACGTGCTGGGGGACGAGGGGGAGCTCGTGAGGCACGGCATACGCTGGGCGCTGGTGGCGGTGCTGAACGTCCTGGCGTTCGCGGGCGTCTTCCTGCTCTTCTACGCCGCCGGAGTGCCGCTGCTGCCGACGTCCGACGACAACCGTGTGGCCGTGGGGGTCGCGGCGGCCACCGTCGCGGCCACGGTGGGCGGGGCCTGGGGCGCCTGGTGGGTGCCACGGGCCGCGGGGACCACCGAACCGGCCCCACCGGGTGCCCGTCTGGAGTTCCCGAACGCGACGGTCACCGTCGCGGCACCGCAGAGCGACCCGGCCCCGCTCCGTGTCCGCATGGGCGACCTGCCCCGTGAACCGGTCGGCTTCCAACCCCGCGCGGACCTGCTCGACGAGCTCGCCGAGGCCACCGGGCGGCACGGTCTGACGGTGGTCCACGCGGTCACCGGCGCCCGTGGTGTGGGCAAGACCCAACTGGCCGCGGCCTACGCGCGGCGCCGCATCGAGGAGGGGTGGCCCGTGGTCGCCTGGATCACGGCGGAGGACGGCGGCCAGCTGACCTCCGGGCTCGCCGAACTGGCCGCCCAACTGGGCGTGCGGGCGGCCGACGACGACGCACCCGCGGCCGCCCGGGCGGCCCTCACCTGGATCGCCCGGAACCCCGAGCCGTGCCTGCTGGTCCTGGACAACGCCACCGATCCGGACGAGATCGCGGGCCTGCTGCCGACGGCCGGGCGGGCTCAGGCGGTCGTGACCACCACCTCGCAGGCGTTCGAGAACCTCGCCGGGGCGCGCGTGGACGTCACCGTGTTCACCCAGGAGGAGGCCTTGGACTTCCTGAGCCGGCGGACGGGCGTGCCACCGGACGACGGGGCGCGTGACGTGGCGGAGGAACTGGGACGGCTGCCCCTGGCGCTCGCCCAGGCCGCCTATGTCATCCGGGCGCGTGGGACCGGCTACCGGGCCTATCTGGAGCGGCTGCGGGCGTATCCCCTGCGGACGGTGCTGGAGAAGGTGCCGGGCGAGAGGTACCCGCACGGCGTGGCCGAGGCCGTGCTCCTGGCGGCGGAGCAGGTCGGACAGCGGCACCCCGTGGTGCGGCTGCTGCTGGACGCGCTGTCGGTCCTGGCACCCTCCGGCGTGCCCCGGGACGTACTGCGCGGGGTGGCGAAGGAGGCCGGGGCCGACGACACCGCAGAGGTGGAGGCCGGGCTGGGCGCCTTGACCCAGGCATCGCTCGTCACGGACGCCGGCGCGGACGCGGTGAGCGTGCACCGGCTGGTGCAGCGGGTGGTGCGGGAGCGCGCCGGGGAGGCACTGCGGCCGGTGGTGGGGGCCGTGGTCCGGCATCTGCACGAGGTGCTCGTGCCGGAGGAGGACGCCTGGGAGCGCCGGGAGTTCGCAGGGCAGCTGGTCGATCAGATCGGTGCGCTGTGGGCGGTGGCGCGCGGGGACCTGGCGTCGTACGACCAGGAGATGCAGAACTCCCTGGTGGGTCTGCGGCGCTGGGCGGCCTACGACCACCTCGGCCATGTGGGCGCGATGGCGCGGGCGGTGGAGTGGGCGGGTGAGACAAGGCGGGACTGCGAGGAGGCGCTCGGCGAGGAGGCGGCCGCCTTCCGCCTGGCGGTCCGGCTCGAAGGGGAGATGTACGCGTGGTCGGGCCGCACCGAGCAGGCCATCACCGCGTACCGGAGACTGCTGGAGCTCTCCGACCGGTGCCTCGGGCCCGAGGACGAGGGCACGCTCGAGGCCCGCCGCCACCTCGCCCGGTCGTACCAGTCGGCGGCGCGTTACGAGCTGTCCGTACCGATGTTCGAGGAGTTGGAACAGGACGTGCGCCGGCTCGTCGGCCCGGACCACGAGCGCACCAGGAAGGCCCTCGACGATCTCGCGTACGCCTACGCCGCGGCAGGGCGGCGGACCGAGGCGGTGTCCCTTCTGGAACGGCTGCGCGCCGACTGGCCCACGGGCGGTGGAGCGTCACGCTCCAGACTGGACTCCCTGCGGAGCCTCGCCGAGACCTTCGAAGAGGTGGGCCGGGCCGAGGAGGGCGTCGCCCTGCTCCGCCGCCATCTGCAGGAGAGCGAGGCGGAGCACGGTCCCGACGCCCCCGAGACCGTCTGGGCCCGCAACAGCCTTGCTCTCCACTGCGCCGACGCGAGCCTGCACGGGGAGGGCCTCACCGCCGCGACGCGCGCGGTGGAGGACGCCCGGCGTGTCTTCGGCCCCCGGTCACCGGACACGTTCGAGATCCAGGACACCCTCGCCACCTGCCTGCTGTACGCGGGGCGTCACGAGGAGTCCATGGAACTGTTCGGCCGGCTGGTCGAGGAGCGGACCGCCCTGCACGGACCGGACGACGGGCGTGTGCTGCTGGCACGGCGGAGGCTGGTCTGGTCACTCGGCCGGGCATGGCGGCCCGACGAGGCCTACGCCGCCCAGGTGGTGCTGATCGCGGACCTGGAGCGGCTTCTCGGCAGCGAGGCACCCCAGACCTTCGAGGAGCGCCGCACCCACATCCATGTGTGCGCCCAGGCCGGTCGTCCCGAGGAGGCGGTCGCGTACGCGCGAGGGGTTCTCGCCGACCACGAGAGGGTGCGCGGCCCCTCACATCCCCAGACGTTCGACGCCCGGACCGGGCTCGCCGATGCGCTGCGGGATGCCGCCCGGTATCCGGAGGCGGTCGAGCTGCTGGAGCGGATGGTGCAGGACGCCGCACGGACCTTCGGTCCGGGGCACCCGCGGACGCTCTCCTCGCGAGGGCGCCTGGCCCGGGTGCTGCTGGAGGAGGGCAGACCCGACCCGGCCCGCGAGCTGCGCGCGGAGAACCTGCGGGAGAACATCCGGGCCTACGGCGACGATCACATCAACGTGGTGTGGGCCCGCAGCGACCTCGCCGACGCGCTCACCTGGTGCGGGGAACACAACGAGGCGCTCGCGGTCCACCGCAGGGTCGTGGAGGACGTGGACCGCATCCTGGGCGCCGACCATCAGGCCGCCGTGCTGGCGCGCCGCTGGCTCGCCACGGCGTACGGCGAGGCGGAACGCCACCGGGAGCAACTCACCGTCACGGAGCAGGTGGTGGCCGACAGCGAACGGCTGTACGGCCCTGACAACGAGCTGACCTTGTTCGCCCGTTCCGAACACGCCTCGGCGCTCACCGGACTGGGGCGCGGACGCGAGGCCCGGCGACTGATCCGGGAGACCGAGGCGAGCGCACGGCGCCTTCTCGGAGTCGAACACCCGTACACGGTGTATCTGCTCGGCCGGGTGGCTGACGGACACCGCGCCGTTCAGCGCCGCTTCAAGGCGCTGCGCATCCGCCACCAGGTGGTCCGGGCGTGCGAGGCCAGGTCCGGCTCCTGGAGCTGGGATGCGACGGCGGCACGCCGCCGGTTGGGCCATGCCTACGCCTCGGTCGGCCGCGTCCGGCGCAACGCCGTTGTCCAGCGGCGTCTGCTGACGGACCTGACCGACCGGTTCGGCACGGATCACCACGCCGTCCTGGGGCAGCGGTACTGGTGGACGCATGCGCTCTGGCTCTCCGGCCGCTGGCGCACGGCGCGCGAGACAGCCCGCGCCCGCCGCGCCGACCACGAGCGGCTCTACGGACCCGACCACCCCTGGACCCTCGAGTCCCGCTGGCTGGTCGCCGCGACGGACCGCCGGACCGGCCGTCTGCGCACCGCTGTCGACGCGTATACGGTCCTGGCCGCCGACCGTGCACGCGTGCACGGCACGGACCACCTCCTGGCCTGGTACGCGCGCTGCGGTACCGCCTACGCCACCCTTTGGGCGCTGCGCCCGCGCCGTGCCGTGGTCCTGTACGACACGGCGCTCCAGGACGGCATCCGCATCCTCGGCAGGGACAGCCGCCCGGTCGAACGCCTCGTACCCCGCTACGCCCTGCTCTGCCTCGTCACCGGCCACTGGCTCCGCCTGCGCGCGGCCGTCCGTGTACTCCGCACGAGGGGCTGACCGCACACCAGAACCCCCACCCGGCAGGTCTACCGCGATGGCATCGGTGGCAGATTGATCACGACGGGGCATCACATGTCCCGTGCCCACCACAGCGCAGGGAGCATGCCATGACGCCCATCCGCCGCATCGCCGTCCGAGCGACGGTCGCCGCCGGGCTGCTCAGCGTCCTGCCGATGACGCAGGCCGCGTCCGGCGAGCCGGTCGCGCACCGCGGCGGCTGCCTCTCCTCCGTGCCGTACAGGGCCGGTCAGGGCGGCTACCACACCTACCGGATCCCCGCGGTGGTCGTCACGCGGAAGGGGACCGTGCTCGCCTTCGCCGAGGGGCGGCGGGGCAGCGCGGCGGACAGCGGCGACATAGACGTCGTCCTCAGACGCTCCCAGGACGGCGGCTGCACCTGGGGGCCGCTCGCGGTCGTCGCGGCCGGCAAGGGGGACACCCGGGGCAACCCGGCGCCCGTCGTGGACCCGCGGACCGGGCGGATCGTCATCGTCACGTCGTACAACAGCGGTGCGGTGACCGAGGCGCAGATCATGCGCGGCGAGGTGACGCACCGCGAGAGCCGCCGGGCCTTCGTACAGACGAGCGGGGACGACGGACGACACTTCTCCGCCCCACGGGAGATCACCGCCGAGGTGAAGCGGGCGGACTGGCGGTGGTACGCCACCGGCCCCGGCCATGCGATCGCCCTCACCCGGGGCCCGCACACCGGCCGTCTCGTCGTGCCCGCCGACCACTCCACCGCGCCGCCCCCCGGTTCCTCCGACACCGGACGGGAGGGCCGGTACTACGGCGGCCACGCGATCTACTCCGACGACGGCGGCACCACCTGGCACCTGGGCTTCAGCGACGACTCGGCCTACGGCCACGACAACGCCAACGAGACCAGCGCGGCCCAGCTCCCCGACGGACGGATCTACTTCAACGCACGGGACCAGGACGGCGGCAGCGCCGGGAACCGCCTCGACGGCTACTCCGACGACGGGGGCAGGACCCTGGAGCACCCCTACGCGGTGCAGCACACCCTGGACGACGTCCCCGTCGTCCAGGGCAGCGTCCTCCAACTCCGAGGAGCACACGCCCCGTTGCTCTTCTCCGGGCCCTCGGTGCCCACCGCGCGCGAGGCGATGGCGATCTGGCGCAGCACCGACGGCGGGAGGCGCTTCACCCAGGTGCTGACGCTGTCCCGGCGGAAGGCGGCCTACAGCGATCTGGTCCAACTGCCCGGCGGGCAGACCGCGATCCTCTACGAGACCGGGGCGAAGGGACCGTACGAGACGATCGAGTTCCGGCGGACCCTGCTCGGCGTCCCGCAGTGACGGCTACAGCAGCCCCGCCGCCGCCAGATACTTGCCCACCTGCTCCGTCTCCGCCTCCGACAGGGCCACCTGCGGCTCGGCCGTCGCCGGGCACGCGATCACGCCCCGCAGGAACAGGGCCGCCTTGAACGCGCCGAGCCCCGACGAACTGCCGCCCATCCGCGCCGGGTCACCGGCGCCCGTCATGGCGAACAGCGCGCACAGCCGCTCCTGCTCCGCCCGTGCCGCGGCCCAGTCGCCCGCCCGGCACAGCCGGTCCAGGCGCACATACCCCTCGGGGTCCACATTGGCCAGCCCCGGGACCGCCCCGTCCGCACCCAGCGCCAGCGCCGAGTCCACGACCAGTTCGGAACCCGTCAGCACGCTGAAGCCCCTGATCCCGGGGCGCGTCCGGGCGCCCGTCACCACCGCGCGGAAGGCGGCCAGATCGCCGCTGGAGTCCTTCAGCCCGGCCAGCGTTCCCTCCCCGGCCAGCTCCAGGACCAGTTCCGGGCGCAGCTTGGTGTGGACGGCCACCGGGATGTCGTACGCGAACACCGGCACCGGGGAGCGCTCGGCGACCAGGCGGTAGTGGCGGGCGACCTCCGCGGGATGCGTGCGCGTGTAGAAGGGCGCCGTCACCACCACCGCGTCCGCGCCCGCGGCGGCCGCGTACGCCACATGGTCCAGCACCCGGGACGTGGTCATGTCGATCGCCCCGGCCAGCACCGGGACCCGGCCGGACACATGGGACACGACCGTCTCCACCACCAGCCGGCGCCGGCCGTCCGTCAGATACGCGGCCTCCGAGGACGACCCGAGCACGAACAGGGCGTCCACCCCGGCCGACAGCAGATGGTCCACGAGCCTGACGAGCGAGGGGACGTCCACCTCGCGGTCCGGTGTCAGGGGGGTGCAGACGGGCGGTACGACACCGGTCAGCGGGGTGGGCAGGGTCATCAGGGCTCCCGGGCGTGTTTCTGGTCGGGCAGTACGTGGTCCGGCGCCCCCTCGGCCATGGCGGTGGCCGGGGAGGGCCGTGCGGCCTGGCGCACGAGGTCGCGCGTCGGCTCGCCCTCCTCCACAGGATGGTGGCAGCGGAAGCGGTGACCGGCGGACGACGCGCCCGAGGAGCCCGGCATCGCCTCGGCGCACACCTCGTCCGCCTTCCAGCAGCGGGTGCGGAACGGGCAGCCGCTCGGCGGCCGGGTGGCCGACGGCACCGGACCGGCCAGCGGGATCGCGTCGATCGGGTCCAGCAGACCGGGCGTCGCGGAGAACAGGGCACGGGTGTACGGGTGCCGGGCGTGCTCGGTGACCCGACCGGCCGGGGCCTCCTCGACGATCCGGCCCAGATACATGGTGATCACCCGGTCGCTCATCCGCCGTACCGTCTGAATGTCGTGCGAGACGAAGACGAGCGCCAGGCCCAGGCGTTCCCGCAGATCCAGCAGGAGGTTGAGGACCTGCGCGCGGACCGACACGTCCAGCGCGCTCGTCGGCTCGTCGGCCACCACCAGCTCGGGGTCGAGGGCGAGGGCGCGGGCGATCGCCACGCGCTGCCGCTGACCGCCGGAGAGCTGTCCGGGCAGGGCGTCGGCGAGGGCCCGGGGCAGGCCCACGAGCGACATCAACTCCCCTACCCGCGCCGCCCGTTGCCGAGGTGTGCCGCGCCGGTGCACATCCAGCGGGTCGCGCAGGATCCGGCGCACGGTCAGCCGGCGGTTCAGCGCCGTCGAGGCGTCCTGGAAGACCATGCCGGTGCTCGCGCCGACCGCGGCCCGGCGTTCGGCGGGTGGCATCGACCACAGGTCGCGGCCCCGGAAGAGCACCGTGCCCGAGGTCGGCCGCTCCACGCCCACCAGCACCTTCGCCAGCGTCGACTTGCCGCATCCCGACTCGCCGACCACACCGACCGTCTCACCGGGCGCCACGGCCAGTTCCGCGCCGGTCAGGGCGTACACCCGGTCCCGGGTGAACAGGCCGCCGCTGCGCGCCTTGTGGACGACATGGGCGTCGGAGAGTTCCACGATCGCGCCCGGGGCGCCCGAGGGCTCGGCGGTCCCACTCATGTCACGGCCTCGCTCTCCTGCGTCGTCACCAGATCGACCGCCGGGTGGTGGCAGGCCGCGGTGTGCGTCCGGGTGCCCGCGAGGCCGGGCGCCGTGGTCCGGCACACCTCGCTCGCCCGTGGGCAGCGGTCCGCGAAGCGGCAGCCGGCCGGGAAGCCGGCGGGGGCGGGCACGACGCCCTTGATCTGCGTCATCCGCTCGGCGGCCGACTCCAGCGACAGCACACTGCCGAGCAGCCCCCGGGTGTAGTGGTGGGCGGGCGCCTCCACCAGATCGGCGGTCACCCCGGTCTCCACGATCTGCCCGCCGTACATCACCACCACCCGGTCCGTGACGTCCGCCACCAGCGCCAGGTCGTGCGAGACGAGGATCAGCGCGAACCCCAGCTCCGCCCGCAGCCCGAGCAACAGCTCGATGATCTGCGCCTGAACGGTCACGTCCAGCGCGGTCGTCGGTTCGTCCGCGATGATCAGCCCGGGGTCGCGGGAGAGCGCCAGGGCGATCAGGACCCGCTGCCGCTGGCCGCCGGAGAGTTCGTGCGGATAGCTGCGCAGGGTGCGTTCGGGGTCCAGGCCGACCATCGTCAGCAGTTCGGCGGGACTTCGGCGGCCACCGCGCCGTACGACCTGTTTCAGCTGTGCCCGGATCGTCATCGCCGGGTTCAGGGAGGACAGCGCGTCCTGGTAGACCATCGCCATCTCATGGCCGAGCAGCCTGCGCCGTACGCGCATCCGCTCGGCCAGCAGATCCCGCCGGCCGAACCGGACCCGGCCCCGCACCCGGGCCCCCTTCGGCTGGAGCCCCATCACCGTGAGCGCGGTCAGCGACTTCCCGCACCCCGACTCGCCCACCAGCCCGAGGACCTCCCCGGGGTGCACCTCGAAGCTGATGCCGTCCACGATGTCCACGCCCGCGTGCCGGCCGGGGAAGCCGACGGCGAGGTTCTCCACCGCGAGCACGGGCGGCCCGCCCGGCAGGGGACGGGCCCGCGAGCGCAGCCGCCGCGCCGCCTCGACCAGCCCCGGCAGCGCCACCACCTCGCCGCTGCCGGGCTGTGGCGCCTGGAGCCGGTCGCCCTCGTCCCGCGCCTCGACGGCCCGGGCCGCGGGCGCCGCCCACGCGTCCGAGACGCCCTCGGACAGGATGTTCAGCGACAGGACGGTGACCAGCATCAGCAGGCCCGGGAAGACCGTGGCCCACCAGCCGCCGGTCAGCACCATGTTCTTGCCGTCCGCGATCACGCTGCCCCACGAGGGGTCCGGGGGCCGTACGCCCGCCCCGATGAAGGACAGCGACGCCTCGAACACGATGGCCTCGGCGACCTGCACCGTGCAGAAGACCAGCACGGGCGCGGCGCAGTTGACCGCCACGTGCCGCAGCACGATATGGGGAGTCCGCGCGCCGATCACGCGTTCGGCGGTGACATAGTCCTCGCCGTACTGGTCCAGCACGTTCGCCCGGACGACCCTGGCGACGGGCGGGGTGAACAGGAACGCGATCGCGCAGATCAGCACGGTGATCCCGCCGCCGAAGACGGAGATGAGGACGGCCGCGAGCGCGATGCCGGGGAACGCCATCACCACGTCCAGACAGCGCATCAGCGTCTCGTCGACGGCCTTGCGGGAGGTCGCCGCGACCGCGCCGAGCAGCGCCCCCACCACCAGGGCCAGCGCGGTCGCCCCGAGCCCGATCGCGAGCGACCAGCGGGCCCCGTACATCAGCCGGCTGAGGATGTCCCGGCCGAGGCTGTCCTGGCCCATCCAGTGACCGGCCGAGGGGTGCCCGGTGCCGTCGACCGGCTCCTGCTGGTCGAGCGGGTCGTGCGGGGCGATGACCGGCGCGAGCAGCGCCACCAGCACGACGACCGCCAGAATGCAGACCGCGGCCTTCGACGGCGGCGGCAGCCGGCGCCAGCCGCGCAGCCGGACACCGGGACGGGACAGGGCCCGGGCGAGGCCCCTGCGTGTGGTGATCATCGGGCCGCATCCCTCAGTCGCGGGTTGACCAGCAGATACAGGATGTCGATGACGAGGTTGACGACCACGAAACCGGTCGCCGTGGTCAGGACGACACCCTGGACGACGGCCGGGTCGCCGTTCTTGACGGCGTCGATCATCAACTTGCCCATGCCGGGCAGCGAGAAGATGGTCTCGATGACGACCGCCCCGCCCAGCAGATACCCGACCCGCAGGCCCAGCACCGTCAGCGGGTTCATGAGCGCGTTGCGCAGCACGTTCCGGCCGACCACCACCCGCGGCGGCAGCCCGCTGCCGATCGCCGTGCGCACATAGTCCTTGTCCAGCTCCTCCACCACGGCCGTGCGCACGATCCGGGTCAGCTGTGCCGCCACCGGCAGCGACAGCGCGAGCGCGGGCAGGGTCATCGTCCGCAGCCACCCGGTGAAGGAGTCCGCCGGGTTGATGTAGCCGCCGGCCGGGAACCAGCCCCGGTCGACCGCCAGATACTGGATCATCAGCAGCGCCAGCCAGAAACCGGGGGCGGCGACCCCGGTAAGGGACACCACCCGGATGATCTGGTCCGGCAGCCGGTCCCGGTGGATGGCGGCCGTCACCCCGCCGACGAGGGCGAGCACCACCGCGACACCCAGCCCGAGAAAGGTGAGCTGAAGGGTGAGCGGGAGCGCGGTGGTGACCTGGTCGACCACCGGCGCCCGGGTCAGGGCGCTGGTCCCCATGTCGCCGTGGAGCAGATCGCCCACGAAGTGGACGTAGCGCACCGGCAGCGGGTCCAGCAGCCCGTTGTGCTCCCGGAAGTCGTGCAGTTGCTGCGGTGTCGGGTTGGCGCCCTGGAAGAACGCGGACGCCGGGTCGACGTCCGAGAACCGCATCACGAGGAACACGAACAGCACGATGCCGAGCATCAGCGGCACGAGCAGCAGGACACGGCGGACCAGGATCCTGGCGACGGCGACCATGGACCAACTCCTGACGTGGCTAGATCCACTTGGCCTGGAGGAGGTTGATGCCCGGGTAGGGCTGCGCCCTTATCCCGGTGAGTTTCCTGGGGTTCCAGGCGGTCATCAGCTCGTTGTGGACGACCGGGTAGAGCACGGCCTGCTCGGCGACGACGTCGATGTAGTCCTGGATCATCGCCGTCTTCCGCGCCGGGTCGGACTCCCGGGTCGCGCGGTCCATGTCCGTGAAGAGCTTCCTGGCGACGGGGTTGTCGGCCCAGCGGGCGTAGCCCATCCACAGGTTCTGCGGGCCGTAGTTGTAGTGCATGATCAGGTCGGCGTCGAGGCCGAACTGGTTGGGGTTCGAGGCGGCGGCGACGACCTGGTAGTCCTGCTTCTGGTCCATCTTGGTGAAGACCGCCGTGGTCTCCTGCGGCGACAGCGTCGTCTGCACACCGATCGCGTCCCAGGAGGCCTTGATGGTGGGCAGGCAGTCGACGATCCAGCTCACGTTCACCGCGAGGACGTCGATCTTCAGCCCGCTGACCCCGGCCTGCTTCAGCAGTGCCTTCGCCCGGTCGGGGTCGTGGTCGTAGACCGTCTTCGCCCGTCGGTAGGCGGGGTTGCCCTCGTTGAGGAAGGAGGACGACGGCTTCCCGTGCCCTTTCAGGGCCACCTCCACCATCTTGCCGGTGTCGATGGCGTAGTGGAGGGCCTGCCGGACCCGGACGTCGTCGAAGGGCTTGTGCCTGGTGTTGAACATCAGGAACAGGTTGTTCATCCCGGCTCCGCCCCGGACCGTCATCCCGCTCGCGGTGAGCTGCCGGATGTTGGCGTACGGGATGTTGTCCGCGATCTGCGCCCCCGCGGCCGTGCCGGAGATCCGCGCGACGCGCGGCGCGGCGTCGACGATCGTCAGCCAGTTCATCTTCTTGAACGCGGGCCTGCGCGGCCCGTTGTAGTCGGCGAACGCCTCGAAGGTCGTGTTGGACTTCGGGTGGTGCGCGGTCTGCCGGTACGGCCCCGAGCCCACCGCCAGCCCCTTGATCGCGTCGTCCCAGGCGCCGGGCCGGGAGAACACGTGCTTGGGCATGACCTTCGCCAGCGTCAGCCGCGAGAGGCCGTCCGGGAAGGGGAACTTGAGCACCAGCTCGACGGTCCGTGCGTCGACCTTGCGGACCTCGCTCAGCCAGCTCGCGAAGAACCCCTTGGCCAGGGTCTGGGTCCTGGGGTCCAGGATCCGGTCGAAGACGAACACCACGTCGTCGGCCGTGACCGGCTGTCCGTCGTGGAACTTCGCGCCCTCCCGCAGAGTGAACCTCCACGAGGTGCTGCCGGTGTCCTCAGGCACCTCGGTCGCGAGCGCCGCGTAGGGCTCCCGCGTGATGGGGTCGGTGTCGAGCAGGCCCTCGTAGATGTGGTTGTTGGCGGCCATGCAGAAGGCCGATGCGGTCTGGGTGGGATCCCAGCTGCCGTCGTTGCCGTAGCCGATGACCGCCGTCAGCGTCCGGTTCCTGCCGCCCTCGCTGCCGGTGTCGTTGGTGGACTCCGGGCCCGAGGAGCAGGCGGCCAGCGACGAGGACAGGGCGGCGGCCGCACCCAGCGCGCCGGAGTACCTCAGAAACGCCCGGCGGTCCGGCGCCGGTACGTCGGGAATCACGTCGCGCACGGTTCCTCCAGCAAATGGTTGTCCGGATGAGGGATATGGGGCTGGGCTCGAGGATGGGGAGATACGACGTCCTACGTCATGGCGGCAGCGTGACCATAAGTGGGGCCGTGGGGGCGGTCAAGGGAAGACACACGAATGGCCGAACCGTCACAGGTGCGACCAATGAAGGCTTGAAATGCGGGTAGTTGACGTATTCATACCCTCCGAGGGCGGGACGCCCGAGAGGCACGCGCGTACGATGCGGCGCATGTCCGATGCCACCGGGAACCGACGCAGGACAGAGCGGCGCGTCAGCAGCCGGATCCAGCGCGAGGTCATGCAGCTCATCCTCGATCGCAAACTCCGGCCCGGTGCGCCGCTGCCCACGGAGTCGGAGCTGATGGAGGACCTCGGGGTGAGCCGCAACTCGGTGCGGGAGGCGCTCAAGGCCCTTCAGGCACTCGACATCGTGGAGATCCGGCACGGCTACGGGACCTATGTCGGGCAGGCGTCGCTGACCCCGTTCGTCGACGGTCTCACCTTTCGCACGCTCACCCGGCCCGACGAGGAGATGGACGCCCTGAACGAGATCCTCCAGGTCCGTGAGGTGCTGGAGGAGGGCCTGATCAGACGGGTCGCCATGACGCTGTCCGAACCGGAGCTGGACCGTCTGGAGGCGGTGGTGTCCCGGATGGAGGCGGCGGGCCGGGAGGACCGGTCCTTTGCCGAACTGGACCGCGAGTTCCACGAGTTGCTCTACGGCTCGCTGGGCAACGCGCTGGTGCCGCAACTGCTGAGCGCGTTCTGGACGGTGTTCCGGCGGGTCGCCCGGGTCCGGGACTGGCCGGACGGCACGACCCCGCAGCTCACGGCGCGCCGCCACCGCGACATCGTCACGGCCCTGCGGGCCCGGGACGTCGAGGGCGCGGAGCGGGCGATGGCGGACCACTTCCGGGGCATCGAGGACCGCACGGCCCGGGAGTACGGCGAACCGTCCGGCGGCTTCTGAGTACCGCCGCGGCCCGTCCGCGGGCGGGAACGGTGCGCCCGCGCCCATCGCCGCCCGATACTGGGGCGATGGAGGACAGCGGCGGGTGGGAGCCGGGCGCGCCCGGTGTGCTGCGGCTGCCGTCCGGCCGGCTGGTGCGCGGGCGGGGGCTGCGGCGACCGCTGCCCGAGGGCCCGCCGCCCGCCTACGGGGTGTACCTCCTCGGCCGACGCCCCCCGGACATGCCCTGGGCGTACGGCTGGCTGTACTGGCCCGACTTCCGGCTGCCCGGCAGCCGTATCGAGGCACGACGGCTGTTCGCCGAGGCCTGGACCCGGTCCCGGACCGACCGCGTCGAGATCGCCTGCGGCGGCGGCCGTGGCCGTACCGGCACGGCACTGGCCTGTCTGGCCGTGCTGGACGGTGTGCCGCCCCACGAGGCCGTGGCGTTCGTACGCACCCGCTACCACCGGCACGCCGTGGAGACCCCCTGGCAGCGGCGCTATGTGGAGCGCTTCACCGGCTGAGAGCTCGACCGAAACGGGCGCCCGGCTGGCGACGCGGCCCCCCTCGTCCACCGGTCAGAGGCTCAGGCCCAGCACGAGGCGGTGCTCGCCGGGTCCGAAGTAGTTTCTGCGGAGCCCGCCCTCGGCTGTCGCGGGGGCGAAGCCGGAGGACTTGTAGAGGGCTATCGCCGCCGCGTTGGTGGGGTCGACGGTCAGTCTGACCTCCCGTATGCCGTCGTTGCGCAGCCGCCCCAGGATCTCCAGCATCAGCCGCCGCCCCAGGCCCTCCCCGCGGCGCGCCCGGGCGACGCCCAGTCCCAGCACCCAGCCGAGCCCGGAGTCGTCCCCGGTGCCGGCCAGGACGTAGCCCTGGAGGGCCTCGCCGTCGTCCAGGACCAGGAGATGGTCCGCGTACATGTCGAACAGCTGGCGGAGCATGAAGTACGGATAGGCCACCTCCTGGAAGACCTCCCGGTCGAGGCGGTGCAGCTCCGGCAGGTCCGCCTCGGTGACCCCCCTCATCCGTACCGGCCGCTGCCGGGCGGGACGGAACACCTGGCCGGTGAGCGACGCGAAAGGATCTCCTGAGTGTTCCGCTGGATAAGCGGCCATGCCACCCCCTGGTCAAAGGACAGGGCACACCGGCCCCATATGGGTGAATAAGACTCGGATGGCGCACACCCCGCCGTCCGGGTTGCTTTCGACAGGGTTCGGACCAGCATCACCCGTCAGTGTCCGGCCGCTCAAGGAGGGTTCAGGACCAAGGGCCGATTCTTCGTGATCTCGTGCCCCCGGCACGGGTTCGAGGCATCGAGGCAAAGGGGATCCGTGCCGTCACACCCGTTGGTACCGTGAGTCAATGGACCTGGAAGCCCCGCCGAGGGCACCTAAACTCAACGCTGATGCCCCGTGGGACGCATTCGACCCTCACGCGTACATCGATCGAAATTACCGTGAGCTGCTCGACGTGGACGCGGAGATCATCGCGTATGTACGCGATCACTTCGGCGATCATTTCCACAAGCGTTTCGAACGGCCGGTTCTCGGTATTGACGTAGGTGCAGGTGCCAACCTCTATCCCGCGCTGTGCATGCTCCCGTGGTGCAAGGAGATCACCCAGCTGGAGCTTTCGAGTGCGAACGTGGAGTATCTGAGGGACCAGCGGGTCAACTTCGGTAAGGGGTGGGAGAGTTTCTGGCAGGTGCTGCGCAAGGATCCCGCCTACGAAGAGATCCACGAAAACCGGAGGGCGCGATTCACGGACACGGTCCGCGTCGAACCCGGCAACCTGTTCGATCTGGTGCGTCGCCCCGCGCACTGGGCCATCGGAACGATGTTCTTCGTCGCCGAGTCGATGTCCGACTCCCACGCGGAGTTCCGCAGCGCTGTCGCGTGTTTCCTGCGGGCCCTGGCGCCAGGCGCTCCCTTCGCCGCCGCGTTCATGGCCGGCTCCACGGGGTATGACGTGGGCGACGAGTATTACCCGGCGTGCGATGTCGACGAGGCGCAGGTGCACGAGGCCCTGAGGCCGTTTGCCGAAAACCCCAGGGTTCTCAGACTGGACAAGCCGACGGACATGGTGCGCCCGGGACACGAGGGAATGATTCTGGCCCTCGGCCACCGGAATTCCACCGTTCATTTCTGACCGGGCGCACGGAATACAGGGCAGCGCGACCTGTGTGAGGGGCATGGGGATGCAGATCAAGCCACGGCAGCACCTGCTGGACATCTGGCAGGCCATGGCCCGCCACTCGTTCGACGGCGGCAAGTGGTCCTGGGGGGAGTGGGGCGGTCTCAGCAGTGTCGCGGACGCCGAACGGCTGCTGTGCCTCATGTACCCCGCCACCGAGATCCCCGCCTTCCGCCTCGACGAGCCCGACACGACCCAGACGGACGTGGAGAAGGCGCTGCGACGGGTGGGCGGGCGCACCGAGATCCCCGCCGCCCTCGTGACGGTCCTCGACCAGTTCATGCGCACGCACACCGGCCCGGACGCCACCCCCACCTTCGCCGGCGGCTACTACTTCACCTCCCAGGACCCCAAGCAGGAGGTCACCCGGGAGCAGCGCGAGATGGGCGTGGTCGACTCCTTCTCCATGTCGGTCACGCTGTGCCTGGCCACGCTCGGCTTTCTCAAGGTCTACGAGGACCGCACCTCCCGCAGCGACGTGCGGAACGCCATCGCGCAGCTGAAGGAGGCGACCAGCACCCGGCTGACCGCCGCGATGGTCAGCCTGCTGCGCTCCTTCACCGTCAACGTCTTCGACGCCGACTCCGGCCAGGGACAGCGACTTCGCCGACTGGTCGGCCAGGGACAGTTGTCGGAGCGTGCCGTGCTCCAGCAGTTCCAGCGCAGATTCAAGCCGCTGCGCGCCACGATCACGGAGAGCTTCGTCCTCGGTGTCGACGTCGAGGAACGCCTCAGGGACGACAACCAGCTCTTCGAGTGCGGCTGGGCCTGGAGCCTTGTCAAGGACGCGCCCAAGGTGGAGACCAGCGACCCGATCGGCACCCAGCCCGACGGCGCCGCCGACGCGGTGCCCTATCTCTACTTCACCGTGGTCGCCCTCGACGGTATCCAGGACCTCTTCTCCGACCGCACCCTCACTCTCGGTCTACTCAACCCCGAACAGCAGAAGCTCGCCGAGGCGCTGCGACTACGCTGGGAGATCACCCAGCAGTACTGGTCGGGCATCGCCCGCTTCGACCCCGAGCGCTGGCCGCTGGAGGACCTGCCCTGGCGCACCACCGGTCAGTTGCTGGAGTCCGAGTACTTCTCGCTCTCCGTCGCCGCCATCCTGGTCCACGACCTGGTGCGCCGCAGGGCCACCGACGAGGACCTCACCCGCACCGTCACGGTCATGGAACGCCTCGCCGAACGCGGCCGCATCACCAGCCGGATGACCCGCGACGACCCGAACGTACGGCTCCACAACCCCGGCGTCACCCTGCCCCTGCAGGGCAGCGAGGACGCGGGCGGCCCGGCCCTGCAGTGGACCATGACCGACTTCTCGGCCCAGCTCCTCAAGCGCACCATCCAGCTCAGCGAGCTCTCCCGCAACATCACTGCCCAGGACCGCCTGCTCCGGCTCGCCGAGGAGATCTTCGGCCATCTGTGGCAACGCCGCATCCAGGAGGGCGAGGGCATCGGGCTCTGGGACAACGTCCGTGCCGTGTACCCGGGTTCGCCCGAGGGGCCGGGGCAGGTGTCCTGGAGCGTCACCGAGCGGGTCACCGAGTGCATGGTGGCCGCTCGCAAGCTGTATGTGCAGCGCCCGATCCGCAGTGCCGAACTGGCCGTCCTGGCCCGTGCGTTGCTCAGTGAGTCCACCCATCTGTTCGGCTACGAGCAGATGGAACCCACCCTCGCCGTCGACGGCGAACGCGCGAAGTCACTGCGGAGCATAGAGATCAGGCTGCGGCGGGCACGCCGGATCCTCGACGAACAGCCGGGCACGGCCTGTGCCCTGACCCTGTCCGTGCTCGGTGAACTCGACGTCCTGGCCCAGGCCCGCGACGCGGCCCGGGAGGTGTGACACCGTGCTCGTCTTCGCCGCCTCCGACAAGGGAGGCACGGGCCGCTCCGTGACCAGCGCGAACCTCGCCTACCAACGCGCGCTCGCCGGTGACGACGTCTGCTACGTCGACTTCGACTTCGGCTCGCCCACGGCCGCCGCCGTCTTCGACGTGCCCGGAGAGCTGGGCATCGACCAGGGCGGTCTGCACACCTATCTGGAGGCCGGCACGGTCGAACCCGCCCGCGTCGACATCTGGGCCCACACCCTGCACCCGGTGCTGCGCAACCGGCCCAACGGCTCCGGCCGGCTGGTCCTGCTGCCGGGCGACGCGAGCGGCGGGGAGTTCGCCACCGACCAGGACACCCTGCGCCGCTGTGTCGATCTGCTGCTGCGCCTCAACAGCGAGTTCGACGTCATCATCGTGGACCTCAGCGCCGGACGCAGCTACGCCATGGACATGGTGCTGGAGGCGACGGCCCAGCCCGAACTGCGCGGCGTCCAGGCCCGCTGGCTGGTCTTCCACCGCTGGACCCGGCAGCACGTGCTCGCGGCGTCGGGACTGGTCTTCGGCGAACACGGCATCCTCAACGGCGCGGCGGCCGGCCTCCACGACAGGGAGGCGCTGCGCCGGTCGATCCGCTTCGTGCGGGCCGCGGTGCCCGACCCCGAGTCCGCGCTGTGGTCCCAGGTGTCGCCCGCCCAGTCCGTGTGGATGCAGCGGTGCGACGACTACCTGCGGCACCTCGCCTCCGACCGGAAGATCGGGGACAGCGTCGTCCTCGCGACCATCCCGCTGGAACCCGTCCTGCAATGGCGTGAGCAGCTGATCACCGAGGAGGACGTGCTGTCCACCCAGATCGCCAACAAGGAGACGCTGGAGGCGCTGGAACAGCTCGCCCGCAAACTGACCGACGACGCCCACTGGGAGGTGTCGTGACGGAGTCCAGGTTCCGGGAGACCGCCGCCGAGCCGCTCACCCGCTCCCTGGCGCTGTCCCATCTCTCCCTGGAGCTGGGGCATCTGTACATGGAGGACTTCGAGGGCGGCCCCGCGCGGCTGCGGCAGCACTTCGAACGAGTGAAGCCCTGGGCGGACGCGGCCCGCGCTGACGCCGCCGCCCGAGCGGAAGCCGCGGCCACCGGCCGCCGGGGCGGTTCCCGTCCCCGTATCAGCACCTGCTTCCTCATTGACGACTACTTCACGCGCTTCTCCACCCCCGCCGAGGTCGTGCCGGTCCTGCTCGACGAGGCCGCGCGCGCGGGGCTGGTCATCGACTACCTGGCCAGGGAGTCCGGCTGTGCGGTGGCGGACAAGGTGCCGCTCGCGGAATCGGTGGCCGGCCGGCTGGTCGAGTCCCCGCCGCCCGGCAGCTACGGCCTGCGCCCGCCCGTCGGCCAGACCGGCTGGCTCGCCAACGGGGTGCGCACCCCCGCCCAGCGCGCCCAGGCGATGAAGCGGTCCGGAGCCTGGCAGCCTCCCCAGGAGACCGCCGCCCACCGCCACTCCGTGTTCCTGGACGTCGAACTGTGGGACGACCAGGACGGGCACCGCACCTGGTCCTGTCCCTTTCTCGCCGCGGTCTGGCAGCTGACCCGCCTCGGCCTGCTGCGCAACGAGGGCGAGCCCGTGTTCGTCCCGCGCACCCACACCTCGGGCGGCTTCCCCACCGAGTGGGACCAGTTGGCGCCGCTGCTCCAGCTCAACCCGTCCGCCGCCCCCTTCAACGCCTACCGCACCTGCTCCGTGCTGCCGTCGCGGTTCCTTCCCGTCGAACACGCCGTGCGCGTCATCCTCGACCAGACCGAGGTGGACGTGGGCGCGCTGCGGAAGGTCGCGTCGCGCTCGGCGGACGAGGGCATCGCGGTGCCCGACTCCGTGGCGGACCGGGTCTCCTACGTCTTCTACCCGGGGTGGTGACATGGGGATCCCGGGACAGGCGAGGTCCACGACACTCGCCTGCGGCGAAGTGCGCACCTGTCTGCTGCCGACGTCCCAGGCACTCGATCTCCGGGCGGCCGGCCATGTGCTGCGGTTGAGGGCCGACGAACGCGTCCTCGTCTCCGAACGCCCCAACCTGTACGCCCTCTCACCGGACACCCTCATGGGCGTCGACTGCCCGCTGCCCGCCGCGGGCGGCGCCAAGGTGCGTGCCGTCGGCACGGTGGTCGCCCGGGCGGCGCTCACCGAGGGCCGGGTCCTACAGGCCGGTTCGTCCTTCCGTGTTCCCGCGACGGGACCCGACCAGCGGCAGCCGTGGGGCTACTACCTGGTGCGCCCGGGGATGGTGGAGCCCCTCGGGAAGCTGCCCGCGCAGGCGGTCGCCGACGGGCTCCTCAAGGGCGGCCGGCCCGGGGAACTCGACCCGGGTCTGATCGCCGAGGGGTTGCTGACCAGGCTGCTGCGGCACCCGCTGCTGGACCAGAAGAGCCCGTTCAAGAGCCGCCGCACCCGGCTGCGCTGGGCGGCCCTGCCCGTCCCGGATGGCCACGCCCCCTTCATCCACTTCACGGTCGTCGACGACGAGCTGCGCACGGTGCGGCTCGGGATCCCCGAGGACACCGAGCCGACCGCCGTCGTACGGCTGTGTGAGGACCTCGCGCTGCACGACTGGCTGCTCACCACGCTCGTACGGATGCTCGACGGCAGCCGTTTCGGGTCGGCGGACGGGCCCCAGGCCGTCCTGGCGCTGCGCCCCGCCGTCGACCATCTGCTGCATCTGTGGATGCCCCGGGCCCGGCTGGACCGGACGCTGTCCGCGCTGTGGGAGGCGCTGGAGGAGCAGCCGGGATTCAGCCGCCAGTGGCAGGCGCTGGTGCAACGCATCCGGGACCAACTGGCCCTCCAGGCAATTCCGCTGCTCAGGGAGGCACTCACCGCACGCTGAGCACACCGCGAGCCGCATCGGCCCGCGTTCCTGAAGGATCCGACGGGGGAGGAAAGGAATGACCGCTACGCAAGGTACGACCAACACGCCACGGCCGGAGGGCCTGCGCGTACCACCGCTCCTGCTGAAGACGCTCGTCACCGTGGTGGTGTCGATCATCGCCTACGTCCTCACCAACGCGCTCAACCAGAAACAGGACGAGGTCTGGAAGCTGACGATCTCCATCGTGATCGGCGGATCCGCACTGATCATCCAGTACATGGTCGACTTCGAGCGGCGGCTGGAGGCGATGGAGAACGGACAGCGCACCCGCATCCGGGAGATGAAGGACAGTCTGTCGGAGCACCACCGCGAGGTGCACGGCCATCTCAGCGATCACCGCCGGGAGATGACGGACCTGGTCGACGACCGTTTCGCCCGTATCAGCGAGGCGACCGAACTGTTCAGCCAGGTGGACCGCTCGGTACTGCGCTCCGACGGGGTGACCAAGCTCGCCCGCAGCGCCACCAAGGCGGGACTGCTGAACAACGAGCTGGTGAAGACCTTCGCCAGCGAGGAGATCGACCGGCTCGCCCAGCTGCTGGAGAACCTGAGCAACAACATCGCCGACTGCCTGGGGGAGAACCAGGACTGGCTCATCGACCTCACCCGGTGCATCAAGAAGACCCTCGACGCCACCAGCACCTCCGTCGACCGGGATTTCTGGAACAGCGAGCCCGCGAGCCGCTATCTGGAGGCGCAGAGCGACGCGATCCTGCGCGGGGTGAAGATCAGGCGGCTGTTCATCGTCGACACCGAGCAGGAGATCGACGGCAAGCTGACGGAACTGTGCGAGAGCCAGCGTTCGCTGGGCATCGACGCCCGTGTGGTGGCGCTGTCGCAGCTGCCGCACCGGGTGCAGCTGGGGACGCACAGCGACTTCATCATCTTCGACAACGAACTCACCTACGAGATCGACCAGGACACGAAGAAGGTCAACGCCAAGACCACCCTCAACGCCCGGGCCGCTCTGGTCGAACACCGGATGAAGCGCTTCAACCGGCTGTGGGAGGCCACCCAGGACCTCTCCGCCTGACGCGAGGCGGTCCGGTGATCCCCTCGCGGACCGGGAGACGAGCCGTCAGCGGGCGGCGAGGTCGTGCTCCTTGGTCCGCGGGGAGTAGCTGAAGTCATGGAACGGCCAGCTCTGCCGCAGCCATGCGCTGACCAGCTCGTACAGCGGCGCGTCCAGCTCGGCGTGATCCTCGCGCACCCATGAGCGGACGGTGGCGTGGCCCGGCCGGCCGGCCGGATAGATGTAGACGCAGCCGATGACGTCGTCGCCGATCAGGACGGAGTAGGTGAAGCCGACACGGTGCTCGAAGTCCTCGCGGTGCCTGCGCAGATCCCGCAGGTTCTCCTCGGGTGTCATCGGCACGGGCCAGTCGTACCGTTCGAAGCCCGGGGTCCGCTGAATGTGATCCATGCTCGACGTCCAGGCCCGGTAGTCACGGTCATTGTGCTCCGGGCCGAGCGGAACCAGATGGAAGGTCGCATCCCTGAAACCACGGGGGACGGTGAAGTCGGCCGGTACGAATGAGGCACCGGATTCCCCGGCGCGGCCGCTCCCGTCGTGCACGGTGTTCCTCGGCTCGTCTGCTGCCTGGCTCATCTGGTGTCCACTCAGTCCACGTCGACCTGGGCCTTCCTGAGCGCGCCACTATACCAACACCGACGTGTGTGGTCCGCGTGACTCATATGGGTTTCGCGGACGCCCAGTCACGGCCGAATTGACGAAGCGTCGACTGCAGGTAGACGGGCTCTATGGTCACCCCGCCCTGGGCATCGGGACGCTCGATCGACAAATAGGCCCAGACACCCTCGGGTGAGATGTTGTCCTGGTGCCGTTCCCACAGGATGGGCTCCTGGCGTTTGATCAGCGGGAGATCCAGGTCGAGGATGCAGACGGAACTGACCAGTTCCTGGGACAGCCAGCGGAACTGTAGATTCTCGCGCGACAGCTCGACGGGTACTCCGCTGTGGGTGACGAGTTCCCGGAATTTCTCGACCGACGGCCGCCAGGAGTCGCCCTCTCCGTAGAGCAGATACTGATACGGACGGCCCAGCCTCAGATTGTGGATCACCACATCCATGAACGCGCCCGGTTCCCCCTCGTTGACATCGGACTGGAACAGACGCGTCATGATGCGCATGCGACGCACACAGGCCTCCATGCCGATCGCCTCCGCATCCGTCACAAAACCGACCGGGCCCTGGTTCTCGCTCTGTTCGATGAGCGCCCTGGCCGTTTCGTCGATCTTCGCCTGCAACCGACGGCTGATCCGCGTGACCATGTCCAGATGGCGCCCGCTCGCGTCACTGGCCTCCACGACCGCCCGGCGGATCTGCGCGCGCACACCGGCCGGGTCGTCCTCCGCCTGAGCCCGGGGGCGCTCGCCGAACACCAGATAGTCCAGGCTGATATTGAAGTGGTCGGCGATGCGCACGAGAGTCTCGAAACTGGGCCTGATGCGGCCGTTGAGATAGTGGGAGATCGTCGCCTCGTTCACGCCGAGCGCGCGCGCCAACTTTTTTCTGCCTCCGGATATCGCGGGGCTGTCGAGAAGATCCCGCAGAACTGTCTCGAACTCAACGTGGCGCTGGCTTGAGACCATGATCGCTACCTCAGCACAACCGGTGAACGCGATGGCCGCGCCCGGAGGTTACCCAGACTATCGGCGGCTGCTCCGTCGGTACAGACGGCCGTTGCCGCACCGTGCCGGCCTCCGTATCGTGGAGGAAACGGGGAGGAGGAGCGGCCATGATAGGCGCGAAGTTCCGGTTGTTCAGGTCGCGGAAAAGGCGGCGTCAACTCGTCACCGGAACACTCGCTCTCGGCCTGTCCACGGTACTCATCGCACGTCCGGATCTCTGGCAATTCCTCACCGCGGCGCTCGTGGTGCACGATCTGCTCATTCGGCTGCACGGCACCGAGAAGGACGACAGCGGGCAAGAACCGGTGGCTGTTGAGAACGAAGGGGGAAACCATGACGCAACCGACCCGGCTGCCGAATCTGACACAGTACGAGCGGATCGCATTCGATCGTGAAATCAATCTCGCCGACGGTCACGCCCACCAACGCGCGGACGCGGCACAGCGTGAGATCACCCGGCGCCTGCCGGACCTCTATGAGAAAAGCGAACTGAGCCGGCAGCAGGACATCGAGGACGTCTTCAAGGAGACGTTCTACCGGCTGGCCGGACAGCACTCCGCGATCCGCCACCCGCATGCGCTGCTGTGCTACTCCGCCTCCCTCTCGATCGACCTGGTCGGGGCCTTCCTCGCGAACGCGGGAATCGGGGCGTGCCTGTTGCAGCCGTGCTTCGACAACCTGGCCGCCCTCCTCGTACGCCGAGGCGTCGCGCTCACCCCCGTCGCTGAGGAGTCGGTGACCGGACCGCAGCTGGCCCGGCTGCTGGCGGGGGCCGACGCGCCCGGGGCGCTCTTCCTCACGCTGCCCAACAACCCCACCGGCTTCACCCTGGACGCCGCGGACTTCCGGCGTGTCGTGGACGTCTGCGCCGCCACCGGCACCCTGCTGGTGATCGACTGGACGTTCCGCTTCTTCGGCCGGGGCGAGCTCTGGGACCAGTACACGGTGCTGGACCGCTCCGGGGTGAGCTACCTCTGCATCGAGGACACCGGCAAGACCTGGCCCACCCTCGACGTCAAGTGCAGCATCCTCGCGATGAGCGCCGACGTCCACGAGGGCCTCGTGGAACTCCACAACGACGTGCTGCTGAACGTCAGTCCGTTCGTCCTCACCTTCCTCACCGCGTATCTCGACGACTCGGCGCGGCGCGGTCTGGACGCCTCGGTGCGCCGGCTGATCCGGATCAACCGCAGGGCCCTCCACCGGGCCCTCGACGGTTCCGTACTGGAGCCAGGCCCACCGGAGCGCACCATCAGCGTCGAGTGGATCCGTATCGCGGCCGAGTCGCCGAGCGGCCTGGAGGTCGTCGAACTGCTCGGCGGCCTCGGCATAGCCGTGGTCCCCGGCGACCATTTCTACTGGCACGACCGCGACCTCGGGTCCCGCTACATCCGCATCGCCCTCGCCCGCGACCCCGTCCTGTTCGCGAGGGCCTGCGAGGGCCTGCGCGACGCGGTGTGGACACTGCCGCAGCTGCGGGGGAGTGATGCCCGATGAAGATCGTCTACCTCGAC
Organism: Streptomyces sp. NPDC002573; assembly: GCF_042889625.1. NCBI lineage: Bacteria > Bacillati > Actinomycetota > Actinomycetes > Kitasatosporales > Streptomycetaceae > Streptomyces > Streptomyces sp. NPDC002573. The sequence goes on along the minus strand of NZ_JBIARC010000004.1, from coordinate 3,338 downwards.
GAGCCGACCTATCTGCCCGAGTGGTGGCGGGCCAAGTTCGCCACGCTCGGGGACTTCGAGGTCTTCACCGACCGCCCGGAACCCGAGACCGCCCTGCACCGGCTGTGCGAGGCCGACCTCGCCGTCGTGGAATGGACACAGCTGCCCGCCGGCCTGCTGAGCAGGATCACCCGGCTGCGTTATCTGACGATGGTCTCCACGAGTTTCGACGGGGTGGACCTCGATGCCGCCGCCCGTGCCGGGCTCACCGTCGCGCACTGCCCGACGTACTCCCGGCAGGCCGTCGCCGAGCACGTCTTCGCCTCGCTGCTGGCCCTGATCCGCCGGCTGCTCGCCGCGGACCGGGCGACGCGGGCCGGAGCCAGCCATCTGTACCGGCCGTTCCTCGGGCTGGAACTGCACGGCAGGACCCTCGGGCTCGTGGGCACCGGCCGTATCGCCACGGCCGTCGCCCGGATCGCGGCCGGGTTCGGGATGGAGGTGATCGGCGCCAACCGTACGGGCCGCACGGCGCCCGGCATCACCGTGCTGCCGCTCGACGAGGTGCTGCACCGCAGCGACGTCCTCTCGCTGCACGCCCCCCTGAACGCAACCACACGCGGACTGCTGAACGCCGAGCGCCTCGGCACCCTCAAGCCCTCCGCCGTCCTCGTCAACACCTGCCGGGGCGCGCTCCTGGACCAGGGCGCGCTGGTCCGGATGCTCACCACCGGGCGGCTGGCGGGCGCCGCCCTGGACGACATGACCGCTCAGGACGCCGGGCTGCTGCGCACGCTGGACAACGTGATCCTCACCCCGGGCACCGCCTGGTACACGGACACGGCCCGGTCGGACAACCTCCAGGAGGTGTACGACAACCTCGCGAGCTATCTCGCCGGCTGCCCGCGCAACGTTCTCACCGGGCCGGGCGTGCGGTGACCTCCGCGGGGAGAACGCGGGAGCGGCATGGCGGTCATGGCGTCGCCGACGGGGCCGCCGCCGTGCCCGGATGAGGCATCACCCGTACATCTCAGACAAGTCCGGGTGTCCGGCGGGCAGCATGGCTGCGTCAGCACGAAGCCGCTGTTCACGGCATGTGCGTAGAGCTCGCGGCTCCTGGGACGTATGTCCGGGCAGGCCGGCGAGCGGCACGAGCACCCGGGGGAACGGCCGCGGCCGGAAGAACCGCGTGGTCGACACGAGCGACCGCTTCCACCGGAACGGCGTGACCGAGTTCCCCGAGCAACCGCATGTGCGGTGCCAGCAGGCGTTGCTGTAGCGGTGGACGGCCTCAAGGATGCGCGTGAAGACATCGAGGTCCGGGGCGAGCGGCACCAACGTCCGGTCCGTCGGGCCCTCCAGCCCGCTCCAGATGTGCACGGACCCGTCGTGGCGGTGCAGGTACAGGTCGCCGTACTCGGATGCGCCGAGGGCGATCAGATCCGCGGCGGCCACACCGCTGGGCAAGGTGTCCTCGGACAGGGCGCCGTCGGTCGGGGACGCATGGCGTCGGCCGCGTGGGTCGTGTACGAGGCTTCATGGCACGTCCACCACGCGGGCAGGCCGATGTCCCGCAAGTGCAGCCTGCTCGTCGGGTGTTCGAGCCCCTCCGGCAAGGCGTTCTCGGGTATGCGCACCACGTGCCGTTCCCCGAAGGCGTCGTCGACCCGGGCCGCGCTGAGCGGGCCCGTCTCCGCGTCGAGCCAGAGCGGGCCGCGCTGGTCGACCACCTCGATGAGCTCCCGGCCTTCGTGCAGTCGGCGGTGGACCTGGTAGTAGTCGCCGTTCAGGCTGGGGTGGGCCATGAACCAGTTGGCCGGCCGCCACCATGCCCACACCGTGCGCCACGGCATGCCCGGCTCGGCCGTCGCGATCTGCTCGGCGTACTCCTCGTGGCCGGTCGCCTTCGCCGCGAAGTGCAGCCAGGAGGCGAACTCGGCGGCGGTCACGTCCGCGACGCCGAAGATCGCCTCGGCTTGCAGGAAGACCTCGCGCCCTACGTTCTCCGTGGCGTCAGCGACGTCACTGGCGTCAGTGGCACCCGTGTCGGTGAGTGATGTGGCCGCGTACCTCCGCGCGGTCGGCGGTCAACAGCCGTGCGGGGGCGGCCAGTATGCCGTCGAGGTGGTCACTCATACGGCCATCCTGTCACCGACCGCCGACACTCCTTGCCCAGGTTCGACGTGCGCGGCCGTCGTCATGTTCGTGCGCGGGCGCCACGCCCGCGCAGGCGGTGGACGAGGTCGGCGGCGGCCTCCGGCCAGTGCGGGTGGTCGAAGGTGAAGCCCGCTTCGAGTAGGCGGCCCGGGACGACACGGCGGCTCTTGAGCAGCAGTTCGGTGTCCGTGCGCAGCGCGTAGGCGCCGAGTTCGGCCATCCATTTCGTCGCGGGCAGGCCCACCGGGACACCCCATGCGGTGCGCATCGAGCGCATCAGTATGCGCTGCGGCACCGGGGCGGGCGCGGCGAGGTTCACCGGTCCGCCGATGTCGTCCCGGGCGACCAGGAACTCCACCGCGCGGACGAAGTCTTGGTCGTGGATCCACGACACGTACTGGGCACCGCCCGCCACCGGTCCGCCGAGACCGAGCCGCGTCAGCCACAGCAGGACGTCGAAGACGCCCCCTCGATCGGGGCTCATCACCATCGCGGAGCGCAAGGCGACCTTGCGGGTGCCCGGGGTGTCGGCCTTCTCCTGCTCCCGCTCCCAGGCCTTGGCGATGTCGATGCTGAAGGCCCAGTAGCCCGGAACGCCGGGTTCGGCTCCTCCGATGACACCGGTCTCCTCGTCGTTGGGTGCGTCGAAGCGGTGGGCGTAGATCGTGGCCGTGCTCATCTGCAGCCAGACGCGAGGTGGTCGGGCGGCCGCGGCGATCGCCTCGCCCACGACCCGGGCGGAGTCCACGCGCGAGTCCATCATCGCCTGGAGATTGTCGGCGGTGTAGCGGCAGCTGACGCTACGACCGGCCAGGTTCACGACGACGTCACTGCCGTCGAGCGCCTCGACCCACGGGCCCAGGGTCTTTCCGTCCCACGGGACTTCACCCGGGTGCGCGGGCCGCCTGCTCAGCACCACGACCTCGTGCCCGGCGGCGGTCAGCGCGCGGTTCAGGATCGTACCCACCTGCCCGGTTCCCCCGGGTATCACGATCTTCATCCGACCTCTCCCCCTCAGTGGTGGAGCCGAGTCTAGCTCGGATTTGAACGCGTTCAAAAGAGGGGAGAGTGGGGTGGGGTAGGCAGGTGCCGGGGTGGGCTGTTGCCGGCCGGTGGCGGTGATCTGACTGTGGGGGCCGCCCGCTTCTTGGCCGGTGTCGTGCTTCCGCGGTCCGAGTAAAGGGTGCTCCACTCCGCTGCGC